>NZ_JAXCWB010000006.1:0-180108 GCF_034045305.1 Frigoribacterium sp. CFBP9029
CCGAGTCCGACCTTGGTGATCTTCTTACGGGAGAAAGCATTCATGATCAGGTCCTTTTCTGTGATTCCCGGTGGGGATGAAAAGGATTCGCCACCCTCCCCCGAAAGGATTGGAACGATCTTCTTTCGTTATCGCCCCGTTACCTGCGCGGGCGACCGGTGATCCGTCGCGCGCCTCCTCGGGGGGGGGGTACGACGAAGGGGCCGGGCACATGGCCCGGCCCCTTCTGCTGGATCAGCCCTGGAACGTCTGGACGGCGATCATCGCTCCGACGACCATCGAGGCGATGTTCGCCGCGATGCCCACGAAGCCGAGGATGATGCCGACGAGCGCCATCGTGCGGGCGTTCTCGCGCTTGCGCGACAGGAAGCCGAGGATGACGGCCGCGATCGCCATGAGGATCCACAGGATCGGGAAGAACGGGCTGAGCACGACGCTCACGATGCCGAAGACGAGCGACAGGACGGCCATCGTCTTCTTCTGCGTGGTGGGCGTGGCGTCGGGTGCCGGGTTGGCGTAGGTCATGGGTTCCCCTTGGTGTGAAAGATGACAGGCCGTCGTGATCGAACGGCCCGGTACGGATCGAAGATACCGGCAACCGGGGCGGCAGGCACGGACTCGACTCGAAAGGCGCCCACGGCGCGCCCACGATGCGCGGCCGGGGTGACGCGGTGTGATGTGGTCATGACCGACTCGACCCGCGCCTCCTCGTCCACCACCGCCCCCGACGAGACGCCGGTCGTCGTCGGGATCGGCCCCGTCTCGGCCGCCGACGTCGTGCGCGTGGCGCGCCACGGCGTCCGCATCGGGATCGCCGAGGAGGCGCGGGTCGCCGTGGCCGCCAGCCGCACCGTCATCGACGCGCTCGCCACCGACGACCGCCCGCACTACGGCATCTCGACCGGCTTCGGCGCCCTCGCCACGACCTACATCGACGCCGATCGTCGCACGCAGCTGCAGAAGAGCCTCGTCCGCTCGCACGCCGCCGGATCGGGGCCCGAGGTCGAGCGCGAGGTCGTGCGCGCACTGATGCTGCTGCGCATCTCGACCCTGCTGACCGGGCGGACGGGCATCTCCCCCACCACCGTCGAGCGCTACGTCGATCTGCTGAACGCCGGCATCACGCCCATCGTCGCCGAGTACGGCTCGCTCGGCTGCTCGGGTGACCTGGCACCTCTCGCCCACTGCGCGCTGGCCCTGATGGGCGAGGGCGAGGTGCGCGACGCGACGGGCACGGCCATGCCCGCCGCCGAGGCCCTGGCGGCCGCCGGCATCGAACCGGTCGTGCTCGCCGAGAAGGAGGGTCTGGCGCTGATCAACGGCACCGACGGCATGCTCGGCATGCTGACCCTCGCCCTCGCCGACCTCGACCTGCTGCTCGCCACGGCCGACGTCTCGGCCGCGCTGTCGATCGAGGCGCTGCTCGGCACCGACGCCGTGTTCGCGGCCGATCTGCACGCGCTCCGCCCGCAGGCCGGGCAGCAGTCGTCGGCCTCGAACCTCCGCCGACTGCTCGCCGGGTCGCCCATCGTCGCGAGTCACGCCCACCCGGGTCACACCGTCGTGCAGGACGCCTACTCGCTGCGCTGCGCCCCGCAGGTGCACGGCGGCGCGCGCGACACCGTCGACCACGCCCGACTGGTCGCCGACCGCGAGCTCGCCTCGGCGGTCGACAACCCCGTGGTCACAGTCGACGGGCGCGTGCAGTCGAACGGGAACTTCCACGGGGCGCCGGTCGCCTACGTGCTCGACTTCCTGGCGATCGTCGTCGCGGACGTCGCGAGCATGTCCGAGCGGCGCACCGACCGCCTCCTCGATCCGCATCGCAACCACGGGCTGCCGGCGTTCCTGGCGCACGACGCCGGGGTCGACAGCGGACTGATGATCGCGCAGTACACGTCGGCGGGCATCGTCTCGACGCTGAAGCGGCTGGCCGTGCCGGCGTCGGTGGACTCGATCCCGTCGTCGGCCATGCAGGAGGACCACGTGTCGATGGGCTGGTCGGCCGCCCGCAAGCTGCGGACCGCCGTCGACGGACTCGCCCGCGTCGTGGGCATCGAGGCGCTGGCCGCTGCTCGCGCCCTCGAGCTGCGCGCCCCGCTCGAGATGGGGGCTCCGGCGCGCGCGGTCGTCGAGGCCCTGCGGCCCGGGGTCGGCGGACCGGGGCCGGATCGCTGGCTCGCGCCGGAGATCGACGCCGCGCACGCCGCCGTCGCGTCGGGCCGGGTGCGGGCTGCGGCCGAGTCGGCCGTGGGGGCGCTGGACTGACGCGTCGCCTGGCCGCCGCGGGGGTTCGGCGGGTCCGTGTCGGCGGCGGCGGGTGCGCTGGGCTGACGCGGCGGGGGCGCGGCGGGTCCGTGTCGGCGGTGGCGGGTCAGCGCTGACCCGCCGCGGATGACGGGAACCCGCCGAACCCCCTCGGGACATGCAGGAGGCGCGGTGCGGGAACCCGCCGAACCCGATTGTGCACGCAGGAGGCGCGGTGCGGGAACCCGCCGAACCCGCGCGGGGATACGCAGGAGGCGCGGTGCGGGATATCCCCGCACCGCGCCTCCTCGGTTCCGCTACGCCCGGTGCGCGGGCGGGCCGTCCGACCCCTGCACGTGCGGAGCACCGTCGGGTGCGGCACCCTCGATCACGTGCGACGCGTGCTCGCCGTCGGCGTTCGCGGCGGCGTCGGTCGAGCTGCCGGGGTGCGACCGCTCGAGCGAGGCGCCCTCGACGTCGACGTCGGGCAGGATCCGGTCGAGCCACTTCGGGATCCACCACGCGGCGTCGCCCAGCAGGTGCATCACCGCGGGGATCAGCAGCAGGCGGACGACGAAGGCGTCGACCAGCACGCCGAGCGCGAGCCCCAGACCGATCGACTGGATCATCACCGAGTTCGAGAACACGAAGCCGGCGAACACCGCGGTCATGATCAGCGCGGCCGCGGTGACGACGGTGCGCCCCGCGTGGACCCCGCGCTGCACGGCGAGACGCGCCCCCGCACCGTGGGCGTACGACTCGCGCATGCCGCTGACGAGGAACAGCTGGTAGTCCATCGCGAGCCCGAACAGCACGCCGACCATCAGGATCGGCAGGAAGCTCAGGATGGGCCCCGGGTCGTGCACGCCGAAGACGGGCGCCAGCCAGCCCCACTGGAACACCGCGGTCACCCCGCCGAACGCCGCGAACAGCGACAGCACGAACCCGATGGTCGCCGTGATCGGCACGAGGATCGACCGGAACACGAAGATCAGGATGATCAGCGAGAGCCCCACGACGACGAGCAGGTAGAGCGGCAGCGCGGCCGACAGCTTCTCGCTGACGTCGATGTTGCCGGAGGCGTTGCCGGCGACTCCGAACTCGGACACCCCGTCGAGCTCGAGACCGCGCAGATCGCGGACGAGCTGCTCGGTCGACTCGTCGGTGGGACCACCGTCGGGCACGACCTGGAAGGCCAGCAGCGTGTCGTCGTCGGAGGCGCCGATCGGCGCGACGGCGACCACGTCGGACTGGTCTTTCAGCAGTGACCCGACGCGGACCTGCTCGGCGACGAGATCGTCGTCGGACACGGCCTCGTCGAGATCGGCGACGACGAGCAGCGGACCGTTGACCCCGGCGCCGAACTTGTCGGCGACGAGCGTGTACGCCTTGTACGCGCTCGAGTCGACGGGCTCGGACGAGCCGGCCGGCAGACCGAGACGCATCGAGAGCGCGGGGATCGCCACGATCAGCAGCACGATGACGCCGCCGATCAGGGTGAGAACGGCACGGCTGGTCTTCATGGGCTTGCTCGGCACACGCACCGGGCCGGTGTGACCGACTCGGGCGCGGACCTTCTTCGGCAGGATGCGCATCCCGACGATCGAGAGGAGCGCCGGCGTGAGCGTGATCGCGATGAGGATGGCGGCCAGCACGCAGACCGCGCCGACCGTCCCCATCAGGCCGAGGAACGGGATGCCCGTGAGGTTCAGCGCGAGCAGGGCGATGAGCACCGTCGAGCCGGCGAAGACGACCGCGTTGCCCGACGTGCCGTTGGCCAGCCCGATCGACTCGGGCAGCGGGGTGCCGTCGCGGAGCTGCGTGCGGTGCCGGTTCAGGATGAAGAGCGAGTAGTCGATGCCGACCGCGAGACCCAGCATCACCCCCAGCACGGGCGTGACCGACAGCATCTCGACGGTGCCCGAGAGGGCGAGCGAGGCGAGCACGCCGACACCCACGCCGATCAGCGCGTTGATGAGCGGCAGACCGGCGCCGATGAGGGTGCCGAGCATGACGAGCAGCACGATGGCGGCGATGACGACACCCGCCACCTCGCCCGGTCCGAGGATCTCGGGGATGGAGGCGGCGATGTCGTTCGACACCTCGGCGCGGACGCCGTCGATGTCGGCCTCGTTCATCTCGGCGACCACGGCCTCCTTCGACTCGGCCGGGACGAGGTTCAGCGCCTCGTCGAACTGGATGGTCGCGACGGCGGTCGTCTCGTCGGTCGAGACCTGACGGATGTCCTCGGCGAGGGCCAGCAGGGCCGCGCCGTCCTCCAGGGTCGAGCTCTGCGTCTCGAGCTCGGTGCGGCTGGAGTCGAGGGTCGCCTGCTGCTCGTCGATCTGCTGCTGGCCGGCGTCGATCTGAGCCTGCTGCGCGTCGAGCTGCGGCTGCGCGGCGGCGAGCTGACCCGCGGCCTCGGCCTGGGCGCGCGCGGCGTCGAGCTGCTGCTGACCGGCGGTGAGCTGGTCTTGCGCCGCGTCGATCTGCGACTGGCCCGCCTCGAGCTGCGCGGTGCCGTCGGTGATCTGCTGACGACCGTCGGCGACCTGCTGCTGCTGATCGTCGAGCTGCCGCTGCGTGTCGAAGGGGTTCGTGCTGCCCTTGACGTCGTCGAGCTCTTCGGTGGACGTCAGAAGATCGCCGACGGCGGTCTTCTGGGCGTCGGTGAAGGGGGCGTCGTCGGTCGTGGTGAACACCACGGTGCCGGTGCCGCCGCTGGCCTGCGGGAACTTGTCGGCCAGCTCGTCGCTGACCTCCTGGGTGGCGGTGCCGGGGATGCTGACGGCGCTCGTGAGCGTGCCGCCGAACAACGCGAACGCGCCGCCGGCGAGGCCGAGCACGACGAGCCAGGCGACGACGACCGTCCAGGCCCGGCGGGCGGCGAACCGTCCGAGTCGATAGAGCAGAGATGCCATGGTGCTGGGTTCCTCCAGAAGGTGAAGCGGGGTGTGCTGCGGTGGGGGTGGTGGAGCCTCGCGTCGCGTCGTCGGGAAGGAGGTGCGGGTCGGCCGTCGCGGGCGGCGGCCGGGGGGGGCGGTCGGGGGCGGTCAGTCGGCGGGTGCGTACCCGCGTCGGACGGTCGAGACGAGTCGGTCGAGGAGGGCGTCCCACTCGGCGCGCGAGGCGGGGTCGAGGGAGGCGCCGGTCGCGGTGATCCAGCGGTGCGAGACGACGGCGATGCCGTTCATCATCGAGCTGACAAGGATCTCCGCCTCGAGTCCGTCGACGTCGCTGCCACGGACGGCGAGCTCGGCGGAGAGCTCTTCGGTCGTGCGGGTGAAGACGTCCTGGATGAGGTGGTGCGATCGCGGATCGGTGCCGTCGTCGCCGAGCACCGTCCAGAGGTAGGCGATCACGGCGGGCAGGTCGATGCCGCGCATGGCGGCGGTGATCTCGGAGAACATCGACGCCGGCGAGCCGTCTCCGACGGGCGTCGCCGCGGTCGCGGCCCGGAACTCGTCGACGGCGCCGGTGAGCACGCGAGTGCAGGCCGTCATGACGACCTCGTCGAGCGAGGCGAAGTGGTTGAAGACGGTGCGGCGCGAGACGTCGGCCCGCTCGGCGAGCTCGTCGACGCTGAACCTCGGGGCGCCCCGTTCGGCGATCAGGGCGTCGGCGGCGTCGACGATCGCGAGGCGGTGCCTGGCCTTGAGGGCGGCACGGCGATCGGGCGCGAGGGTCTTGACGGTCACGTGCCTACACTAAGTGCACCGACGCACTCGGTGCACGGTGCGGGGCTGGGGATCGACTGGGACTTCGGAGGCGCGCCGAGGCGAGTAAGCTCGCGGCTGGCCGCACGAGGGCCGCGAATTCAAGGGTCGATGGGGATCCGCACACCATCGACACCCGCAGGAGCTCAGCATGAGCGAAGATCACCGTAAGCACGTCGTCATCGTCGGCGGAGGGTTCGCCGGCATCGCCGCCGTCAGGGCGCTGCGCAATGTCGACGTCCGCGTGACCCTCGTCGATCGCCACGTCTACAACATGTTCCAGCCGCTCATGTACCAGGTCGCGACCGGCGGCCTCAACGCCGGCGACGTCACCTACTTCCTGCGGAGCCTCCGCTCCCGGCAGTCGAACGCCGACTTCCGTCACGGCCTGCTCACCACCATCCGCCCGGACGAGCGCATCATCACCCTGCGCGACGGCGAGGAGATCGCCTACGACGCCCTCGTGCTCGCGAACGGCGTGAACACCAGCTACTTCGGCACCAAGGGCGCGTACGAGTACGCCTACTCGATGTACTCGCGCTCGCAGGCGCTGCGGATCCGCGACGAGCTCTTCACCCAGCTCGAGAACGCGGCCGCGTCGCAGGGCAGCGGGGAGGTGCGGGTCGTCATCGTCGGCGGCGGTGCGACCGGCGTCGAGATGGCCGGCTCGCTGGCCGAGCTGCGCGACCAGGCCCTGAAAGACGCCTACCCCGAGATCGACGCGTCGAGCATCACGATCACCCTCGTGCACCGCAGCGGCGAGCTGCTGAAGCCCTTCGCCCCGCGCCTCCGCCGCTACGCCGCCAAGGTGCTGCGCAAGCGCGGCGTCGATCTGCGCCTCGACACGGGTGTCGAAGAGGTGCGCCCCGACGGGGTCGTCGCCGCCGACGGCGAGTTCATCCCGGCCGAGCTCGTCATCTGGGCGACCGGCGTCGCCGCGCACGCCGAGGTCGCCGGCTGGGGTGTGCCGCAGACCCACGGCGGGCGCATCCAGGTGAACGACGACCTCACGGTCAAGGGCCTGAACTGCATCTTCGCCGCAGGCGACATCGCCGCCACCGACGACGCCCTCGCGCAGCTGGCCCAGCCGGCCATCCAGGGCGGCGAGCACATCGGCGAGCAGATCCAGCGGATGTTCGCGGGCAAGCCGCTGACCAGGTTCAAGTACCACGACAAGGGCACCATGGCCACGGTCGGCACCAACGCCGCCGTCGTCCAGCTGCCGAACGGCTTCACCCTGACCGGCCCGATCGCCTGGCTGCTCTGGGTCTTCGTGCACATCACGAGCCTGCTCGGCAACGGCAACCGCCTGTCGACCCTCACCCACTTCACCGTCCGGTACCTCTGGGCGATGCGCAAGCGGGCCATCCCGATCGTCGGCGACGTGCGCCCGGTGCGCCCGAACGGCGACCGTGCGCCCGAGAAGTGGCAGACGGAGAAGACCGAGTAGCGCCTCCTCGGCCACCCCGCCACGAATTCAACAGCCCGCCACCGGATTCGGTGGCGGGCTGTCGAGTGTGTGGCGGCGTGCGGCCTAGGCGACGACGGGGCTGCGCTGACCGACGACCGAGCCGGCCTCGGCCGCCTCGACCGACGCGTCGGCACCGGCCGGCGTCGAGCGACGGACGAACTTCTTCAGCAGCACGAGCACGACCGCGCTCACCACGGTGCCGGCGAGGATCGCGACGACCCACATGCCGAGACCCGTGATCGCGAAGAACACGAAGAAGCCTCCGTGCGGGGCCTGCGACGTGACTCCGGCGGCCATCGAGATGGCTCCCGTCACCGCGCCTCCCACCATGCTGGCGGGGATCACGCGCAGCGGGTCGGCTGCAGCGAACGGGATGGCGCCTTCGGAGATGAACGACGCGCCCAGCAGCCAGGCCGCGGTGCCGTTCGAGCGCTCGACCTGGGTGAAGCCCTTGCGGTACAGCACCGTCGACGCGAGCGCCATCGCGAGCGGGGGCACCATGCCGGCGCCCATGACGGCGGCCATGATCATCAGCGGTGCGGGGTTGTCGGTCAGCGAGCCGGCCGAGAGACCGGCGACCGCGAACGAGTACGCGACCTTGTTGACGGGTCCGCCGAGGTCGACGCACATCATCAGACCGAGGATGACGCCGAGGATGATCGCCCCGCCGCCGTTGAGGCCGTTCAGGGAGTCGGTCAACGCGACGGTCAGCGCGGCGATGGGGCCGCCCAGCACGAGGACGAGCAGACCGGACGCGAAGATCGAGCCCACCAGCGGGATGATCACGACGGGCATCAGACCGCGCAGCCACCGCGGCACGCTCAGACGGCCGATCCAGTAGGCGGCGAAGCCGGCGAGCAGACCGCCGACGAGACCGCCGATGAAGCCGGCGCCCATGAAGACGGCGACGGCACCGGCGACGAAGCCGGGCGCGATGCCGGGTCGATCGGCGATGGCGTAGGCGATGTAACCGGCCAGGGCGGCGACCAGGAAGCCCATCGACAGATTGCCGATCTGGAACGCGGCGGCACCGAGGAAGTACTGCAGACCCTCGGGCGGCAGGTTGGTCAGCGAGTAGTCGGTCAGCACGGTCGCGGCGTTGCCCGCGATCTCGTAGCCCGACAGCAGGAACCCGAGCGCGAGCAGCAGACCGCCGCCGGCGACGAACGGGATCATGTACGACACGCCGGTCAGCAGCCAGCGCTTGAGCGACGAGCCGAAGCCCTGCTTCTCGGCGGTCGAGCCCGCGGCGGCACCGGCGGCACCGGCCGTGCCGCCCACGCGGGCGGCGTTCGGGTCCGTGGCGGCGGCCAGGGCCTCTTTCACCATGGCGTCGGGAGCGTCGACGCCGCGCTTGACCGGTCCGCGGACGACGGGCTTGCCGGCGAAGCGGCCCTGGTCGCGCACGTCGACGTCGACGGCGAAGATCACCGCGTCGGCCTCGGCGATGACGGCCGGGTCGAGCGGAGTGACCTTGCCCGAGCCCTGCGGCTCGATCTGCAGGTCGGCGCCGAGGCGCTTGGCCGCGGCGACGAGGGCGTCGGCGGCCATGAAGGTGTGCGCGATGCCGGTCGGGCAGGCGGTGACGCCGACCAGCTTCGGGCGGCGGGCGCCGTCGGTCGAGCCGGCGGCACCGGCGGCCGAGGAGGCGCTGGTCGCGTCGGTCGCGGACGCCGCGGTCGCGCCGCGCGTCTCGGCGACCTCGCCGCTGACCTCGTCGTCGACGAGCTTCACGATGTCGGCGGGGGTCTTCGCCGCGCGGAGGGCCGCGGTGAAGTCGTCGCGGATGAGCGCACGGGCGAGCGTCGAGAGCACCGTCATGTGGTCGCTGTCGGCGCCCTCGGGCACCGCGATCATGAAGACGATGTCGGCGTCGCCGTCGGGTGCGCCGAAGGGCACGGTGCGGGCGAGGCGCGAGAACGCCAGCGTGGGCTCGGTGACCGAGGCCGACCGGGCGTGCGGGATGGCGATGCCGCCGGGCACGCCGGTGCCGACGGAGGCCTCGCGCTTGATGGCGTCGTCGGCGAGCGAGTCGGCCGAGCCGGCGCGTCCGGTCGCCGCGACACGGGCGGCCAGGGCGCGGATCACGTCGGTCGACGTGCCGCCCAGGTCTTCGTCGAGACCGACGAGGTCGGTGCTGATGAGGGATGACATGGTGTTCTGCTCCTTGGGTGTGGGCGACGCTGCTCAGAGGTGCCCGACGGCCGCGGGGGCCACCGGGACGACGTCGATGTCGTCAGGGAAGGTCTGGTCGAGGGAGGGGACGATGCTGCCGGGCAGGGCCGCCGCGGCGGCTCCCGACGCGACGGCCTGGGCGAGGCGCGCGGGGGCGGGAGCGCCCGTCGTCTCGGCGAGCAGGTAGCCGGACAGCGACGAGTCGCCGGCGCCCACCGTGCTCAGGGCGGTGATGACGGGGGCCGCGGCGAACCACGAGCCCTCGCCGTCGATCAGCAGGGCGCCGGCGCTGCCGAGGGTCAGCAGGACGGTCTCGACGCCGAGCCCGCGGAGGCGACGCGCGCCCTCGACGGCGGACGCGGGGTCGGCCTCGTACTCGGCGGGGTCGCCGCCGACGATCTCGGCGAGCTCCTCCGCGTTCGGCTTGACCAGATCGACGCCGACGCCCGAGGCGATGAGAGCGGCGAAGGGCTCGCCCGACGAGTCGACCGCGATGCGGGGTGCGTCGTCACCGCAGGAGGCGCGCACGGCCCGGACGACGTCGGCCAGCCAGGTGGTCGGCAGGCCGGGCGGCAGCGAGCCGGCCAGCACCAGCCACGAGGCGAGCGGCGCGTGCTCGACGATCAGCGCTGTCAGCGCGTCGGCGTGGGCGCTGAGATCGGGGCCGAGCTCGTTGATCTTGGTGGTCGTGCCGCCGGGCTCGGTGACGGTGACGTTCGAGCGCAGGCGCACGTCGATCGGGAGGTTGACCGTCGGCACGCCCCGCTCGCGGAGGGCGACGAGCACCGGGTCGTCGAGCGCGCCGGGCAGCACGGCGACCGTCTCGGCACCCGAGGCGACCAGTGCGCGCGAGACGTTGACGCCCTTGCCGCCCGGCTCGTCGGTTGTGCTCACGGACCGCTGGACGGCACCGCGCTGCAGGTGACCCGAGAGCTCGATGGTGCGGTCGAGCGAGGGGTTCGCGGTGACGGTGAGGATCATGCGGGCTGCTCTCTGCGGATCGGCTCGGTGCGGATCGGCGTGCTGGGGGTCGAGATGCTGCGGGGTCGGGCTCTCGGAGACCGGCTGCGGGGTGGCGGTCATGCGACGATCACCTCGACGTCGGCCTCGGCGAGCGCGTCGGCCAGATCGGAGGCGGGGGCGGCGTCGGTGACCACCGTGTCGATCTCGGGGAGGCGCGCGAACCGGACCAGCGCCTCCTCGCCGTGCTTGGTGCGGTCGACCACGGCGACGATCCGACGCCCGGCACGGACGTAGGCGGCCTTGACCGCGCCCTCGAACTCGTCGGGGGTCGACAGGCCGAACCCGGCGCTGACGCCGTTGGCCCCGACGAAGACGATGTCGGGGCGGAGGGCCTGGATCTGCTCGACGGTGGTCGTTCCGACGGCAGCGCTGGTGAGCCCGCGCACGCGACCGCCGAGCAGGTGCAGCTCGATGTGCGGGCTGTGCTGCAGCAGCGCGGCGATCGGAACGGCGTTCGTGATGACCGTGAGCACGGTGCCGGTCTCGGCCGGGACCCACGTGGCGAGCTGCGCCGCGACGGCCGCGGTGGTCGTGCCGGCGTCGATCGCGATGGAGCCGGTGAAGGTGGCGGGCACGAGCCGCGCGGCGGCGGAGGCGACGGCGGTCTTCTCGGGCGAGTGCTGCCCCTCGCGCTCGCTGAGACTCAGCTCGCGGATGCTGGAGCGCCCCGCGGCGACGGCTCCGCCGTGCACGCGCTGGAGGAGACCGGACTGCTCGAGCTGATCGAGGTCGCGGCGGACGGTCTCGGGGGTGACGTCGAAGCGGACGGCCAGATCGGCGACGGAGACGCGGCCCACGGTGCGCAGGTCGTCGGCGATGGACTCGTAGCGCTCTGTCGCGTACATCCCGGTGACCTCTTCGTCGTCTGCGTGCTCTCACGACGGGTTCTCTCGTCGTGCTGACGAGACTCTACGTCGATGAACCCACAGAAAACAAGATCAACGAAGAGAAACGCAGAATCCGCGAGTCGGGCGCTCAGGGGTCACGGGTGTCTGCGCTTGGCCCGCTGCGCGAACGCGTCGAGGGCGACGAGCACGTCCGGCGCCTCGAACACCCGGTCTCGCCGCGCCTCGCCGATCGGCCGGATGATCCCGTCGGCGGCGAGCCGGTCGATGCCGGCCCGCGCGTTGTTGGTCGCGACACCGAGCTCACGGGCCACGAGCGACACGTCGACCACGGGCTGGCGCTGCAGCAGATCGAGCATCCGGTGCCCTGCCGAGCCCTGGCGAGCGCTCGTCAGATCACCCCACTCGAGGCGGAGTTCGGTCAGATCCGTGACGAGCGCCCTGCCGTTGACGACCGCTGCGAGCGTCGCGTCGACGAAGGCCCGGACGACGGGCTCGACCTCGCCCTCGCGATAGGCCCCGAGCGCCGCAAAGTACCCGGACGTGTCACTGAGCAACCCGGCCGAGACGGGCACGGTGACCTGCCTCGTGATGCGCAGTCGGCGGAGCATGGAGTGCACGATGGCCCGACCCGTCCGCCCATTGCCGTCGGGGAACGGATGGATGGTCTCGAACTGCGCGTGCGTCAGGGCGACATGGGCGAGGGCCGGGATGTCGACCCGTCGTGCGAAGCGGATCAGGTCGTCCATGGCGGCGGGCACCCGGTCGGCGTGCGGCGGGACGAAGTCGGCGGTGTGCGGGCTGCGACCGGAGCCCCCGATCCAGACCTGCTGATCACGCCACGAGCCCGTGAGGTGCGGCTGGTCGTCGGCCAGCAGCGCCGCGTGCATGCCGATCACCGCAGCCTCGTCGAGGTCGTCCGCCAGGGTGAGCGCCGCCTCCATCGCGTGCACGTTCGCCACGACCAGCCGTGCGTTCGGGCCGGCCTTCTTACCGAGGGCCGCCAGGGCGATGCCTCGGGGCAGAGCCGTGAGATTCTCGATCTCGGAGCTCGAGGCGCTCTCGCTCCGCAGCAGGATGGCGGCGAAGGGAGCGGTGAAGGCCCCGACCTCGGTGTCGAAGCGGGACAGCTCGGCGACGGCGTCCTCCGCATCGACGACGAGATCGGCGGACAGCCCGGGAGGCGCGGTGGCGGCGATCTCGGGCGTCACCGCTGCGAGATACGGACCCCGCGCCCGGAGTCTGGCACGGCGCGAGGCCGGTGCATGCTCGTCGTCGTCCCACGCGTACGACTCGAACCGGACGCCTGGCCATGCCGCCGATGCGGCAGAGGACGCGACTGACTCCATGCGACGATCTTAGCCATGGTTATGGACTTAACCATGGTTAAGAGAATCTCTCAGCCATGGTTGCCTCGATGACCATGGTCAGTGAGGTGCGGTGTCGACGCCTGTGGAGAAGGAGGCGCGGGTCAGGCGGGCTCGACCGCCGCGTCACGCGAACGCGCACGACCGACGGCGAGACCGCGCTGCGACGACCAGAACGAGCGGGCGGTCTCGACCAGTTCGGCGGCGCCGACGTTCGCGCCGAAGGCGAGCGAGCCGGGCTCGAGCGAGATGCCGTCGGCGAGGCTCGGCAGCGCGACCGGGTCGAAGCCGATCGCATCGACGATCTCGGCGACGCGGGCCAGGGCCGCCTCGTCGTCGGCGGCCAGCGCGATCGCCTTGCGCTCGGGGTCGCCTGCGGGCAGCGCGCCCTCATCGAGGTCGTGATAGCCCATGTGATTGAAGCCCTTGACGATGATCGAGTCGGGCAGGTGCCGCTGCACGAGCTCGCTGGTCGACTGGCGCACGTCGGCCAGGTCGTCGCGGATGCCGTCGGTCTCCCACCAGTAGTTCATCGCGTCGACGACGATCTTGCCGGCGAGGGCGTCGACCGGCACGGAGTCGAGCTTGCCGAGCGGGAGCGCGAGCACGACGATGTCGGCCTCGCGCGCCGCCTCCTCCGACCAGACGGCCCGGGCACCCGGGGCGATCACGTCGACGATCAGACGGATGCGCGCGGGGTCGCCCGACCCGGAGAGGAGCACCGGGTGCCCCGCGGCGTGCAGGAGGCGGGCGAGCACCGTGCCGACCTTGCCGGCGCCGAGTATTCCGATGGTGGCAGGAGACGTCATGCGTCGTGCAACCGCGGAGCCGCTGTGGTCATTCCTGGTGCGGATCAGGCCCCGGGGAAGTACTGCCGGATGAGGTCCTGGATGAACGGGACGACGTCCTGCACCTGGTCGACGCCGGCGATCGCCACGGCGACCAGCGGCCACAGCGACACCAGCAGCGTCGAGATGACGGCCGCGACACCGAGGATCCAGGCGAGCGCGCCGTTGCGGACCTTGATGATCAGTGCCAGCAGCACGAGGGCGAGGATGTAGCCGATCGCGATCGCCGCGACGATCTGGCCGACGGGCACGTCGAGGGCGCCGGCCGTGCCGCCGTCCGCCGCGCCGATCAGCGTCAGCACGGGCACGAGCACCCCGACGACGATCAGGAAGCAGACGATCGCCGAGGTGATCAGCGCCGCCCAGACCGCCCGCGGGCGGGGGCGTCGGGTCGAGCCCGACCGGGCGCCGCGCATCAGCGGGCCTGGCCGTTCTCGTCGCGGGCCGCCTCCGCGGCGGCCGCGTCGGCGGCGACGTCCGCAGCAGCCTGCGCGGCGTCGGCGGCAGCCTGCGCCGCGTCCGCTGCGGCCTGCGCGGCGGAGGGGGCGGCCGTCGGGGTCCCGCTCGCGTCGGACGAGGTCTCGCTCGCGTCGTCCGAGGTCTCGTTCGCGTCGCCAGAACGCTCTGCGTCGTCGGCCGCTTCGCGGGCGCGGCGGGCGTCGCTCTCGGCCGCGTCGGCAGCCGCATCAGCGTCGTCGGCGGCGTCACGGCGGTCGGCGTCGCGGCGGCCCTTCTCGTCGTCCACGGCGTCGGCGATGCCGTCGAGGGCGTCGGCCGTCTTGCTCTTGGCCGTGTCGACGACGTCGGCGGCGACCGTCTTCGTGGTCTCGAGCGCGTCGGACGCGCCCTTCTTACCGTTCTCGAGCGCGTCGGACGCACCCGCCTTGGCCTTGTCGGCGGTCTCGGAGGCCTTCGCACCGGCGGTGTCGAGCGCCTCCTTCGCCTGGGCCTTCTTCTCGGCGATCGCCCGCTCGCGCTGCTCCTTCTTCTCGGCGTCGGCCGCGGCCTTGGCGGCGTCGGCCTCGTCGAACGGGCCGTGCACATCGGTCACGGTCACGTCGATCGTCACCGGCTCGCCGTCGAGCTGGCCGACCGCGTGACGGACCTGGGTGCGGATGGTGTCCGCCAGCTCGGTCACGTTGGTCGGGTACTCGGCGACGACGGACACGTCGACGGCCAGACCCGTGTCGGTCGTGGTGACCTTCACCCCGGTCGAGTCCGCCGAGCCGACGGCGTTGCGGACGGCGCCGACGACGCGGGCCGCTCCGGTGCCGAGACGGTGCACGCCCGTCACGCCGAGCACGGTGACCGCGATGGTGCGCTCGAGTCGCTGCTCGGGCGTCTCGGGAGCGGACTGACCTGCCGAGTCGAGGTCGATGGGGGTGACGTGGTGGGTGGACTCGGACATGAGGCCGTCCTTTCTTCGTGATGCGGGAGGCGGTCTGCGCGATGCAGGCGGCGGGGTCGTGCGGGTCTGGGGACGGCGATGGCCCTCGTCCTCGTCGGAGGTCGAGGGCCATCACCGGGGTGGTGCGGATGCTGCTGCGGAGCGCTTCTCAGTCGAGGCGCGTGGCCGAGGCCATCTGCGTGCGGAGACCGCCGTTGATCTGGATGACCACGGGCGTCTCGGTGCCGAGCAGCTCGTCCCAGCGGGCGACCGCCTGGTCGATGCTGCGACGGATCTCCACGGGCGAGGCGCCCTTGCGAGCGTCCGCCGTGACGCGGAGGACGTTCTCGCCCTTGACGCGGAAGGCGGTGACGTCGATCGAGACGATCCCCGCGGTGTCGGCCAGCGCCTCCTCGAGGACCTGCTCGGCGACCTTCGCGTCGATGACGAGGCGTCCACCGGTCGGCTCGTCACGGCCCGACCCCTCGTGGACGGTCAGCAGCTCGCCGGTCTGACCGTGCCCCTGACGGAGCGCGAACCAGACGAGCAGGAGGATCAGCACCAGGGAGGCGGCGGCGACGACCCAGAGGATCCAGACCTGGTCACCCGACAGGGCGTCGGAGACCGGACCTGACGCGTCGGAGGCGGCGCCGGAGACGGTGTCGCGGACGTCGGGCCAGAGGGCCCCGACCGCCACGGCCGCACCGCCGGCGAGCAGCACGAGGCCGATCACGAAGACGAGGAGACGGTTGAGGGCGCGATTGGTGTTGTTCATGCTCCGACCGTTCCTTTCTTGGACAGGCGCACGGTGTGCGTGAGCGCGGGGCTGAAGTCGTACGCGTCGAGCTCGTCGCGGACGGCCTCGTCGATGCTGCGCACGTCGGTGTTGCGACCGGAGGTGCGGGTCACCTCGATCAGGGCCTTCCGCTTGCCGACGCTGACGCTGACCTGCGAGGGGTCGACGTCGCCGGCGTAGCTCGCGGTGCGGGCCAGAGAGCGGGCGATGACCCGGTCGTCGACGATCGCCGCGGTGCGACCGACCTGACCGCCTCGACGACCGCGGCGCCCGGGGGCGAGTGCGACGACGATGAGGACGATGCCGATCACGGCGACGACGGCGCCGATGGCCGTGAGCACGCCCACGGCGGCCCCGGCGGCGCCGAGCACGGCGCTGGCGGCGTCGGCCGGAGCGACGAGCAGCGGCTGCTGCCCGATCGCGGCGAGCACGGACTCCGTGCCGATCCAGGCGAGGACGACGATCAGGATCACCGCGAGGGTGATCGCGATGACCGCACGCGACGAGTGCGTCTCACGACGCACGACGCGGCGGTAGAGCGGACTGCTGCTCATGAGACCCGCTTCCTTTCACGGAGTTCGGCGCCGGTGATCTGGAGATCGACGCGATCGATGGACGACCCGGTCAACTGCAGGACCCGGTCGCGGATGGTGCCCTGCGCCGAGGTGAGGCGTTCGAGCAGGGTGCCCGACGAGCGGGCGGGGATCCCCAGCGGAGTGATCCGGATGGGGGTCTTGGCGATCACGCTGAGCGCGCCGTCGCGGTCGGCCAGTTCGACCGACACATCGGACGCGGTGACCTCGAGGGCCTCCGCGGTGACGGCCGACACGACCCGGCGGACGGCACGCGACGTGATCTTGTTCCGGCCGTGGAGGGTCTGGTCGGCCGTCACCGCCGCGGTCACGACGACCGCCGCCCGCGGAGGGCGTCCGCGAGACCGCGGACGTCGAGCTTGCCCTCGACGACACGACCGACGCCGAAGCCGATCGCCATGGCGATGGCCACGAAGACGAAGGCCCAGAATCCGAAGGCCACCGCCGTCAGCGCGAGGACCGCGCCGACGAGGATGCCGGTTGTCGTGGCGGTCACTTGACGCGGCTGTCGTCGGTGTCGTCGTCGTTGTCGTCCGAGGGGATGTGGACGTCGGAGACGGTGACGTTGATCTCGGCGACCTCCATGCCGACGACCTGCGAGATGGCCTCGGCGACCGACTTGCGGACGTCGTCGGCGACGCGCTGCAGCTCGACGGGGTACTCGGCGACGATGACGATGTCGGCGGCGACCTGCTTCTCGCCGACCTCGACGGAGACGCCCTGGCTGCGGTCCTGCTGGTTGATGGCGTTGCGGATGGCGCCGATGGCACGGGCCGCTCCGTTGCCGAGGTCGTGGACTCCACGGACCTCGCGGGCGGCGATGCCGGCGACCTTCGAGACGACGCCGTCGGCGATCGTGTTCTTGCCGGTGGCCGACGAGCCCGAGGTCTTCGCGGCGGCGGAGCCGGTCGTGGTGGGGGTGACGTTGCTCATGGGATTGCTCCTTGATGTCGTTGTCGCTGGATGTCGTGGTCGCCGACCCGGGGAGGTCCGCGATGCCCGTGAAGCGGGACACATCATTCAGACGCATCGAGCATCTCGGAGGTCACGGTCGTTCAGGTTCCTATCAGGAACGATCGACGGGCCACTCGTTTTCCGGCCGGACGACGGCCCCGGTAGGGGGGCCTCCACCGTTACCGGCCAGCGCGGACGCACCGCCTGCGACGAGGTGGTATCCACGAAGAGCGCGGGTGATCGACCCGCGCACCGCACGCCATGAGGAGGTCGTCATCACCACCGACGATCCCCTCCTCGACGCCGGCGACGCACTCCTCGCCGCTCGAGCCCGCGACGGCGACGTCCACGCGTACGAGGTCCTGGCCCGTCGGCACGGTCCCCTGATGCGCGTGTACGCCTCGCGCCTCCTCGGCTCCGATCTCGAATCCGACGACGTCGTGCAGGACGCGTTCCTCACCGCATGGCGACGACTCGGAGATCTGGAGAACCCCGCGCAGGTCCGCAACTGGATGATGCGCATCGTCAGCAACAAGAGCATCGATCGCCTGCGCGCCCGGCGCGACCACGACGACATCGATCAGCGCGACCCCGCGGCCCCCCGGTCGCAGTCGCCCGACCGGGTCGTCGAGGCCCGCCTCCAGATGGACGCCATGTGGACGGCGCTCGACAAGCTCCCCCTCGACCAGCGACGCTGTTGGCTGCTGCGCGAGACCGCCGAGTACTCGTACGCCGAGATCGCCGAGGCCCTGGGCATGTCGGTCTCGACCGTCCGCGGGCGGATAGCCCGAGCACGCACCTTCCTGATGACGGAGATGGAGGCATGGCGATGACGACACCCGACGACGCCCTGCCCGGTGCGACGCCTCCCGACGGCGCGCTGCCCGACGAGGCGCTCCCCGACGAGACCGTCGACGGGTACTCGGTCGAGCGTCTGAGCGACTACCTCGACAGCGGCAGGTCCCCCCGCGACGCCGGCATCGAGGGGTCCGCCGCGTGCCGTCTCTATCTGATCTCGCTGGCCCAGGTGCACGAGCTCTCGCGCGCCTCCCTCGAGAGCGAGGCCACCCGCGAGCCCGACCGCGACGGACTGTGGATCAGCAGCCTGCTCGAGTCGATCAGGCGCGAGGTCGTCGGCGGCCGCGAGATCCCGGTCAGGCACCCCGACCCCGGCATCGACCTGCGCATCACCGAGGCGGCCGCCCGCGGTCTCGTGCGGCGGACGGGCGACGCGGACAGCGGCGTCGTGCTCGGCGCCACGACCTTCTCGGGCGACGTCACCCAGCCGGGCGAGCCCATCACGGTCGAGGTCACGGCCGCCGTCCGCTACGGCCGCGACATGCGACTCGTCGCCGACGAGCTGCGCGCCCGCATCGTCGAGACGCTGACCCGACACACCCACCTGACGATCGCCGCCGTCGACATCGTGATCGACGACGTGCTCCTCCCCCGAGCGGACGACCGATGAGCACCGACGACCGACTCTCGCAGAACCTGACCGACCTGCTCCGGCGGATCGACGGCGTGATCGACGTGTTCGACGCGCACCCCGCCGTCGAGTCGACCGTGCGCGCCGTCGCCGCCGAGCTCGACTGGGCCGAGTCGACGGGGCTCGTGCACGTGCACCGCTCCCCCGGGATCGTCGCCGTCACGGCGAAGGTCGCGACCGACCTCGACGGCTCCACGCCGGAGATCCTCGCGCGTGCAGCCGAGGCCCTGAAGGCACGGGTCGAGCAGGGCGCGGACGACGCGGGCGAAGGCGCGAGTGCGGGTGCGGGCGAGGGCGTCGACGGCGACCGCGCCGAGACGCTCGTGACCGTGACGGCGCATCTCGTCGACCGACCGAGCGGCCCCGCCTCCGTCTGACCGGGCCGCGGGACCACGCGGCGGCGTCGCGGGCCGCGGCCTGGCGCCGACGGGCCTGGCGCCGACGGGCCTGGCGCCGGGGGCCGATGGCGACCCCGTGACCCGCCGGGGCTCCGGACGCGACGGGCACCGCGCCTCCTCGGCTCGGCGACCTTCGGCGTGTGTTCTGCGGTTTCATGGAGGACCACCCCGCACTCAGAAGGTCGTCCATGCGCGCAGCCGTCGTCTATAACCCCATCAAGATCGATCTCGATGCCGTCAAGGCGGTCGTCGATCGCGAGCAGAAGGCCGCGGGATGGGACGACACGCTCTGGTTCGACACGTCGAAGGAGGACCCGGGGCGCGGCGCCACGCTGGAGGCGCTGGAGGCGGGGGTCGACCTGGTCATCGCAGCCGGCGGTGACGGGACGGTGCGCATCGTCGCCGAGACGCTCGCCGATCACGACGTCGCCTTCGCCCTGCTGCCGTCGGGCACCGGCAACCTCCTCGCGCGCAACATGAACCTGACGCTCGACGACGTCGACCACTCGATCCACACCGCGTTCACCGGTCAGGACCGCGCCATCGACCTCGGACGCATCGAGATCCGCGCCGGCGACGGCTCCATCTCGAAGCACGCGTTCCTGGTGATGGCGGGGGTCGGCATCGACGCGAAGATGCTCGCCGCCACCGACGAGGACCTCAAGGCGAAGATCGGCTGGCTCGCCTACGTCAAGGCGATCGTCGTCGCCCTGCGCGACGAGAACACCCTCAAGCTGCGGTACCGGTTCGACGACGGGCCCACGAAGCGATCGCACGTGAACACGGTGATCGTCGGCAACTGCGGCACCCTCACCGGCAACATCCTGCTGCTGCCCGACGCGGCTCTCGACGACGGCCAGTTCGACATCATGCTGCTGCGCCCCGAGGGTCTCGGCCACTGGCTGCAGATCATCGGGAAGGTGCTGATCGAGAACGGCCTCGTGCAGCGCACTCCGCTCAAGCGCATCGTCGGCTCGCGCGAGATCGCGGCGATGAACTACGTCAAGGCGAAGCAGCTGACGGCCCGCCTGTCGGAGCCCCAGGAGATCGAGCTCGACGGCGACGGCTTCGGCAAGGCGATCGGGTTCCGCACGACGATGGACGCCGGGGCGCTGCGCGTGCGGGTGCCGCGCGACGCGTAGCGCGACGAGACCCCAGCAATTCGCTCAGACCCCCGTGCGCGCACCGGGGTCTCAGCGAATTGCTGGGGTCTGAGCCGAACGCTAGTACTTGGCGGACTGCCCGCCGTCGATCGGCACGACCGCGGCGTTGACGTACGTCGCGTCGTCCGACAGCAGGAACGCGACGACCGAAGCGATCTCGGCGGCCTCGCCGTAGCGCTTGGTCGGGTTGATCTGGATGAACTGCTCGGCGGCGCCCTTGGGGTCGTCGGCGTCGAGCTGGCGCATGGAGGCCTCGACCATGGGGGTCCAGATCGCTCCCGGCGCGATGGCGTTGACGCGGATGCCGAACTGGCCGTACTCGACGGCCGAGTTGCGGGTCAGCCCGACGACGCCGTGCTTCGCGGCGGCGTAACCCGACTGGTTGCCGACGCCGCGGATGCCGCCGACGCTCGCCGTGTTGACGACCGCGCCGCCGTCGCCCTGGGCGCGCATGACGCCGAGCACCTTCTCGAGCCCGAGGAAGACGCCGCGGAGGTTGATCGACACGACCTTGTCGAACTCGTCGGCCCCGAAGTCCTCGGTGAGGTTCTGCCGACCCTCGATGCCGGCGTTGTTGAAGAACGCGTCGATGCGTCCGAAGCGCTCGAGCGTGGCGGTCACGTAGGCGTCGACGTCGGCTGCGCTCGACACGTCGGCGACGGCGGTCAGCACCTCGGCACCGGGGACGGCGTCGAGCACGGCCTCCTGCGAGGCAGCGAGGCCCTTCTCGGAGATGTCGACGAGCGCGACGCGCGCACCTTCCTGTGCGACACGGACGGCGGCGGCGCGGCCGAGGCCGGACCCCCCGCCGGTGATGAGGACGACCTTGTCGGTGAAACGCTCCATGGGGATGACTCCGGTTCTCTCGGTGACTCGGCGGACCCGACGCTTCGCCGAGCCCTCGGCACGCTACGTCGCGCACCCCGTTTCACGCTACACCTGTCGCTTTACCCTCCCCTCAGGTCGTGCGGCGACGACATCCGGCCCGCTCCCAGCAAAACGAGACAAACTGTCTCGAAATAAGCCGCCCGACCCATGGAGAAGAGACCCGCATGCCCGAGAACACCGCCCCCCTGACCGGTTCGAGCACGATCGGCCGCTGGCTCGAGCACTCCGAAGGCGGGCCGGCCCTGCGGGGCGCGCTCGCCCAGGGCGGGGAGTTCGACGAGAGCACCCTCACCCCGGTGCTCGGCCTACCCCTGCAGCAGCTCGTGTCGCTCAGCCAGGGCCGACTGCCCCAGGAGCTCGTCGACGGCCTCGTGCTGCAGGTCAACGGCGGGGTCCGGCCCGATGAGACCGACGACGCCGACGGCCCGTGGCGCGAGACCATCACCGCCGGTCGCTTCGCAGGGCGGACGGTCGTCGTGACCGGGGCCGCGGGCGGCATCGGCAAGGCCACCGCGTCGCGTGTCGCCCGAGAGGGCGGGCGCGTGATCGCCGTCGACATCACCGCACCGGGGCTGGAGGCGCTGGTCGCCTCCCTGCCCGACAGCACCGTCGAGACCGTGGTCGGCGACATCACCAGCCAGGCCGACATCGACCGCATCGTCGAGGTCGCGGGCGGCCGCATCGACGCGCTGGCGAACATCGCCGGCATCAACGACGACTTCTCGCCGCTGCACGAGACGAGCGACGCGATGTGGGAGCGCGTCATCGGCATCAACCTGACCGGCGGTTTCAAGCTCTCGCGCGCCGTCATCCCGGTCATGCTCGCGGCGGGCCGGGGCTCGATCGTGAACGTCGCCTCCGAGGCGGGTCTGCGCGGCAACGCGTCGGGCAACGCCTACACGGTGTCGAAGCACGGCGTCGTCGGGCTGACGAAGTCGGCCGCGTTCATGTACGCGAAGCAGGGCCTGCGGGTCAACGCGGTCGCCCCCGGCGGCGTCGCCACCGGCATCCCGTTCCCCGCGAACGTGTCGGAGGCGGGGTCGGCGCGACTGCGCCCCTTCCAGGCGGCCATCCCGACCGTCGCCACGGCCGAGGAGCTCGCCGCGTCGATCACGTTCCTACTGAGCGACGACGCGGTCAACATCAACGGCGCGGTGCTCGCCTCGGACGGCGGCTGGTCGGTCCAGTAGGCGGCGCGCCTCTGCAGGCGGCGCATCTCAGGAGGCGCGGGTCGGCGAAGCCCAGGAGGCGCGGGTCGGCGATCACCGGCCCGCGCCGTGCACGAGGATGACCGTATGACGACAGCACGCCCCGGCCGGGTCCGCAGCGAGGCGGCGCGCCTGGCCATCCTCGAGGCGACGACGAGCGAGCTCGCCGAGCGCGGCTACGACAAGCTGTCGCTCGACCGGATCGCGGCGGCCGCCGGGGTCGGCAAGGCGACCATCTACCGCTGGTACCCGAACAAGGGGGCGCTGGTCGCCGAGGGGATGCTCTCGGGGCACCTCCTCCCCCGGGTCGCCGTGCCCAGCAGCGGTGATGTGCGCCGCGACGTCACGCACTGGCTGATCGAGACCTCCGCGTCGCTGACCGAGCCGACGACGGGGGGTCTCATCCGTGCGACGATCGCGGCGACGGCCGAGGACGCCGACGTGGCCCGGCACTACGACGACCACGTTACCTCCGTCGCCCGGGCCGAGCTCGTCGCACGGCTCGAGTCCGGTCGGCGCGACGGTCAGGTCGACGCCGACGCCCCCCTCGACGCGCTCGTCGAGGCGCTGGTCGGCGTCGTCCTGCTGAACGTGCTGACCCGCCGCGAGCCCGACGCGACCGCGCTCGGCGCCACGGTCACGCTCCTCTTCGACGGCGCCGGCTCGGCGGGAGGTCACAGCGGTCGCTGATGGCGACCCCCTCGCCGGCAGCAGCGGCAGTGCCTGCGGCAGCAGCGGCAGTGCCTGCGGCAGCGGCGGCGGCATGCGGGCCGGTGCGGAACGGCGTGCCGTTCAGCCGGTGGTCGCCCAGGGCCCGCTCGCGGTGGATCGCGGGGTTGTGCGAGGCGATCGTGCGCGCGTTGCGCCAGTGCCGGTCGAGCGACCGGTCCGCGTCGACGGCCGACGCGCCTCCCACCTCGAAGAGCGAGGTCGCCGCCTCCAGCACCAGGGGCAGCACGACCTGCTGCGCCTCGAAGACGGTGGCCAGCGCCCGCTGGTACTCGTCTTCGCCGGCCCCGTCGTCGCCGTCGAGCGCGTCGAGACCCCGCACGGCGGACAGCGTGATCGCCTCGACCGACGACGCGATCGCCGAGAGACGACCGACGACGCTCTGGACAGACGGATCCTCCCGGGGCAGCGACACGCCCGCCACTCCGAAGGTGCGGGCGCGCGGTCGGACGAACCCGACCGCGTCGCGCAGCACGGCCCGCGCCGTGCCGGCCTGCGCCGCGAGCAGCACCAGCTGGTACAGCGCCTGCGTGTAGGCCAGCGGTCGGCGCTCGGCGTTCTCGCTCCAGGGCAGCACCTGTCGAGGGTCGACCTCGACGTCGTCGAACACGGTCGTGCCGCTGCCCGTGAGGCGCTGACCGAACCCGTTCCAGTCGTCGACGCGGGTGACCCCCGGCGCATCGGCCGGCACCGCCAGAGCCACGGCCTCGTCGCCCCGCCTCGCCCCGACCCAGATCCAGTCGGCGTAGATCGTGCCCGTGCTGTAGAACTTCCGCCCCGAGAGCAGCAGGCGACCGCCTCTCTCGTCGAGGCGCGTCTCGGTGGCCGTCGCGTCGCCGCGTTCCGCCTGGGCGTTGCCCACGAGGGTGCGACCGGCACCGAGCCTCCTGAGCCATTCGGTGCGGAGCGCCCCCTCGGGCTGCGCTCGCTGGGTCTCGACGAACGCGATGTGACCGCGCAGCAGCTGGGGCAGGTTGGAATCGGCGGCGCCGAGGCGGATGAGGAGGCGGAACTCCTGTTCGAGGGAGATACCCCAGCCCCCGAAGCCGGTCGGCACGCGCAGGGCCCCGAAGCCCGCCTCCTTCAGGGCGGCGACCTCGTCACGAGGGAGGCGGCGGTCGCGTTCGCGCGCCACGGCGCCGTCTGCGATCGCCTCGATCACGGGGCCGAAGGCCGACTCGAGGCGCTCGTCGAGGTCGCGGTTCTGTTCGCTCATGCCGTTCTTTGTGTCACGGGCGGGACCGGTCGCGACAGTGCCCCGTCACATGACGACACGTCGTGACACACGGCGAAAGACGGCGACACATGTCGCACGGCGCGGCGCGGGGCTCTGGCAGGGTTCACAGCCATCACCCGCCCCTCGACGTCAGGAGTCACCGTGTCCGATCACGACGCACCGCAGCAGTCCGCACCGCAGCAGTCCGATGCGCAGGAGTCCGATACGCAGCAGTCCGCAGGCGGAGGACGTGCACCCAGCGGGCTCCGCGCCTCCCTCGACGACTCTCGGCGGCGGCGGCGACGCGGGCTGCTCGCCGGCGTCGGGGTGGTCGTCGCGGCGGCGCTCGTGGGCGGCGGCTTCTGGGCGGGCACCGCCGTCGGGGGCGCCGACGCGCAGGCCGCGGGTTCGGGCGGGTCGGGCGAACGGCTCAGCGTGCGGATCGCGGGCAGCGGTGAGAGCGACCTCCAGGACGCCGTGAAGACGGTGGCCGCCGAGGAGGGGCTCGACGTCACGTGGGTCAACTTCGACGACTGGACGCTGCCGAACTCCGCGCTCGTCGCTGGCGAGGTCGACGCGAACGCCTTCCAGCACACGGCGTTCCTCAGCGCCTACAACGTCGCGAACGACACCGACCTGACCCCGGTGTTCTCCACCACGATCACGCAGTGGGGCGTCTTCTCGGCGACCCTCGACTCGATCGGCGACATCGGCCAGGGGGCCCGGATCGCCATCCCCGACGACGCCTCGAACGGCGGCCGCGCCCTGTTCATCCTCCAGGCCGCGGGATTGATCGAGCTGGGCCCCGACGTGGGCGTCTACCCGACCGTCGACGACGTGACGGGCAACGACCTCGGGCTCGAGTTCGTGCCGATCGGCGCGACGACGATCCCCACCCAGTTCGACGACCCGAGCCTCGACGCCGTGGTGGTCGGCACGTCGTACTTCGACCCCTCGCAGGACGTCGACGCCGACGACGCCCTCTACCTCGACGACTCGCTGAGCGCCGAGTCGCGGCCCTACGTCAACGCCGTCGTCACGCGCGCCGACGACGCGGACGACGAGGCGTGGACCCTCCTCGCCGACGCCTACGCCGACCCGCGAGTGGCGGACGCGCTCGAGGAGGAGTCGTTCGGCGCCACGCAGCTCGTCGACGTGTCGGCCGCCGATCTCCGCAGCACGCTCGCCGAGCTCGAGACCGCCGCGCGCGAGCTGGACTCGTGACCGCCGCCCCGGTCGTGACCTTCGAGGAGGTCTCGAAGTCGTACACCGTGCAAGGCCGGCGCTTCGAGGCGCTCAGCGACGTGAACCTGGAGGTGCGGCGCGGCGAGGTCTTCGGCATCGTCGGCTACTCGGGGGCCGGCAAGTCGACGCTGCTGCGCACGGTGAACGCGCTCGAGCGGCCGACGAGCGGTCGGGTCGTGGTCGACGGGCGGGAGGTGTCGTCGCTGAAGGGCAGGGAGCTGTACGCGGCCCGCCGCCGGATCGGCATGGTGTTCCAGCAGTTCAACCTGCTGTCGTCGCGCACCGTCTACGGCAACATCGCCTATCCCCTGCGGCTGTCGGGGCTGTCCCGAGACGACACGGTCGACCGGGTCGACGAGCTGCTCGACTTCGTCGGACTCGCCGACAAGGCGCTCGAGTACCCGGCCAGACTGTCGGGCGGGCAGAAGCAACGGGTCGGGATCGCCCGCGCCCTCGCCAACCGGCCCGACGTGCTGATCTCCGACGAGGCCACCAGCGCGCTCGATCCGCAGACGACCGGCGAGGTGCTCGACCTTCTGCGCCGGGTCAACGACGAGTACGGCCTGACGGTGCTGCTGGTCACCCACGAGATGGACGTCATCCGCGAGCTCGCCGACAGCGTCGCCGTGATGCAGGGCGGCCGGGTCGTCGAGAGCGGATCGGTCTACGACCTCTTCGCCGACCCGCAGCACCCCACGTCGAGACGGTTCGTCTCGTCGGTGCTGCACCACGAGGCGACTCCCGGAGCCCTCGCGCGGATCCGTGAGGTGCACACGGGACGCATCGTGCGCCTCCACGTCGAGGACCGCGAATCGAACGACCCGTTCCTCTCCCGCGTCGCCCGCACGCACGGCATCGACTTCAACGTCGTCTACGGCGGCATCAGCGAGCTGCAGTCGAGGCTGTTCGGCGATCTGACCGTCGAGCTGCTTGGCGACGACACGGCCATCGACCGGGCGGTCGTCGACCTCCGACGGACGACGACCGTGACGGAGGTGACCGCCGGTGCGTGACATCGACCCCGCCGTCCTCTGGCCGAAGATCGTGACGGCGCTGCTGCAGACCCTGCAGATGGTGACCGTGTCGTTCGTCCTGGCGACGGTGCTCGGTCTCGTGCTCGGGCTCGTGCTCTACTCGACCCGGCGCGGCAACCTGCTGCAGAACGCGGTGGTCTTCACGTCGCTGAACGCGGTGATCAACGTGATCAGGCCCATCCCGTTCATCATCCTGATCGTCGCGATCTCGCCACTGACGCGTGTCGTGATCGGCACGAGCATCGGCACGGAGGCCGCGATCTTCGCGTTGACGATCGTCGCGACGTTCTCGATCGCGCGCATCGCCGAGACGAACCTGGTGGCCGTCGACCGAGGCTCGGTCGAGGCGGGCGCCGCGATGGGGGCGTCGCCCGTGCGGGTGCTCGCGACGATCGTCGTACCCGAGGCCCTCGGACCCCTCGTGCTCGGCCTCACCTACATCTTCGTCGCCCTGGTCGACGCGACCGCCGTGGCCGGACTCGTCGGCGGAGGCGGACTCGGCAACCTCGCCATCACCTACGGCTACCAGCGGTTCGACACATTCGTCATGGTGACCGTGATCGTGCTGATCATCGTGCTCGTGCAGGTCGCGCAGCTGCTCGGCAACCTCGTCGCCCGCAAGGTGCTGCATGAGGAGCCGGCCGGTCGGTGACCGGTCGGCGAGCGGTCAGCGACGCCGACGTGCAGCGCCGACGGGCCGAGCCGACACGGCGGGGGTTCGATGTGTACGGTCGTCCACATGACTGTCGACCACTTCGCCGGAGACGACCGCAGCAACCGCGAACGGATGCTCGCCGGAGACCTCTACATCGCCGACGACCCCGAGAACGCGCGCCTCGCGCAACGGGCCGTGCGCCTCGCCGACGCCTACCATCGGGCGGCCGTGGAGGACGAGGCCGCCGCCAGGCCCCTCCTCGAAGAGCTGGTCGGATCCCTCGGCGCCGACGCGTTCGTCAAGCCACCCCTGTTCGTCGACTACGGCGAGAACATCCACATCGGGGCCCGCACGTTCGTCAACTACAACCTCACGGCGCTCGACGTCGCCACGATCACCATCGGCGACGACTGCCAGATCGGGCCGAACGTCCAGCTGCTCACCCCCACGCACCCCGTCGACCCGCAGCCGCGACGCGACAAGCTCGAGGCCGCCCGGCCCATCACGATCGGCGACAACGTCTGGCTGGGCGGCGGAGTCATCGTCTGCCCCGGCGTGACCATCGGCGACGACAGCGTCATCGGCGCCGGGGCCGTCGTCACCCGCGACATCCCGTCGGGAGTAGTCGCCGTGGGCAACCCGGCGAGGGTCGTCCGACGCATCGCGACCTGACACGGATGCGCGACCGGCTCGGCGCGCCGGGCGACGAGGCTCAGGCTCGAGACGCCTCGCCGGCGTGCTCGACGGCGTCGTCGACGATGTGCGAGACGTGTCGGTCGGCGACCGAGTAGATCGCCTCGCGGCCGACGCGCGTGACCTCGACGAGACCTGCCGACCGGAGGACGCGCAGATGCTGCGACACCAGGGGCTGAGCCAGACCCGAGGCCTCCACGAGCGCGGTCACGCCCGCCTGCCCCTCGCCGAGGAGGCGGAGGAGTCTGAGTCTCGAGGCCGACGACAGGGCCTTGAAGAGCTCCGCCGCGGAGTCGAGGGCATCGGTGCTCATGACCGACACATTAGCCTCCGCGAATGCGACGAGGGCCCCACCGACCGGTGGGACCCTCGATCATGCGGCGCGGTCGGCCGTCGGACGATCAGTGCTCGTCGTAGTGGTCGCCGTGCTGGGCGTGCTTGTGCTCGCCGTGGACGTAGTCGACGTGGTCGTCGTGAGTGACGGTCTCGTGGCCGCACTCGGTGCCGTGCTCGTGCTCGGTGACGGTGTGCTCGGCGTGGACTTCTGCATCGGTCATGGTGGTGCCTCTCTCATCGGGGGGATGCACCCATCACATCAGACGCATGCATCTATGGCAATACGTTTATCCAATCGATGATGAGAACCGGAACCATCGTCACGTGATGTCCCCGCCGCGACCCCACACCGACGCGGCTCAGCCGATCCGCCCGATGCGGGACTGGATGGCCATGGTGGCGGCCCCGCGAGCCCAGATGCCGAAGTCCGAAGCGCCGATCAGGAGCTCGACGACCGACGCGTCGGGGTCTCGATCCTCGGCCAGCGCCTCCTCGATCCGCGTCCGCACGAGCGGCACCAGCCCGATGCCCTCGCCGGCCAGCACGACGGTGTCGACCATCGTGAGATTGGCGACCGCGGCGATGAACCGCCCCAGGGCACGACCGGCCTGCTCCGTCACCGTCCGGGCCGCCGGGTCGCCCGCACCGGCCAGAGCGAGGACGTCGTCGTACGAGACGTCCCTCCCCGACCCCTCCGAGACGGAGGCGCGGATGCTCGGGATCGACAGCATGGCGCTCGAGCACCCGCGATGCCCGTCCGAGCACAGCGGCCCGGTCGGGTCGAGGGGGTGGTGCGCCCCGAGCCCCAGCCCGGTGTCTCTGGTGATCCGCTGACGCCCGTGCACGACCAGGCCGTACCCGACACCGGCACCGATCGTGATGACGGCGAAGTCGTCGACCCCCCGGCCCAGTCCGAACCAGTGCTCGGCCTCGGTGAGCGCGACGACGTCGTTCGCCACGACGACCGGCAGAGCCAGCCGGGTCGCCAGGAGCCCCCCGAGGTCGATGTCGGACCAGCCGAGGAAGGGCGCTCGGACGACGACGCGCGAGCCCGACACCCGACCGCCGATCGAGACGCCGAGAGCGGTGGGCGCGACGGTGCCGACCGCGCTCGTGAGCTCCGCGACGATCTCGGCCACCGCCTCCACGATGCGCTCCGGCGAGTGGTCGCCGAGCTCGACCACGGCCTCGGCGAGGACAGCCGCACGGAGGTCCGTCGCGACCCCGAAGGCGTGCTCTCCGGTGAGCTTGACGCCCACGTGCCAGTGGGCGTCGACCCGGACGTCCAGCGGTCGCACCGGGCGTCCGATGCCGCCGCGGGCGCGCTCGTCGCTCTCGATGAGGAACCCGTCGTCGATGAGCGGCCTGCTCAGACGCGTGAGGCTGGCGGCCGAGAGCCCCAGCCGGCGGATCAGGTCGCTGCGGGCGATCGGCCCGTGGATGAGCACCTCGCGGGCCAGCTCGCGAGTGGGCGACCGCACGTCGGGACCGGTGCCGAGCGGAACCCCGACCTCGTCGCCTGAGAAGTGATCCGATGCGCCCACACGCTCATCATGACCCACCACGACCGCTCGCGGAGACGGCGGGGCGTGCCCGGCCGCCCCCGCGAGGCCCTACCGTCGTTCGGGTGCCCTCCTCCCCGCCCGTCGACGCCCACCTGACCGGCGCCGTGTCCTGGCTCGAGCGGCACCAGATCGGCCTCTACCTGGCGGCGATCGTCGCAGCGGGCCTCGTCGGGCTCACCGTGCCGGCCGCGCACACCCTCGAGGTGGCGATCGAGCCCGTGCTCGCCCTGCTGCTCTTCGCGACGTTCCTCGGTGTGCCGTTCGCGACCATCCGGCGGGCGCTCCGCGACGGGCGCTTCCTCGTCGCGATCGGGGTGCTGAACTTCGTCGTCGTCCCGGTGGTGGCGTTCGGCCTGTCGCGGTTCGTCGACGACGAACCCGCCCTGCTGTTCGGGGTGCTCCTGGTGCTGCTCTCCCCGTGCATCGACTACGTCATCGTCTTCGCGGGCCTCGCAGGCGGAGCCTCCGCCCGTCTGCTCGCGGCGGCACCGGTGCTGATGCTGGCCCAGATCCTCCTGCTCCCCCTGTACCTGCTGCTGATGATCGGCCCCGACGGCGTGGCCGTCGTCGAGATCGGGCCCTTCGCCCGCGCGTTCGTCGTGCTCATCGCCGTCCCGCTGGCGGCGGCCGCGGCGGTGCAGGCCGTCGCGCGCCGTCATCGAGCCGGTGTCGCGATCGAGCGGACGATGCTGGCGCTGATGACGGCGACGCTGTTCCTGGTCGTCGCATCGCAGGCCGGAGCCGTGGGCGCGTCGTTCGGCCGGCTGCTCGTGCTGGTGCCGATCTACGCGGGGTTCGTCGTCGTCATGGTCGCCCTCGGCGTGGGGGCGGGACGGGTGTTCCGGTTCGACCCGCCCGCGACCCGGGCGCTCGTGTTCAGCGGCACGACCCGCAACTCGCTCGTCGTGCTGCCGCTCGCACTCGCGCTCCCGGCGTCGATGTCGCTGGCGCCGGTGGTCGTCGTGACCCAGACCCTCGTCGAACTCGTCGGCATGGTGGTGCTCGTCCGAGTCGTCCCCCGACTCGTGCCGAGCCTGAGGGGTTAAAAGTGATTGCCCCAGCGCGCCGATGCTCTCGCATCCCGTCTGGGGCTTACACCTGCGAGGCTACCAGGGCCGCGCCCTCCGATCTAGCCCAGGACTCTCGTGAACCCAGTCGACCCATCGACCTTGCCGAATCTGCCCATCCTCATCGGAAGCAGCCGACTGGCCCCCTACCTGGCTTCCTGCGGTGATGATCCCGCAGCCGCCATTCGTCTGTATAGCTGGAACATCGAAGCGAGCACCGCCATCCTCGGCGCGAGTGCTGCTCTTGAAGTCGGCATACGAAACGCAATGCATCGAGAGCTCACGACGTACTCGACACGGGAATCGTGGTGGGACTCTCTTCCGCTGCGGTCGAATGAAGACGACCAGATCCGCGAGGCCATCAAATGACGAGCTCGTCGACGAGGCCGGCATCGAGGCCGCCGTCGGGGTGCAGCGTGATCCAGTGCCGTTTGTTCATGTGGTAGCCGGGAGTGATGTCGTCGTGGTCGCTGCGGAGCGCCTCCGAGTCGGCGGGTGACGATTTGAGGACGACGATCGGGTCGCCGCTCAGCGCCGTCTGCAGCATGAACACCTTGTCGCGGACCTTGTAGACGTCCCACTCCTCGCCGAAGGGATGGGTCAGCTCGGCCCCGGGCAGCTCGTCCGCCCGAGCCGCGGCCCGCTGCTGGAGCTCGTCACGTCGCATGATGCGTCCTCTCATCCGGAGCCGTCCGTCCGTCCCTCCAGGCTAGGACGCGAGCGCGTCACGTCGCGGCGACGGCTCCGGGTTCGCCCCAGCGGGTCGTCGCGCGGGGCGGGACCATGTCGCGCTCGATCGCCCGACGGGCCCATCATGGACTCATTCCCGATGCGGAGCCCTTAGCCGGCTGCGCACACGGCGCATGCAGGAGGATCGAGGTCATGGACGGTGACACGGTGGCGTCGACTCCTCGCCTGACCCTCCGCCTGCATCGCGAGAGCGACCTCGATCGACTGGTCGCGATCTACTCCCGGCCGGACGTCGCCAGGTACCTCCTGGAGGAGCCGTGGACGGCCGAGTCCGGCCGGGTCCAGCTCGATCGACGGCTGCGTCGGACGGGTCTGGCCGAGCCCGTGGGTGCGCTCTCGCTCGTGATCGAGCGGGCGGGTCTGGCGATCGGGGCGATCTCGATCTGGCGGACGGAGGCGGAGCGGCGCACGGTCGAGCTCGGGTGGACGGTGGATCCCGAGCACGGAGGCAGCGGCTACGCGACCGAGGCGGTCTCGGCTGGTCTGCGGATCGCGTTCGGACAGGACGACGTCCATCGCGTCGTCGCTCAGGTGGACGCCCGCAACACGTCGTCCGCTCGCCTCGCGACCCGGGTCGGCATGCGACAGGAGGCGCACCACCGTCAGGATTTCTGGAGCAAGGGCGAATGGACCGACAGCCTGGTCTTCGCCGTTCTCGCCGGAGAGCACCCTCCCCGGTAGGCGGCCGGTCAGCGGGTGCGGAGGAGCTCGAGGAACTCGTCGGCCATCTCGAGCTGCCGGCGCAGCTTCTCCCGCCGCGTGATCGTCTGCTCGACGAAGCCGCTCAGCTCCGCACTCAGCTCCGCCCGACGGTTCTCGTCCGAGCCGTTCTCGAGAGCATCGATGATGCGGAGCAGGTCCGCCATCTCGTCGAGACTGAATCCGAGGGGCTTCATGCGACGGATGAGGATGAGCCGCTCGTAGTCCGTCTCGGTGTAGAGCCGGAAACCGCCCTCGGTCCGACCGGAGGCCGACAGCAGGCCGATCTCGTCGTAGTGCCGCAGGCTGCGCAGCGACATCTCGGAACGCTCGGCGAGTTCACCGATGTGCATCATGCCGTTCGATGTCGCCATGTGTGACCGACCTCCTAACTCGACCCTTACGTTAGGGTAGAGTTTAATTCGTCGGCTGATGAGCCGAGCACCAGAACTTCCTCCTGCCATTCTCCCGCCTTCAGATGCGGTCGAGCAGATGGCGTGGCGCCGACGCGCGCCGACCCCTCCGTCGACACCCACCCGGCTCACACGATGCGAGCCCCTCTCCCCCAGGAGTCCTCATGACCACAGCGACCACCCCGTCCACCACGAGCCGGGACCGCGCCGAGCACTCGGTGCTGACCGCGCTCCGCACCCCGAAGATCCTCAGCCGGGAGGTCCTCGCCGGTCTCGTCGTCGCGCTGGCCCTCATCCCCGAGGCGATCTCGTTCTCGATCATCGCCGGCGTCGACCCCCGGGTCGGTCTCTTCTCCTCCTTCGTCATGGCCGTCTCGATCGCGTTCCTCGGCGGGCGCCCCGCGATGATCACCGCGGCCACGGGCGCCATCGCGCTCGTCATCGCACCCGTCGCCCGCGACCACGGACTGGACTACTTCATCGCGACGGTCATCCTCGCCGGGATCATCCAGATCGTGCTCGGCGTGCTCGGCGTCGCCAGACTCATGCGCTTCATCCCCCGCAGCGTCATGGTCGGCTTCGTCAACGCCCTGGCGATCCTCATCTTCACCGCTCAGCTGCCGAACCTGATCGGCGTGCCGTGGCTGGTCTACCCGCTCGTGGCGGTCGGCATCGTCGTCATGATCCTCATGCCGCGCCTGACGCGGGTCGTCCCCGCTCCGCTCGTCGCGATCGTGCTGATCACCGTCGCCGTCGTCGTGACCGCGATCGACGTGCCCACCGTCGGCGACGAAGGCGAGCTGCCCCGCAGCCTGCCCGAGCTCCTCATCCCCGGCGTCCCCCTCACCTGGGACACCCTGAGCATCATCGCCCCCTACGCGTTCGCGATGGCGCTCGTCGGACTCCTCGAGTCGCTGATGACCGCGAAGCTCGTCGACGACATCACCGACACCCCCTCGCAGAAGACACGCGAGTCGCTCGGTCAGGGCGCGGCGAACATCCTCTCCGGCCTCTTCGGCGGGATGGGCGGCTGCGCCATGATCGGCCAGACGATGATCAACGTGAAGGCCTCCGGCGCGCGCACCCGCATCTCGACGTTCCTCGCCGGCGTGTTCCTGCTGATCCTCGTCGTCGCGCTCGGCGACGTCGTCGCCATCATCCCGATGGCGGCCCTCGTCGCCGTCATGATCATGGTCGCCGTCGCGACCTTCGACTGGCACAGCATCCGCCCCTCGACCCTGAGGCGGATGCCGATCGGCGAGACCATCGTCATGGTCGCCACCGTCGCGGTCGTCGTCGTCACCCACAACCTCGCGATCGGCGTCGTCGTCGGCGTCATCACCGCCATGGTCGTCTTCGCGCGCGGCGTCGCCCGCCTCGCCACCGTGGAGCGCACACTCGCCGACGACGGCACCGCAGCGCACTACACCGTCACCGGGGCGCTGTTCTTCGCCTCCAGCAACGATCTCACCACCCTGTTCCGGTACCGCGACGACCCCGAGCGCATCGTCATCGACCTCACGCAGGCGCACGTCTGGGACGCCTCCACCGTCGCCGCCCTCGACGCGGTCACGACGAGATACGAGCGGCGCGGCAAGCACGTCGTCCTCGAGGGGATGAACGAGGCCTCCAGCCGGATGCACGACCGGCTCGCCGGCAGGCTGGGCGCCGGCCACTGACCCGTCCGCCTGCGCGCCGGAGAGCGGCGAGACGTCGGCGCAGGGCTCGACGCTTCGGGGGCTACGACCCGCCCCGCGCCTCCTCGTCGGCTGCGACGTCCTTCTGCACGGCGAACTGGGTCCGGTGCAGCTCTTCGTAGCGGCCCGCCGCGGCGATCAGCTCGTCGTGCGTGCCGCGCTCCACGATGGAGCCGTCCTCCACCACCAGGATCATGTCCGCGCTGCGGATGGTGGAGAGGCGGTGCGCGATCACCATCGCCGTCCGACCCTCGAGCGCCTCGCTCAGCGCCGCCTGCACGGCCGCCTCGGACGTGGAGTCCAGGGCCGCCGTCGCCTCGTCGAGGATGACGACTCGCGGCTGGGCGATCAGGAGGCGCGCGATGGTCATCCGCTGACGCTCGCCTCCCGAGAGCCGGTAGCCGCGCTCCCCCACCATCGTGTCGAGCTGGTCGGGCAGCGAGCGGATGAGCGGCTCGAGCCGCGCACGGCGGATGGCGTCCCACACCTCGTCGTCGGTCGCCTCGGGCCTCGCGAACCGCAGGTTGGAGAGGATCGTCTCGTGGAACAGATGGCCGTCCTGGGTCACCATGCCCAGGGTGCGCCGCAGGGAGGCGGAGGTCACGTCGCGGACATCCGTCCCCGCGAGGCGGACGGCGCCGCCGTCTACGTCGTACAGGCGCGAGAGCAGCTGCGCGATCGTCGACTTGCCGGCACCGGACGTGCCGACTAGGGCGACGGTCTGCCCCGGCTCGATGCGGAACGACACACCGTGCAGCACCTCGTCGCCACCGCGGGTGTCCAGTGTGGACACCTCCTCGAGGGAGGCGAGGGACACCTTGTCGGCGGACGGGTAGGCGAAGCGGACGTCGTCGAACTCGACGGCCACCGGGCCCTCGGGCACGACGACGGCGTCGGGCTTCTCGGTGATCAGCGGTTCGAGGTCGAGCACCTCGAAGACGCGCTCGAAGCTGACCACGGCGCTCATGATCTCCACCCGGGCGTTCGCGAGACCGGTCAGCGGCACGTAGAGGCGGGTGAGGAGGAGCGCCAGGGTGACCACCTCGCCGGTGTCCAGCTGACCGGCCAGGGCGAGGAACCCGCCGAGCCCGTAGACGAGCGCCAAGGCGAGCGCGGAGACGAGCGTCAGCGCGGTGACGAAGACGAACTGCAGCAGCGCGCTGCGGACGCCGATGTCGCGGACGCGGGCGGCCCGGACGCGGAACTCCTCGGCCTCCTCGTCGGGGCGGCCGAACAGCTTGACGAGGGTGGCGCCGGGTGCCGAGAAGCGCTCGGTCATCTGGGTGCTCATCGCGGAGTTGTGGTCGGCGGCCTCGCGACGGAGCGCGGCGAGACGGCTGCCCATGCGCCGCGCGGGCACCAGGAAGATGGGAAGCATGATCACGGCGAGGACCGTGACGAGCCAGGACGTGCTGAGCATGACGATCAGGGTGAGGACGAGGGCCACGATGTTCGTGACCACGCCCGACAGCGTGCCGCTGAAGGCCTGCTGGGCGCCGATGACGTCGTTGTTCAGACGGCTCACGAGGGCGCCCGTCCGGGTGCGCGTGAAGAACGCGATCGGCATCTTCTGCACGTGGTCGAACACGGCGGTGCGGAGGTCGAGGATCACGCCCTCGCCGATCCGCGCCGAGAACCATCGCGTCACGAGTGACACGGCGGCGTCGGCCACGGCGACCGCGGCGATGAGGACGGCGAGCCGCACGATCGTGGCCACCTCGCCCCGCGCGACGATGACGTCGACCACCCGGCCGGCCAGCACCGGCGTCGCGACCGCGAGGAAGGCCCCGACGATCGACAGGGCGATGAACACCACCAGCCTGGACCGGTAGGGCACCGCGAACTTCATGATGCGCCGCACGGCCTCGCGGGAGATGCCGTGCTGGCCGTCTCTCGCGCTCGAGATCTTGTAGAGCGAGCTCCAGGCCGCGCCTTCCATGCTCATCGCGGTTCCAATCGTCGCAGCCGATCCCCTCTCGTCAGGATAGAGCGGTCAGCCCTGCCGATCCGCGCGGCGACGGCGGACGACGCCGCGCCCGGTGAGGAACGCCGCGTACCCGAGCAGCCCGACTCCGACGGCCGGCACGAGCCACGCACGCGCCCCCGCCGAGACACCCGTGTTCAGCCGCCCCAGCCACGGCACCGAGTACCAGACCTCGCCCATGACCTGCCCCTCGACGACGGCGTCGCGGTCGGGCTCGGCATTGGCGTCGCCCTTCAGCGTGAACGTGCGGCCCGCCTCCCCGACGGTCACCCCCACCACACGATGCGAGATGACGCCGGGCACCCCGGGGCGGATCTGATAGGTCACGACATCGCCGACCCGGATGTCGGCCGGATCGACCGGGCGCACCACCACGAGCGTCCCGGGCGGCAGACCGGGCTCCATCGAGCCGGTCAGGATGGTCAGCGGCACGCCACCCACCAGCCGGGGCACGACCACGGCGAGCAGCCCGACCGCCACGACGCCGATCAGCACGACCACTGCGACGGCCTGCGCGAGCATCGAGCCGAGGCCCCGGCCCTGCCGATCCGACCCGCCCCGCGCGTGCGAGCCCGAGTCCGTCCGCGAGCGGGAGCCCGACCGCGAGCGCGACCCCGACGGCGGCGCCGCATGAGTCACGACGACGCCCCGAGGGTGAACAGCTGGGTCTCCGACGACGTGCACGCCGACACCTGCATCTGCGTCGTCACACCCGACCCGGTGCTGGTCAGGCACAGCGAGTTCCTGTCTCGGAACTGGAACATGCCCGTCCCGGTGCCGACCGGCACGGCGGTCCAGCGCTGAGCGCTGATCGCGTTGTCCGAGCGCAGCACGGACTGGCGATCGCTGGCGCTGTCCCAGTACAGACCCGAGACCGCGGGCGAGGTGATCTTCAGGTACTGCCCCTCGGCGACGAACTGCCACAGCTGCGTCGTGGTGCCCCGGCAGCCGCTCGACCAGAGCGGTGATCCGCTCGTCGAGCCGCCGACCGTCGCGCACCGGTTCGTGGCGACGTCGCGGACGACGTACCGATCGCTGTTGGTGAAGTACGCGGTCGCGTGCCGGATGGCCGGTGACGCCGGGGAGGTGCGGGCCGGGTTCGACGCGTCGAGCGCGCGGATGGCGTACGCGTAGTACCGGAAGGCCCCCAGCCCGGTGTCGGTGTAGCTGCGCGTCGACGCCGGCACGGTGCCGACGAGCACCCCGTCGCGGTAGACGCCGTAGCGGGACACCGCGGCCGAGTCCGACGAGGCGGCCCAGGTCAGCGAGATGCTGCTGTCCGTCTCGGAGGTCTTGGTCGGCGCCCCGGGCGTGAGGGTGTCGGCGACGGTCTGCGTCGACGTCGCCGAGCCGGCGCTGGTCCATGAACCGAGGCGCGCGGTGAGCACGGCGGTGAGCCTCGCCGTCTGGCCCACCGAGTCGAACCGGTCGGCCTGGGTGATCGACGTCTGGACGCACCAGGACGAGGAGGCGCCGACCGGCAGGGTCCCGGAGGGTGCGCCGACCGTCGCCCACGTCCCCGACGAGGCGTCGGCGGGTCGGCTGCCGCAGCGACCCGAGGCCAGCGGCCAGGTGGAGACGCGGGTCGCGGTGGCGAGGGTCGAGCCGCCCGCGGGGGTGATGGCGAGAGTCCACGGGGCGGGCACGGTGCCGGTGTTGGCGACCGTGACGGTCGCCAGGTGCGAGAGGGCGGACGACGAGTACGTCGTGGCCAGGCTCTCGACACCGGTCAGCGCGACGGCCAGCCGACCCGTCGAGGTGGTCGCCGAGGCGGTCTGCACGGGTGCCGTCCAGGTCGCCTCGGCGGGCACGGCGATCAGCGCCGTGAGCACGGCGACGACGAGGGCGGCGCCCCACACCGGGGCGCGACGCACCGAGCGGCGCGGGCTCGGTGGCCGGCGCGACCCGCGATGCGGTCGGGTGTTCGTGGGCACGGTCAGACCTGCGTTCCGGTGAGACGCAGGGTGAGAGCGAGATCGCCGAGTCCCTGCGAGGTGCTCCGACCGTCGTCGCCCATCGCGACGGAGACGCAGAGCGTGCGGGACTCCCCCGCGGCGAGGACGACGCTGGTCGGCGCCGACGCGGCGGCGGGTCGATCGGTCGCGGTGCCCGACCAGACGGAGGCCGCGCGGCCCGCGCGGCAGTCGGTCGCCGAGGTGGCCGTGCCCAACCCGAGCAGGAGGGCGGGCACGGGCGCCGTGTCGGCGTGGACGCTCGTCACGGTCGCCGCGGCCACCCCGAGCGAGAGCCCGACGGTGCCGGTGTTCGTCGCCGTGACGGGGCCGCGCAGGGTGAGCCCGGGGTAGAGCGGGTCGGCGGGCAGGGCGAGCGCGTCGAGGGTCAGCGACGCCGACCCCGACGTCACGACGACAGGACCGTCGGAGGTGCTGGCCGAGTCGCTGAGTCGGGCCGACGAGCCGCCCACCTCGCCGAGCGACACGACGGCCGCCACGACGGTCGCGACGACCCCCACGACGAGCCACGTGCCGCGGGCGCCCACTAGATCTGGGTCAGGGTCACGGCGACGGCCCCGAGGTCCACCGAGCCGAGCTGCGTGTCGTTCTCGAAGCCGACCGTGGTGCTCTTCGGGAACTCGATGGTGACCGCCACGGTGACGTCCTCCTCGAGGCCGTCGCGCCCGGTCACGGTCACGGCGTCGGGGGTCGTCGTGATGCCGTCGCCGGTGGCGGTCAGCTGGGCCGTCGACGAGAGGTAGTCGGCGAGCGCCACGTCGGACGACGACGTCGAGCTGGCCTCGATCGAGGCGGGGTCGAGGGTGAAGGCCGCGTTCAGGCCGTCTCCGTGCGCGGTGACCGTCATGTCGCGCGAGTAGACGACGACGTCGCCGGGCACGATCGGGTAGCCGGCGATGGTCGACTGCGGTGCGCCTCCGTTGACCGTCCAGGTGGCGGCCTCGGCGCTGGGTTCGACCTCGAGGCCACCGGAGACGATCGTGCCGCCGGCCGTCTCGGCGCTGGTGTTCCAGAGCGCGAACGTGCCCGCGCCTCCCAGGAGGAGGGTGACGCCGGTGGCGGTGGCGATGGTGCCCTTGACGATGGTCTTCATGGTGCGGTCCTTCCGGGCGGCACGGGTGCCGTCGGCTGGTGTCCCGGCTCCTGGCGACCGTGGTCGGCTCCACTCGGTTCAGGGAGAGGGCGACCGTCGGGAGGAGGCACTTGAGATGCCGCGGGAGGCGGCACAGGCAGGGGACGGTATCTGCATGCAGGACCGGTGGATCCACCGGGATGTCTGCTTGTCTCAACCATCTCACGGATCGGTGCGATCGATGCGGATGCATCGGAAGCGCAGGCCGATTGCCAGGGTCGCGCCGGCGCGCCGGTGCCGACGGGGACCCGACCCGCGCCTCCTAGGCGATCCGCTCGTCGTATTCGCCCCAGGCCTCTCGCACGTCGCCGAAGTGCTCGATCGACCATTCTTCGAGCGCCTTGAGCGGCGCGCAGAGGGTGCGACCGGCCGTCGTGAGCTCGTACTCGACGCGGGGCGGCACCTCGGCGAACACCGTGCGGGTCACGAGCCCGTCGCGCTCGAGACCGCGCAGCGTCTGCGTCAGCATCTTCTGCGAGATGCCCGACACGCTCTTGCGGATCTCGGTGAAGCGGTGCGGGCCCGACTCGAGGGTGCCGACGATCAGGACCGTCCACCGGTCGCCGATGCGATCGAGCACCCGCCGCGTGGGGCAGCCGTCGGCATAGGGGTCGAGCGTGAGAGAGGGGTCGGTTACCAAGAAGTGCCTACTTCCCAAGAGTGACTAATGGATCTACCGTAGCCGTGCGACCCCGCAGCGGGGAAGCCCCAGCACAAGAAGGAGCACGCCATGAGCACCATCACCGTCGTCGGAGGAACCGGCTACGCCGGCAGCGCCATCGTCCGCGAGGCCGCATCGCGCGGTCACGAGGTCGTCTCGTTCAGCCGTTCCGTCCCCGCCGAGGAGGCGCGGGTCGACGGCGTCCGCTACGAGACCGGTTCGATGCTCGACGCCGAGGCCCGCCTCCGTGCCGTCACCGGCAGCGACGTCGTGGTCTCGTCGCTCTCACCCCGCGGCGAGCTCGACGGGAAGATCGTCGAGGCCGATCTGGCCCTCGCCGCCCTCGCGGCCGAGCACGGCGTCCGTTTCGGCGTCGTCGGCGGCTACAGCTCGCTCCGACTCGAAGAGGGCGGCCCGCGTCAGGCCGACACCGATCAGCTGCCCCCCGAGTTCGCGAGCGAGGCCAAGCAGATGAACGAGGTGCTCGAGCTGCTCGGTGGCACGGACGACAGCCTCGACTGGTTCTTCGTCTCGCCCGCCCAGCTGTTCGGCGCGTACGCCCCCGGCGAGGCGCGCGGCGAGTACCGCACCGGCGGCGACCTGGCCTTCACCGACGCCGAGGGCGTCTCGGCCGTGAGCGGGCAGGACTTCGCCCTCGCGATCGTCGACGAGATCGACACCCCGAAGCACCGCCGCGCGCACTTCAGCGTCGCCTACTGAGCGTCGCCTGGCGGGCATCATCTGACGGGCGTCGCCTGACGGGCGTCGCCTACTGAGCGTCGCCCTGCAGGTCGGCCACGCGGTCGCCGGCGACCCGCTCGTCGAGCGCACGGTCGTCGGCGCCGCGGTCGTCGACGGCGCTGCCGTCGAGCGCGCGGGTCGCCGCCTCCGTCACGTCGCGTGCGAGCGCGATGGCATCGACCCGCAGGAGACGGGCGGCCCGCGACCTCGACACGTCGAAGGCCACGGCGAGGGCGGAGGCGGTGTAGCCGGCCGCACCGAGGTCGCGTGCGATGCGTCGCTGCTCGACCCGCGCCTCCTCGGCGGGGAGGTCGGGTCGGGTCGCGGCCACCCAGCGACGTCGTGCGTCGTCGGGGAGGTCGATCACGAGTCGCACGTCGATGTCCTCCGGGCGGACGGCCATCCAGAGGGCGGCCAGCTCGCGGGCCTCGTCGACCAGGGTGTCGACGTCGACCGCCGAGCCGTGGGCGGTGAACGTGCCGGTGGTGCGATCGCCGCCCTCGGGGCCGGATCCGGTCACGACGACCGTCCACGACGTGGGCGTCGGCCGCGCCGCGCGGGCGTGGACGGACCTTCTGGTCGGGGTGGTCATGTCGGGAGGCTCCTGTCATGGACGCCGATCGACGGTGAGACGGCCTGATTCTGACGACGAGCCCGAGTCGTGACGCTGTCGGTGCGCTTCGGGCCGCACCCCCATTAGACCCCCTATCGAGGGTGAGAGCGTCGCGAGCGCTCGAATCGGTCCAGATCATCACCGTCTCAGTTCTGAGACTCGATGACGATTCGTCTCAGAATTGATACGATCGTGTGATGGATCTCCAGCAGCTGCCGACGCGCGCCCGTCAGGCCACCCTGCTCGGTGCCACAGAGCTCGCGGCCAGAACAGGGCTCAGCCGCCCGACGCTCTACAGGGTGCTCGGCGGGCGCCCCCCTCGCATCGACGACCTGCGCGAACTGGCCCTCGCCTGCGGATTCGACATCGACGCCGCGCTGATCCCCGTCAGCGATCCCCTCGCCGCAGTCGCAGCGAGAGCCGCCCTGGGTGATCCCGACGTCGCCGAGTGGTCGGATTCCGCGACCGCGTGGCGCGAACGACTGCAGCGCTATGTCGCCGCGGGCTCGGAGGCCGACGTGCAGGTCGCGCTCATCGACGAGGCCGGCCGGGCGTCGGCGCCCGCCCAGCGGGAGGGCTCGATCCATCTGCGGGGCGACGCTCGCTACGTGGATCGCCTCGTCTCGGCCGGGTCCGCCTCCGGCGACGACTGGGCACTCTCGGGCTGGGCGGCGCTCGATGCGATGGAGATCGACGCCGACGCGCCGACCATCCTCTGGACACCCGAGCCGCGACGCGTCGCGCAACTGCTCGCCGACTCCTTCCGCCCCGGTCTCGCGGGGCTGTCGGACCTCATCCTGACTCCGGCCCACCCGTCGGTGTTCGCCGGTGCGCTCGAGATCGACTCCGTGCGACTGGTCGCGCCGATCCAGGCGCACATCGACGCCGTCGGGCTCGGCGAGGCACCTCGCTCGGCCGCTCTGGCGCACCTCCGGCGAGAACGATGACAGACGAGCAGTCACGGGGACTCGGGGCCGACGGGTACCGCACACGGCCCGGGCGCCCCCCGGCCGCTACGACCGAGGCGCGAGCCGGCGCACCACGCAGGGGCCTCCGGGCGACGACCCCCGACGAGACCTTCGCCGCCACGGCCGTCCGCTGGGACATCACCCGCGTGCCCCTCGACCGCATCGAGAGCTCGTCGATCGAGCGGGCACGCCACCGATTCAGGGCGTCGCTACCCGATCTCGTCTGGAACGCCGCGGCACTCGAGGGCAACACCTTCACCCTCCCCGAGGTGCGGACGCTGCTCGACGGCGTGACGGTCGGCGGCCGGCCCCTCGACGACGAGAAGCAGGTGCTCGCCCTGGTCGACGGCTACACCCATCTCGACGAGCTCGTGGCGTCCGGCTCGTTCAGCCTGTCGAAGAGCGTCTCCGACGATCTCCATCGCCGTGTCGCCATCCATGAGGCGATCGAATCGGGCGGCTTCCGTGGCGAGGGGGACGTCGGAGGCGGGGGCACGGTCCGACTCGCCTCCGGCGGACTGGTCGTCGGTGTGCCCCAGAGCGAACTAGCCGGGCGTTTCGCCGCGTCGGCGGATTTCCTCGAAGCTCTCGACGATCCCCGAGAACGAGCCCTCGGCTACTTCGTCTCGGCGACCAGATCGCAGTTCTACTTCGACGGGAACAAGCGGACGGCCCGCCTGATGATGACCGGGCTGCTCATGTCCGAGGGCTACGAGGCGGTCAGCCTCCCGGTGGCGCGCAAGTTCGAGTTCAACAAGGCGCTCGACATCCTGTTCACCGACGACGACGCCACCCCGCTCATGGCGTTCATCGCAAGCTGCGCCTCGCGAGCCTGACCCTGCCGGTCACGCCCGGGCGTCGAACCGGCGTCGGTAGCTCGACGGCGTGCTGCCGAAGGCGCTCGCGAAGTTCTGCCGCAGCGTGACGGGATTGCCGAACCCGCACGACGAGGCGACCTGGTCGATCGGGAGGTCGGTCGTCTCGAGCAGGCGTCGCGCCTCGTCGAGGCGTCGTGATCGCACCCAGGCGGCCGGTGTCGTGCCGGTCGACGCCCGGAACGCCCGCACGAACGTCCGGCGACTCAGCCGCGCCTCCGACGCCAGACGGTCGACGCCGAGCTCGTCGCCGAGATGCTCGAGGGCCCAGGCGGTCGCGACCGCGATCGGGTCCGTCGCCGCATGCTGCGCGACGGGTCGCTCGATGTACTGCGCCTGACCGCCTTCGCGATGCGGTGCGACGACCAGGCTGCGGGCCACCCTGTTCGCGGCCTCCGCACCGAGGCGGGTCCGGACGACGTGCAGGCACGCGTCGATGCCGGAGGCGGTGCCCGCCGAGGTCAGCACGTCGCCGTGGTCGAGATAGAGGACGCCCGGCTCGACGGTGATACCCGGGTGCCTCCGCGCCAGCCCCTCGACGGCGTGCCAGTGGGTGACCGCGCTGCGACCCTCCAGCAGGCCGAGGTCCGCCACGGCGAGGGCGCCGAGGCAGAGACCGACGATCGTCGAACCCCGGTCGTGCGCCGCGAGCACGACCCGGCGCAACGCGGCGCCGGGCTCGCGGCCGTCGTCGACCCACGACGGGACGACGACCAGATCGGCGTCGGCCACGGCGTCGAGACCGGCGACGCCGCCGAGCGAGTAGCCCTCGGCGGTCGTGATCGATCCGGCCCGCTCGGAGAACAGCGTCGTCCGCCATGGTCCGAGCCCCTGGCGGGCGACCTCGTCGAAGACGATCTGCGGCACCGACAGATGGAACATGGAGACGCCCTCGAAGGCGTAGACGGCGATCTTCACGGGCGGACCTCCTCGATGGCCTGGATCCATCGTATCGACGCACACGGGCCACTCGTGCGAGGCGCCCCCCGCGAGGAGGATCGTCGGTGGATCGCATCCCGCGCCGACGCCCTCGAACAAGGAGCCCCCATGACCACACCGAACCGCGCCCTCATCGTCGTCGACGTCCAGCAGGAGTACTTCGCCGGCCCGCTCGAGATCCAGTACCCCTCCGTCGACGACTCCCTGGCCCGTGTCGCCGAGGCCATCGACGCCGCCTCGGCCGCCGGCATCCCCGTCGTGGTGTTCCAGCACACGTCGGGCGAGGGCTCCCCCGTGTTCGATCCGAGCACCGAGGCGTTCGCCCTGCACCCCGAGATCGAGAGGCGTCGCCGCTCCGACTGGAAGTCGATCACCAAGCAGTACAGCTCGGTCTTCGCCGACACCGACCTGCTCGACTGGCTGCACGAGAACTCGCTCGACACCGTCACCCTGGTCGGGTACATGACGAACAACTGCATCCTCGCCTCGGCCGCCGGGGCCGAGGCGGTCGGCATCACCGCCGAGGTGCTGTCCGACGCGACGGGCGCCATCAGCCTCGGGAACGACGCCGGCCACGTCGACGCCGAGACCGTGCACCGCACCCTCATGGCCCTCCTCGATTCGAACTTCGCGGCCGTCGCCACGACGAAGGGGTGGACGACCGCGGTGTCGGCGGGCCAGCCGCTCGCCGCGAGCAACCTGCCCGAATCGGCGACGGCGGGCGCCGCGCGCTTCCCCCGCGGCTGACCGAAGAGGAGGAGGCACGGCCCGCCCGCGCCGGTCCGTCTCCGCTCGCCCGGCCCGCCGGACGGGGGTTCCGGCAGGGCCTGGCTGGGCCTGGCGGGCGGCTCTAGGGTCGGTGACATGGATGAACGAGCCGAGGTCCGCGAGTTCCTCGCTTCACGCCGGGCACGGCTGTCGCCCGAGCAGGCGGGCGTCGTCAGCGCCGGCGGGCGTCGACGCGTCCCCGGGCTGCGGCGTGACGAGGTCGCCCGCCTGGCCGGTGTCAGCGTCGACTACTACACGCGTCTCGAGCGGGGGAACCTCGGCGGGGTGTCCGACAGCGTCCTCGACGCGATCTCCCGTGCGCTCGGGCTCGACCAGGCCGAGACCGACCACCTCCACGACCTCGCCAAGGCGTTCGCCCCGTCGCGTCGCAGGCCGCCCGTCGGCGCCGGGCGGAAGATCGCCCAGTCGCCCGTGCAGCACATGCTCGACGCGATGACCGGCGCGCCCGCCATGGTGACGAACACCCGCATGGACCTCGTCGCCGCCAACACGCTCGGCTTCGCCCTGTACTCCGACATGTACCGCGGCACGCTGCGCCCCGGCAATCACTCGCGCTACATCTTCCTGGACCCGGGCGCGCGCGACTTCTACCCCGACTGGCAGCGCGCGGCCGACGTCAACGTGGCCATCCTCCGCCGCGACGCGGGGCGCGACCCCCACGACGCCGGGATCGCCGCGCTCGTCGGCGAGCTCTCGATCCGCAGCGACGAGTTCCGCACCCGCTGGGCGGCGCACGACGTCCGCCGCCACTACACGGGCGCGAAGCAGTTCCGGCATCCGGTCGTCGGACTGCTCGAACTCGACTTCCAGGCGATGGAGCTGCAAGACACCCCGGGCCACTCGCTCACCGTCTACACGGCCGTGCCCGGCTCGCCCTCCGACGAGGGCCTCAGACTCCTCGCCTCGTGGGCCGCCACCGAGCACATCGTCGAGCGCGCCCACGCGATCGACACCGCCTCCTGACCCTCCACCCTCCGCCGCCCCGCGGCATCCTCCCCGCCACCGGGCACGCCCCGAGGAGGCGCGGCTCCGCGCCCGAAAGGACCTCACGATGGCCACCGCGCCCGTCCCCACCCGCTCGACCCGCGCCTCCGGCCCCACCGCGCCCGTCGACCGTCTGCCGCTGCTCTCGCTCGTCGTCCTCGCGACGATGGGGTTCATCCTCGTCGCGATGGAGACGATGCCGGCGGGCCTGCTGCCCGTCATCGCGGACGGCCTCGACACGAGCGAAGGGGCCGTGGGTCTGCTCATCAGCGCCTACGCGCTCGGCACCGTGCTGGCGACCGTGCCGGCCATCGCGCTCACCCGGGGGATGCGACGCAAGCCGCTCCTCCTGATCGCGATCACCGGCCTGGTCGTGGCGAACACCGTGACGGCCCTCTCGCCCGTGATCGCACTCGCCCTGGTGTCGCGGTTCGTCGCCGGGGCCTTCTCGGGCGTGATCTGGGGCATGCTGGCCGCCTACGGCCGCCGCATCAGCCCGCCGAGCCGCGCCGGTCTCTCGCTCGCCATCGTCTCGGCCGGCGCACCCGTCGGCTTCGCGTTCGGCACGCCGCTCGGCTCGTGGCTCGGCATGACCTTCGACTGGCGCTGGTCGTTCGGCGGATTGACCCTGATCGGCGTCGTGGTGTTCGCGCTCGTGGCCGCGGTCGTCCCCGACGCCGCACCGGCACCCGAGGGGGCGCGCCTGTCGCTCGGGTGCGTGTTCCGCATCCCCGGCATCGCGGTGATCCTCGCGGTGATCGCGGCCTGGATACTCGCGCACAACACGATCTACACGTACGTGTCGCCGTACCTGCGGGCCGGCGACTCGGGGCTCGGCGTCGACGTGATGCTGCTGATCTACGGCGTCGCCTCGATCGGCGGGATCGTCGTCACCGGGGCGCTGCTCGACCGGTACCCGCGTGCGCTGCTGCACGGCAGCGTCGCGCTCTTCGTGGTCGCCGGGGTGATCCTGCTCGTGGGCCACGCGTCGGTGCCGGCCGTCGTCGTCGCTGCGGTGCTCTGGGGCGTGACGTTCGGCGGGGCGTCGGCTCAGCTGCAGGCGGCCCTCACGACCGTCGGCGGAGACAACGCCGACGTCGCGAACGCGTTCCTGCCGGTGGCGTTCAACGTGGCGATCTTCTTCGCCGGCATCGTCGGGGCGGCTCTGCTGACCGCGGCCGACGGCCTCGTGCTGCCCGTGCTGATGATCGGGTCCGGGGTCGTGGCGTTGGCGCTGACCGTGTACGGGCGGCGCGACGCGTTCCCCGCGGCACTCTGACCGTCGCTGGGTCGCCCGCGACGAAGGCCCTGCCGATCGTTCGGGAGAGCCTTCGCCCTGGCTTCATCGCCTGCGGTGATGCGCGGGACCACGGGCGGATCAGCACCCTGAACGCCTCGTGGGAGTCCATCAGTTGGCAGCCCTCCGCGATCTCCCACAGGCGCACTTTGCGGTCGAACACGCGGCCCGGGCCGATGGTTTCGTCGAGCACCTGAAAAGTGGAGCTGACGATCGACTGGGGAGTGCTCGACGCCAGGTACGACTACACAGCCATCGTCTGAATGTCGGAACCGGGATCACCGTCGCAGAAGGGGCTGTCGCGTCTGGCTGACCCTCTGAGAGTTGGTCGAAGTCGTTTGGTCAGCGTAAGACACGGCGCGAGCTAGTCGCACCGTCCTCTGTGTAGGGGGGCTCTCCTCGATGCAAGCATTCGGCCACGCTCCAAGCACCCTCGGACCAACATCTCGTCGGGGCCGAGGATAAGACGAGGAAAGTTGAACCCGTACTGCGTCTGCTCGCCGTGGATGAAGCGGAGCTCGTCCGGGGAGTCGAAATCGATGGTGCCCGAGACCTGGATGGTGGTGCTGGTGCCACGACCCTAGCCCGAGCGGTCAGTCCTCGGGGTGCAGGCTCTCATCGGCGGGCATCGTCCTCCATGCGGTGAAGTGCACGGTGAGGTCGGCGCGCGACGGGGCGCAGCAGAAGGGGCCGGCGCTCGCCGCGGCATCGGGAGCGAGCGGGGCGACCCGCACCAGACGCCAGGGCTCGGCGTCGACCCGCGCCCGGACCGTGAGCGCATCCCCCGAGCGGCTGGCTCGGATCGTCACGGTCCGGCCGGTCCAGTCGACCGGTGACAGCGACCAGTCGGACTCTCCTCGCGTCACCACGGCACCGAGGCTCTGCTCGCCGTCGCTGAGCTCCACCCCGGCCTTGACCCAGGTCTCGGGGTCGACCGAGACGAAGAGGCCGGCCTGATCGAACTGGGCGGCGAAGTCGAGCACGAACGACACCTCCATCGCCGTGCCCTGCGGGAAGGGCGCGACCAGGGCGTGCTCGGTGTCATGGACGAACCCGTACGAGGTGAGGCGCCAGGCGTCGCTGCCCTCCGTCGCCGTGACCCGCATCCCGTCGACGGCGACGGCGACCGCTGTCGGCTCGGTGGTCCAGGTGCCGGTGGTCCAGGCGATGTCGGTCATGGCGTCCTCGTTCTCGGTGGTCGTCGGGGGTGACGGCGGCAGCGGCGGCAGCGGTGGCGCCGGCGGCGTCAGCGCTCGTGCGTCGGGGCGTCGCCGGCCTGGAGGGCGGCGTGCTGCCTCTCGACGCGTCGGTTCACGGCCATCGCCCGCAGCCCGACCACGATCGAGAACGAACCGCTGACGATCATCAGCACGCCCAGGAGGCCGCTGTCACCTTGCGTGAGCAGCGCACCGCACACGACCACCACGGCGCAGAGGATGAGCTGCAGGGTCGTCCATGTCGTCGTCATCCCTCGACCCTACGAGCCTCCGACCGCGAGCGGCTCGCCCGCACGGCGGAGCGCGCGGCGGAGGCGCGGCGCTCAGACCCCAGGAGGTGGCCGAGACCCCAGCGCGCAGGCGGGGGTCTCGGCGACCCGCTGGGGTCTCGGCGTCTCAGCGGACGTGCGTCACGCCCCCCGCAGTCGGGTGATGCGCTCGCGGATGCGGGAGTCGAGATCGTCGAACTCGTCGAGGACGTCCATCGCCGCGTAGGCCCGGCCGCGGACGCGCTCCGTGACGGCTTCGACGATGTGGTTCTCCGCCAGCACCTCGACGCCGCGATACACGCTCCGCTCAGGGAGGTCGCGCAGCTCGTCGACGAGCTGCTCGACCGTGAAGACGGGCAGCGTCAGCAGAACGGGCAGGATCCGGTCGGCTGCACTGCCTGCCCGAGGTCGGGCCTGTTCCCGCCAGTCCTCCACGTACCGGGCGAATCGGCGCGCAGTGCCTCGCGCCTCACGGGCCGCGGTCTCGACAGAGAGCGCGAGGTCGGTGACGATCGGCGCGACGTCGCCGGTGCGGTAGGCGGTGAGCAGCGAGAAGTAGTGGGTCGTGTCCGCAGCGAGGGCGCTCGCCACAGGCAGCACCGTGTGCGGCGTCACGCCGCGGCGGCGGAGGATCGCCCCGATGAGCGCCCGGCCGATGCGGCCGTTGCCGTCGGTGAACGGGTGGATGCTCTCGAACTGCGCGTGGGCGATCGCCGCCTGAGTGATCGGTTCGACGTCGGCCCGGTTCGAGAAGACGACCAGATCGCGGAGGAGGGCGGGGACGTCATCCGGGGGCGGCGGGACGTAGAGCGCGTTCCGCGGGGAGTGCTGCGAGCCGCCGATCCAGTTCTGCACGTCGCGCACGCGTCCGGCGTACGGGCGCTCGGTCACGTCCGGGTCGTCTCGCATGAGCGCCCCGTGCGCGGTGAGGATCTCGTCGAGCGCGATGGTCGCACCGGAAGCAGCGATGAGCTTCGTGATGGCGGCCCCGGCGGCCACCATCGACATCGCCGAGTCGTTCTCCTTCAGGCCGCCGATGGCCCGTGCGAACGCGAGGGGCGATGCCTCGACGTGTTCGATACGGCTCGAGGCCACCGACTCCATGCGGATCAGGAAGCCGGCGAGCGGGCTGAGCACACCGTCGGCGACCCGCTCGAGGTCGGTCGCCTCGTGGCGGGCTCGAGAGAGATCGCGACTTGAGACGACGGGTACCTCGAGATCGGCGATCATCGGGGGGATCGACGCCCGGACCTCGGAGAGCATCCGGTCTTCCCGCGTGCCGCGGCGGCTCGCGCTGGCCCAGGGCACGGTTCGCGTCGTGTGGGCCGGCCACTCCGCCATCGGGCATCCTCTCGTCGACGACCGAACTCATGATGACAGTTGTCGAGCCTAGATGACAATAGCGAGGAGGTCGTCGCCGCTCGGTGTCGGCGCGGTGCCGGTCCGACCGACACCGCGCCTCCTGCAGGCCCCGAGGTCAGTCGGTCGGGGGCGTGTAGAACTGCAGGTCGTTGCCCTCGGTGTCCTTGAACGGCAGGATGCGGCCCCACGGGTGCTCGCTGATCGTGCCGGTCACGTCGGCGCTGCGCGACTGCAGGTCGGCCAAGGCGTCCTCGAGGGTGCCGTCGGGCTGGAACGTGATGACCGCGCCGCCCTCGCTCGACGCCGCGGCCTCCTCGCGACCGTTCAGGCCGATCATCAGGCCGTTCGCGTCGATCTCGGTCCAGTCGTCGCTCTCGCTCGTCACCGTGAGACCGAGTGCGTCACGGTAGAACGCCGTCGCCCGCCCCATGTCGGTCACGGGCACCCACACTGTTGCCACTCCGCTTGCCATGTCGACTCCTTCGTCCGCCACCGGAATGCCCGATGCAGCGTCTGATCCTTGCTACGCCCCGCACCGTGCGAGCCGTGTCGCTAGTCAGGGCACTTTCCCATCCGGAGGCGTGTCTCACGGGGGCCGTCGCCCTACCGACCCACCCGCAGGAGGCGCGGTGCCGGTCGGACTCGCACCGCGCCTCCTGCGGGCCGTCGCCTCGGGGGGCCCTCTCAGGGCCACCCACGGTCGGCGCGGGAGCGTAACGTCGCAGACGGAGGGCCCGTCGTCGAGCACCGTGTTCCGACCCGCTCCTCGAACCCCCGCGAACCGAACCCACCACCCCAGGAGAACCATGCGCACCGTCAACGCCTACGCGGCACCGTCCGCCACCGAGCCCCTCGTCAAGACGACCATCGAGCGCCGCGACGTCGGCCCGAAGGACGTCATGATCGACATCGCCTACGCCGGCATCTGCCACAGCGACATCCACACCGTCCGCGGCGAGTGGGGCGAGATCCAGTACCCGCAGGTCGTCGGTCACGAGATCGTCGGCACCGTCTCGGAGGTCGGCTCCGAGGTCACCAAGCACAAGGTCGGCGACCGCGTCGGCGTCGGCTGCATGGTCAACTCGTGCGGCGAGTGCGAGTACTGCAAGCGCGGCGACGAGCAGTACTGCGCCAAGGGCAACGTCGGCACCTACACGGGCGTCGACCCCGCCGACGGCACCATCACGCAGGGCGGCTACTCGCAGGCCGTCGTCGTCACGGAGGACTTCGTGCTCCGCGTGCCCGAGTCGCTCGACTACGACAAGGTCGCCCCGCTGCTCTGCGCCGGCATCACCCTGTACTCGCCCCTGCACCACTGGGGCGTGACCGAGGGCACCAAGGTCGCCATCGTCGGCATGGGTGGACTCGGCCACATGGGCGTCAAGATCGCCGCCGCCCTCGGCGCCGAGGTCACCGTGCTGTCGCAGACCACCTCGAAGAAGGACGACTCGCTGCGCTTCGGCGCCAAGGCGCACTACGCGACCAGCGACGAGCAGACCTTCACCGACCTGGCGAACTCGTTCGACCTGATCATCAACACCGTCTCGGCGAAGGTCGACATGGGCGCGTACCTCGGTCTGCTGGCCGTCGACGGCACGCTCGTCAACGTCGGCGCCCCGTCCGAGCCGCTCGAGGTGCCCGCGTTCGCGCTCATCCCCGCGCGTCGCAGCTGGGCCGGTTCGGCCATCGGCGGCATCCGCGAGACGCAGGAGATGCTCGACTTCTGCGCCGAGCACGGCATCGTGCCCGAGACCGAGCTCATCGACGCCGACCAGATCAACGAGGCGTACGAGCGCGTGCTGAAGTCCGACGTGCGCTACCGCTTCGTCATCGACGCCGCGACGTTCGCCTGAGCCCAGGCCCGGCGGCCCGGGGCTTCCGAGCTCCGGGCCCCGAGCTCTCGGCCCGAGGCCCAGGCTCCGAGGCTCGGGCCCCGGGCACCGCGCGACGGGCAGCGATTATCCGTATTGCGCAACCCCGCCGGCCGGCTGACCGAACCGTCAGCCGGCCCGGGTACGAACGTGGGGGGAAGGCCGCAGCAGCGGCCGGGAAGGCACAACCTCATGACTGAGATCACCGCCCACCACGGGCTCTTCAAAGACACGAACCTCCACGTCGACGACTTCGGCGGCTCGGGACGCACCGTCGTGCTCATCCACGGCTGGCCCCTCTCCGGCGAGTCGTGGAGCAAGCAGGTCCCCGCGTTCCGCGACGCCGGCTACCGCGTCGTCACCTACGACCGCCGAGGCTTCGGACGCAGCGACAAGCCGAAGACCGGTTACGACTACGACCACCTGACCGAAGACCTGCACACGGTCCTCACCGAGCTCGACCTGAACGATGTCACGCTCGTCGGGTTCTCGATGGGCGGCGGCGAGGTCGCCCGCTACTTCACGAAGTACGGCACCGAGCGTCTGCACAGCGTCGTCTTCGCCTCGGCCGTCCCGCCGTACCTGATGAAGACCGACGACAACCCCGAGGGCCCTCTCACCAAGGAGGCGGCCGCCGACATGACCGCCGGCCTCACCAAGGACGAGGACTCCTTCTACGACGAGTTCACCACCGGCTTCTTCTCGGTCGACGGCGTGCTCAAGGTCTCCGAGGCCGACCGCCAGGACGCCCTGCGTCTCGCGAAGCAGGCCGACAAGGCCGCCGCGCTCGAGGCCATGGCCTCGTTCGCGAACACGGACTTCCGTGACGACCTCGCCAAGGTGACCGTGCCCACGCTGGTCATCCACGGCGATGGCGATGCGACGGTCCCCTACGAGGGTTCGGGTGCTCGTACGCATAAGGCGATCGCGGGCTCCGAGCTGCACGTCATCGCGGGCGCGCCTCACGGCGCCAACGTGAGCGACGCCGACGAGTTCAACCGCGTCGTGCTCGCCTTCCTCGCGAAGTAGCACTGCTCGCGAAGCAGCACGGCCCCCCAGGAGGCGCGGTGCCGGTCCTCGAGACCGGCACCGCGCCTCCTCGGTTCCCGGCCCGCGCCGGGCCGCCGTCGAGCCGCGACCCGTACGGTGTCAGAGGTGAACAGCTCGCAGCACACCATCTGGTGGCACGTCTACCCGCTCGGCTTCGCAGGTGCGGACACGACCGGGGCGGATCGCTCGCCGGCACCGCGCCTCCTCGATCTCGTGCCGTGGCTCGACCATCTGCTGGCGCTCGGTGCGAACGGACTCGCCCTCGGGCCGGTCTTCGAGTCGTCGACTCACGGCTACGACACGATCGACTGGCTCGCGGTCGATCCGCGTCTCGGGACCGAGGCCGACCTGGTCATCCTGATCGAGGCGGCGCACGCGAAGGGCGTGCAGGTGATGCTCGACGGCGTCTTCAACCACGTCGGGCCCGAGTTCCCGGCGCTGATCGAGGCGCGGAACGACCCCTCGTCGCCGGCGGCCTCGTTGTTCCGCCGTGACGACGACGGCAGCCTGGGCACCTTCGAGGGCCACGGCGGGCTGATCGCGCTCGACCACGACTCGCCCGAGGTCGCCCGTCTGGTGACCGAGGTGCTGACCTACTGGGCCGACCGCGGCGTCGATGCCTGGCGACTCGATGCGGCGTACGCGGTGCCGTCGACGTTCTGGGCGACCGTGCTGCCGGTGCTGCGCGAGCGCCACCCCGACGTGTACGTGGTCGGCGAGGTGCTGCACGGCGACTACGTCGCGGCGGTGGCCGACGGCGGTCTCGACAGCGTCACCCAGTACGAGCTGTGGCAGGGCGTCTGGCACGGGCTGAACGACGTCAACCTGCACGAGCTCGAGTGGGCCCTGCAGCGTCACGACGGGTTCCTCGACCACTTCGTGCCGCTCACCTTCGTCGGCAACCACGACGTCACCCGCATCGCGAGTCAGATCGACGACGACCGGCACCACGACCACGCTCTGGCGCTGCTCTTCACCCTCGGCGGCACGCCGTCCGTCTACTACGGCGACGAGCTCGGGCTCCGGGCCCTGAAGGAGGAGCGGGTCGGCGGCGACGACGCCGTGCGCCCGGCGTTCCCCCCGGCGCCCGTCGACGCCCCGGGTGTCGGCGTGCCCGGCGCCCTCCCCGAGGTCCTCGCCCTCCATCAGCGGCTGATCGGCGTGCGACGTCGGCACCCGTGGCTGCACACCGCCCGCAGCCGCACCGTCTCGGTGTCGAACGAGACGCTCGTGCTCGAGGTCGTCGGCGACGGGCCGGGCAAGGCGCTCGTCGTGGCGCTGAACCTGGGCGACGACGAGCTGCGCGTGGCCGAGCCGGCGCCGGGCGAGTGGCTGGCCGGCCGCGACGCGGGGCTCGACGGCGACGTGCTGTCGGTCGGGCCGCACGGCTGGGCGGTCGTCGCGCGACGCTGAGGCGCGGGCGGGGTGCGGTCGCGGGCGGGGTGCGGTCGTGCGGCATGGGGTGCGGTCGCCGACTAGTCGTCGTCACGAGGTCCATGCGGACCGGAAGAGGCCGCGGCGTTCAGGGCGCGCACCGCGCGGGGCGCCATGGCCGCCGCGCAGGCGCCGACGACCAGGACCACCGCGACGGTGACGACACGGGGCTCCAGGGCGAGGGCGGCCCCGCCCGCGACGGCGCCGATCGCCCCGCCCAGCAGCGCGGCCGCCTCGTAGGTGCCGAGGGCCTCGCCGACGCGGCCGTCGGCCGACCCCGTCACGAGCTCGAGCTCCACGGGCTCGACCAGCGCCCAGGCGGAGCAGGCGAGCACCCAGGCGATGCCGATGGCGAGGGGCTGATCGACGAGGAACAGCGCCGCCGAGGCCACCGTGCTGGCGGCCGTGGCGAGCGCCAGCGTGCGGGGGGCGCCGAGGCGGGCTGCCAGGCGTCGCCCCGGGACGGGCAGCAGGGACCACACGACGAGGCCGGGGAGGAAGGTCAGGGCGATCGCATCGACGCCGAGCCCCTGCCCCTGCAGCTTGAGGAGGACGGCCAGGCCCACCGCGCCTTCGACGAGGGCGACGACGGCGACGAGAACGAGCAGCGGCAGGAGGCGACGTCGCAGCACCCGCGACGCGACGCGGTCGCGCTCGGTCACGGTGCGACGGTGGTCGAGCCGCAGCAGGGCCGCGCAGCAGGCGAGGGCGGCCGCTGCCCCGAGGGCGAAGACGCCTCTGCTGCCCACCAGCCCCAGGGCGGACAACCCGACCACGTAGCCGACCCAGGTGCCGGTGGCCTCACTGGAGGTGAGGCGGGCGAAGACGGCGGGCTCGTCGGCGGAGCCCTCGGCCACCATCGCCCGCACGGGCACGCGGAAGAGACTGGCGCCGAGGCCGGCGACGGCAGCGGACACGATGGCGGTCGGCACGTCGGGGCTGAGCGCGTACCCGGCGGCCCCGAGCGCGAGCGTGGCGGCGCCGAGGGCGGCGACGCGGTTCCTGGCTCTGGTGTCGGCGAGGCGTCCCGCCGCGGCTCGGGCGAGGAAGGACACCACGAGCTCCACGCCGACCACCACGCCGACGAGCGTCGACGAGGCACCGAGCGAGGCCGCGGCCCAGAGCGGCACGAGGAACCCCAGCACCTCCACCACGCCACCCACGGCTCCGGCCGCGGAGAGCGCGGTGGACACCCGCCTCGACGTCGTGAGATCAGCGCCCACGAGCATCACCCCCGATCGGGCGAAAGTCTGGCACGCAGCGCCGGGCCGGACCATCCGCCGAGCGACGGAGGCGCAGAGCGGCCCTCGTGGGGTGCCACAGCAGTGCCCCCCAGCTGTTCTCCGCAGGGCGTTCGCTGGAGACGGCGGCCACGAGACGTGGTCGTCGACGACAACAAGCTGAGGAGAACGACCGTGGCAGAACAGCCCAAGCAGGTCGGGGGTGGACGGAACATGTTCGGCGACTTCGCCCCGAAGCTCGCCGCCCTCACCGACGACGTCCTGTTCGAGGACGTCTGGAACAGACCCGAGCTCTCCGCCCGGGATCGGAGCCTCGTGACCGTCGCCGTCCTCGGCGCCGGTGGGCACACGGGGCAGCTCGAGTTCCACCTGGGCCGCGCCGTCGAGAACGGCGTGACCCAGGAGGAGCTGATCGAGGCCATCACCCACGTCACCCTCTACGCCGGCTGGCCCAATGGCATGGCCGCGATGGGGGTCGCCAAGAAGCTCTTCACCACGGAAGACCAGGAGAAGTCGTGAACATCGAGCCCGCCACCCCTACGAGCAAGAACCCGCCCGAGCAGTTCGCCGGCGACGTCTGGCTCGACCCGATCGCGCTGCCCCACGAGGACGGCCAGCACATGGTCGTCGCCACCGTCCGCTTCGCCCCGGGCGCCCGGACCGCGTGGCACTCCCATGAGAAGGGCCAGTACCTGCGCGTCACCGCCGGCGTCGGCCGCTTCGGCACCCGCGACGGTCAGATCATCGACGTCCACCCCGGCCAGACGATCTACACCCCGCCCGGGCAGGAGCACTTCCACGCCGCCGCGCCCGGTGTGTTCATGGAGCACATCGCGATGCTCGAGAACGGCGACGACCCCGCCACGACCACCACCTGGCTCGAGCACATCACCGACAGCGAGTTCGACGGCGGCTAGGTCGGCGAAGTCGCACGAAAAAGGCGGCCCACGTAGTGGACCGCCTTTTTATTGTGTGCGCCTGGAGGGACCCGAACCCCCGACCTCCTGATCCGTAGTCAGATGCCTGGGAGGGTTGCCGTTACGGCAAGAACTGGCAGTCGCTCACTGCGGGCCTGAATGCCGTCGGGCAGATCACACCGACCCAGGCCCGACGACCTCTCGGCGGCCTCGTGCTCCGCCGTTCGACGCGGTCACCGAAGTAGAGGCCGGCGGCGACGGCGGATCACGACGACACGGAGCCGCGGTCGACGTCGATGACGCCTTTACGGAGGATGAAGCAGCCGTACGGGCCAGGGTCCGACGTCCGGACGACGGCGAAGGACCGGCGAGCCGCGGCGTAGAAGTCGAACCGTTCCACTGCCTCCACGGTGACCGGGTGGCCGGTGATCCCGTCGAGCGTGGCTTGGAACTCCAGTTGCACCGGCACGAGGCGCTCAGGGTCGTCGACGACTGCCATCCTCTTGACGGGGGCTTCGACGAACGTGTCGAGAGGCATCAGCGAGAGGATCGCAGTACAGGCACGAGGGAGGTCGCAGCCAGCGAGGTCGACGACCTTGCCGTGGGTCGTGTGGGCCGCGATGGAGGCTGCCGGGTGGTTCACGTCGCAGAGGAGCAGATCATCTCCGTGCCCCATCGACATGAGGACGAACAGCAGCTCGGCGGTCAGTGCACTGTCGATGCCCTTGAGCATGACGACTCCTTCGGTGAGTGGTGGCTGGACGGGACGGCGGAGGGGTCAGGGCGCCTGTGGCACCTGACCCCGCCGCCGTGGTCACTCCCGGGCAGCGGCGCGGGTGTTGAGCTGGTCGAACGCGACCGCGACGAGGATCAGCAGGCCGATCGCGATCTGCAGGTAGAACGAGTTCACCGCGAGCAGGTTGCCGCCGTTGTTCAGGACCCCGATCAGCAGCGCACCGCAGGCGGCGCCGATCGCGCTTCCCCGTGCGCCGGACAGGCTGGCCCCGCCGATGACGCAGGCCGCGATGGCCTGCAGCTCGAAACCGGTGCCGGCTGTCGGGACTCCCGCCCCGAGGCGGGAGGTCAGGAGGACGCCCCCGACGGCGGAGAGCAGGCCGGCGATGCCGTAGACCGTGATGGTCACCAAGCGCACCGGGACGCCGGCCAGGCGGGCCGCTTCCGGGTTCGAGCCCACGGCGTAGACGTACCGGCCGAAGACAGTGCGCTTGAGAACGAAGGCCGCGATCGCCGCGATGACGACGAACAGGATCAGCAGGTTCGGGATGCCGGCGACCGAACCGTTGGCGATGGTCTGGAACTCCTCGGGCAGGCCCTGGATCGTGTTGGCGTCGGTGATGACGAGCACGACTCCTCGAGCGATGCCGAGCATGCCCAGGGTCGCGATGAAGGGCGGGAGCTTGAACCTCGTCACGAGCAGGCCGGTGATGATGCCCAGCACGGCGCCGACCAGGGCCCCGAGGAGGAGCGCGAGGGGGATCGGGACCCCCGCGACGAGCAGCTGAGCAGTGACCGCGCCGGCCAGGCCGAGGATCGACCCGACCGAGAGGTCGATGCCGCCGGTGAGGATCACCATCAACTGGCCGATCGCCAGGATGCCGAAGATGGACACCTGCCGGGCGAGGTTCGCGAGGTTGTTGCCGGTCAGGAAGTCGTCGCTCGCGAGCGTCAGGGCGCCGAACACGACGAGGAGGACGATGAGCACGCCGCTCTCGCGGCCGGCGATGCTGCCGAGGGTCGTGACCCGCGGCTTGGACGACGCGCGGGCGGCTGCGGCCGCGGCGTCGTCGCCGTTCCGCACCACCCGGATGGTCGTGGTCTCGATGGGTTCGCGCCACATCAACTTAGGCATGGGGGACTTCCTCGATGTTCTGTCGGGTGACCGGGTCGGAGTGGGGGTCGTGGCTGAGCGGCGTGATGCCGTGCAGGTGGTCGGAGGGGTCGTCGACCCCGCCGCTGGCGAGGCGGAGCACGTCCTCCTCGGAGGCGCCGCCCGGCAGCTCACCGGCGACGGCGCCCTCGCGGAGGACGACGACGCGATCGGCGAGGCCGAGCAGCTCAGGGAGGTAGGACGAGACGACGATGACGGCGAGTCCGCGGCGGGCCAGGTCGTTGATGACGTCGTAGAGCTCGCCCTTGGCGCCGACGTCGATGCCCTTCGTCGGCTCGTCGAACATGATGACCTTGGGCTTGGTCAGCAGCCAACGTGCGAGGAGCACCTTCTGCTGGTTGCCGCCGGAGAGCGTCGAGACCGGCTGGTCGTAGGAGCCGGCGCGGATGCGCAGACTGTCGAGCAACGCGTCGGCCTCGTCTGACTGGGCCTTGCCGGGCAGCAGCCCTCGGCGGGACCCGACCCGGAGGCTCGCGATCGTGACGTTCTCCCGGATGGAGAGCTCCGGCAGCAGGCCGAGCACCTTCCGGTCCTCGGTAAGCAGGGCGACGCCGGCGTCCATCATCGTGCGCGGGCCGTCAGGCCGGACGACGGCGCCGTCGATCAGGATGTCCCCCGATGCGACGGGCTCGGAGCCGAAGACGCTGAGCAGCAGCTCGCTCCGCCCCGAGCCGAGCAGGCCGCCGATGCCGAGGATCTCGCCGCCTCGAGCCTCGAGTTCGACGGCAGGGCTGTCCGGCGTGCGCCGGAGGGCGCGGAGGCTCAGGCGGGCGGGATAGACCTCTCGTGCCTCATCCGGGTAGAGCGACGACACTTCCCGGCCGACCATGGCGTTGATCAGGGTGTCCTCGGTGTAGTCGCTCATGGGGCCGCTCTGGGACAGCTCGCCGTCGCGCAGCACCGTCACCCAGTCACCGATCGCGAACATCTCCTCGAGCCGGTGCGTGACGTAGAGGATCGCGACGCCCTCGCGTTTGAACTTGCGGATCTGGTCGAGCAGACGGTCCGACTCGGCCTCGGTCAGCGCCGTGGTCGGCTCGTCGAAGACGATGACCTTGACCGCGTCGGCCGTGACGACCTTGGCGACCTCGACAAGCTGCTTCGTCGCTGCCGGCAGCCGCTCGACGATGACGTCGGGGTCGACGTCGGCGAGGCCGAGCGAGTCGAGGACGAACCGGCACCGGTCGTGCAGGTCACGGGCCCGGATCACGCCGGAGCGTGACGGCAAGCGGCCCATGAACATGTTCTCGCCGACGGACAGGTGCGGCAGGAGGCTGAGCTCCTGGTAGACGGCCTGGACGCCCGCGGTGCGGAGGGCCCCCGGGGAGGCGGTGGTCACGGTGGCCCCGTCGATGTCGTAGTCACCCGAGTCTCGGTGCACGGCACCGGTCAGGACTCTGATCAGAGTCGACTTGCCGGCACCGTTCTCACCTGCCAGGCAGTGCACCTGACCGGGGACGAGCTTCAGCGAGACACCGCTGAGGGCCTGGACGGCACCGTAGGCCTTGGAGACGTCGGTGAGCTGCAGGACCGCAGTGCCCTCGGGCTCGCGGACGGTCATCCGTTGGTCTCGGCAGTCTGCGGCTCGAGGAGCGACTTGATCTCGGGGCTGTCCATGTTGTCGCGGTCGGCCACCGCGACGCCGGGGTCGAGGCTGGCCGGCGGGATGCGGCCCTGGGTCGCCATCGCGGCCTCGACGACTCCCTGGTAACCGAGGAACCACGGGTTCTGCACGACCAGGGCGTCGATGCTGCCGTCGGCTAGGGCCGCGTTCTCCGCCGGGTCGGAGTCGAACGCGACCACGGCGATGTCGTCGGCGGCGTCGTTGTCCTTGATGGCGGTGGCCGCGCCGACGCCCGAGCTGTTGTTGTCCGCGAAGACGCCCACGAGGTCCGAGTTCGCCGAGATCGCGTCGTTCACCTGTGAGGCGGCGGTGCCGATGTCGTTGTTGTTGTAGCTCTGCAGGCTGGAGTCGATGTCGGGGCAGTCGGTCGCGAGGCCTGCGCGGAAGCCGGCGTCACGGTCCTGGTTGGCCTCGATGCCGGCGATGGGCGCCTCGACGAGGACCTTGCCGGTGGTGGTGCCCTGCTCGGTGAGCAGCTGGCACATGCGCTCACCGGCGGCCGTGCCGGCGAGGATGTTGTTCGTGCCGATGTGGCCCTCGATCTCGGCCGTGACCTTCGTGTCCGCGGTGATGACCTTGATGCCCGCCTGCCGCGCCTGGTCGATCGAGGCGTTGAGGGCCTCGCTGGAGCTCGGGGCGATGAGGATCGCGTCGGCTCCGCGTGAGACGGAGTTCTCGACGAGCTGCACCTGGCCGGCGATGTCCGTCTCGGAGGTGGGGCCGAAGGTGTTCACCTCGATGCCGTAGTCGGCTGCCGCCGCCTCGGACCCGGCGAGGAGGGTCTGCCAGTAGGCGGAGTCGCTGGCGCGGATGATGACGTCGACCTTCACGCCGGCCGCCGCGCCTCCGTCCCCACCTCCGCTCGAGGCGGCTTCGGAGACCGTTGCCCGGCCGCCGACGACGCCGAGAACGAGGGCGACGAGGGCGATCGCCGCTACGAGGGACAGGGAGAAGACAGTTCTAGATCGCGCCATTGCGTGTCCACCTAGGTGTGAGAAGGGTTCGGGTGTTCGTGTTCGAGGTGTTCTGGGAGGGGCCGGTGCCTCGCTCGACGGGGACCGTCGCGGGCACCGGCCCGGGAGCCTGGTGGCTCGTGGGTCAGGCGGTGTGGCCTGCGGGGGTGATGCTCAGCAGCTGGTTGCGGAGGCGCTGTGAGGCGATGCCGTCGGCCTGGTCGATGACCGAGGTGATGTGGTCGACGCCGACGGCCTCGATCTTCGCGATGAGGAGCTCGACGGTGGCGCGGTTGGTCTCCGCCTCCTCCTGTGCGTCTTCGCGGATCGGGAAGGTGTCGAAGTAGATGACGCCGTCGTAGTCGTGGCGGAGCAGGTAGTACAGGAACTCGATCGTCTCGAAGGGGTGGATCGAGCCGATCATGAGCCCGTCGTCGTGGTCGTTGTTGCCGTCGTTGAGGTGGACGCCCCAGAGCTTGCCCTCGGCGAGGAGGAGCGCGGCACCGAAGCCGGGAGCGTCGCCAGCCATGAGCATGTGGGCGAAGTCGAGGGTCGCGCCGACGTTCGGCCGGTCGATGAGCTGGAGGACGTGCAGGGTCTGGCCGACGCTGCGGATGACGGAGTGGACGCGTTCCTCGTAGGGCTTGTACTCGATGCTGATGCGGACGTCGGGGCGGTAGTCGGCGAGCTCCTGGAAGGCCTCGACGATGCGGCCGAGGTCACGCGCGTAGTCCTTCTGGAACGTGTAGTCGAAGCCGTCGAAGCCGAGCCAGACCGTGACGAGGTCGCTGCCGCCGAGGGCCGCGGCGTCGATGCCCGCCTTCGTGAGCTCGATGGCCTCGCGGCGCACCGCCTCGTCGCGGTTGCTGTACTCGCCGTGGACGAAGTCCTTGCGGAACCGCATGGCGACGCTGTTGAGGGTCAGTCCGAGCTCGTCGAGGAGGGGCTTCATGTCGGCGGGCTCGATGCCGACGAAGTGCTCGGGGTAGTTGAGGTCGACGTAGTCGATGCCCTTCGTCGCGCTGATGCGACGGAGGGCTGCGGCGGTGTCTCCACCGGCGATGAACGAGTTGAGGCGCGTGGCGAACTTCATGAGGGAGACCGTACGGAGCATGATCACTATTGTCAAGCGTTGTCATTTTTGGTCAACCGCGATCGCCCAGCAGGCGTTGTTTAGTCCGTAGATTCAACTCTCGGTGCTTTGACAACGATTGTCACGCTCGCCTAATGTCAAGCCAGGCGACGCTGTGTCGTCGGCACGATGGAGTGGAGAACGGCATGACGGCGAACGCCATCGTGGTTATCGGGAGCATCAACTACGACCTGATCGTCAGTCAGGATCGACTCCCCCGCCGCGGTGAGACGCTCGTGTCGACCGGCTTCCGCAGCGACTTCGGCGGCAAGGGCGCGAACCAGGCGGTCCAGGCGGCGCGACTCGGCGCCCGAGTCCAGTTCGTGGGTGCGGTGGGCGCGGACCACTACGGGGCGATGTGTCGCGCGAACTTGGAGCGCGAGGGCGTCGAGTGCCGTCTGCGCCCGACGGACGCGGTGAGCGGCCTGGGACTCGTGAACGTCGTGGGCGACGGGGAGGTGCACGCGACGATCGTCGAGGGCGCCAACGCCGTCGTGACCGGTGACTGGGTCGACGCCGCCGCCGACCTCGTCACCTCCGCCGCGGTCGTCGTGCTGCAGAACGAGGTACCGGCCTCGGCGAACGACCGCGCGGTTGTCCTGGCGGCAGCAGCTGGCGTGCCAGTCATCTACAACGCGGCACCAGCCAGGCCCGTGCCGCTCGCGACGACCCGCGCCTGCACGTGGTTCGTGGTGAACGAGGACGAGGCCGCCGAGTACCTGGGGCACGCCCTCGGCGACGTCGCCGACGACGACGCCATGCGTGCAGTCATCGAGGAGCTGACGTCCTTCTGCGCGAACGTCGTCCTGACCCTGGGCAGTCACGGCTGCTATGTTTCTGCAGATCGGCGAGTGGAGTTCGTCGGGGCCGTGGAGGCCCGGGCGGTCGACACGACAGGCGCAGGTGACTCCTTCATCGGCGCGTTCGCCACGGCGATCGCTGACGGGGTCGACCCGTTCCAGGCGTCCCAGACGGCGGCCCTGGTCGCCTCGATCACGGTGGCGGGGATGGGTGCCCAGTCCAGCATGCCGACACGGGAGGAACTCGACCATGAAGTCGTTCGCGAGACACCAGCTGATCCTCGACCGGGTCGCGCTGGGTGACTCGATCCTCATCGACGACCTCGTCACCGCGACGGGCGCGTCCCCCTCGACCGTGCGCCGCGACATCCGCGAGCTCGAGCGCTCCGGCCAGGTCGTCAGCCTGCGCGGGGGCGCCATCCGTGCCGAGGAACGCGCGGCGGAGCTGCCGGCGGCCCTGAAGTCGCAGATCAACCGCGACGAGAAGGTCGCCATCGCCCGCGCCGCCGCCGCGATGGTCGTCGAGGGCGAGACGATCTACGTCGACTCCGGCACGTCGCTGACCGAGTTCATGATCGCGCTCCCCAACATCGGTGTCCACGTCATCACGTCGAACACCCAGGTTCTCGGGATGGTGCCGCGCCCCAGGGTCACCGTCACGGCGCTCGGGGGCGACTACCTCCCCGACATCGGCTCCGTGGCCGGCACGATGACCGACCGCCAGCTCGAGGATCTCTACTTCGACCGTGCGTTCATCGGCGTCACCGGCATCGACGTCGCTGCGGGCGTCACCACCTTCGACATCCGAGAGGCCAACAAGAAGCGCATCGTGCAAGCGCACAGCCGCGAGACCGTCGTGCTCGCCGACAGCAGCAAGTTCGACGTCGTCTCGCTCTGTCGCTCGTTCAGCTTGTCGGTGTGCACGGTGGTCAGCGATCTCCGCGCGCCGGTTCTCGAGGCAGCGAGGTCGTTCGTGGTCGCACCGGTCAGGGACGTCGGGGCCTGACCCCGAGCGTGTGGGATCGGCTCCGTCGTGGTCATCAGGTCTGCCGACGTCTCGCCATCACAGCGCGCTGCAGGAGAACGAAGACCAGGAGTATCCCACCGGTGATGATGGTGGTCGCCTCGGGCGGGATGCCTCCGTCTCGCGTGATGAGCACGTTCATGAGGCCGAGCACGAGCGCTCCCACGACGGACCCGAGCACGAAGCCGACGCCGCCGGTGAGGAGGGTGCCGCCGATCACCGTGGCGGCGATCGAGTCGAGCTCCCAGCCGATGCCGGTGATGTTCTGGGCGCTCCCGAGCCGGGCTGTGTCACGATGGGCCTCTCGTGCATGCCCCAGGCCCGGGTGCGGGTGTGGAATGCACGCTCGCGAGCGCGCGCGTCGAACCAGTCGAGGGGCCCTGAGAGATGGAGTACGTCGCGGTGGCCGAGCGACGCGAGGTGATCGACGGCCAGCTTCGTGCCCGCAGCCTGGTCGACGGAGACCGTGAGGAAGGCCGGGTCCTTCTCGGCCTTGACGACCAGGGTCGGCAGCCCCGTCGTGATGGTCCGGAGCACGGCCACGGACGACGAGCGCGGAGCGACCACGCAGAGTGCGTCGATGCCCTGGCCTGTGAGGTGGCGCACGGCCTCCTCGGGCGTCGCCGAGTCGTCGCGGAGCGCGAACGACGCCACGGAGTACCCGCCGTCGCGTGCCGATCGCTCGATGGCCCGCAGGATGCTCGACGGACCGAACTCGACGGCGCTCTCGATCAGCACGCCGATCCGGAGGGCTCGCTGGGTCACGAGCTCGCGCGCGGCGCTGTTGGGCCGGAAGTCGAGCTCGGCGACGACCTCGAGCACGCGCGGGCGCGTGGACTCCTTGACCTGCGGGTGACCATTGAGTACGCGGGACACGGTCATGTGCGACACACCGGCAGGCTCTGCCACCTCGCGAAGACCGAGACGTTCACCGCCGCCTCTGACGCTCACCCGGACTCCATCCTGCACGCTTCGCAACGCAGCTCGGCGTCATCTGCGCCGGCGTGGAGGTTCTGGATGGCGCCCGTCCATCTTAGGCGGGGCCCTTCACCGACAACGGGACATCGATCCGGTCGTGGAGGCACAGATCGCGCAGGTCAGTAGGAGATGTCAGGGAGCAGCAGGCCACCGGTGACGGCGGCGTACCCGAGCCCCGTGAACGCGAGGACCAGCAGCGCCTGACCGGCGACGGCGACGAGCTTCCGGAGGCGTGGAGGCGCTCCGCCCCCGGCGACCCGCTGAGCAGGCGCGCGCCTGACCCGCCCGACGAGTACGACCACCGCAGGCAGCACCCCGGCCACGGTGACGGCCGTCAGGACCTGCGCCGTCCGCAGCACGAACGCAGCGGGCGGTCCGGCGTCGCTGAGGAGGGCGGACGCGACCGTGGCCCAGAGCACGCCGGCGACCACGAGGGCCAGCAGGGCGACGGCGACCCCGACTCGACCGATCGTCTCCGCACGCGACTCGACGGACCCCGTCACGCACCTCCCGGACCAGATCCGGCGTCCCGCTGCGACGATGGTGCCCAGCAGAGTCAGCACCAGCACGGCCAGCGACGCGACGAGGACGAGGGGCAACACCTGCCGCGTCGCCGGCATCGGCTGCAGGGTGAACGCCGGGTTCAGCCCGACGGCCTGGACGGCACCGTCGACCTGGTCGACGGCGACCCTGCGGTCGCCGTCGATCTCCTGCCAGACCCACGGCTCGACCTCCACCAGCTCGACCGGCGCCCCCGACGTGTCCGTGAGGGCCGAGATCAGGACGGAGTCGCCGGTACCTCGGGAGATGTCTACAGGTGACAGGGCGTAGAAGAGCCGGACGAAGGTCGACTCCGCACGCCTGGACACCTGGTAGCTGCCCACCAGGGCGTCCGCATGGTCGCCGGCGGTCGCCGTGGCCGTCACGGCCGTCGCCTCCGCAGCGTCGGAGGGGAACCACCGGTCGGCGAAGCCGTCCACGAGGGCGTCCCGCACGGCAGTCGTGGCGTCGCCCCGAGCGCCCGTGCTGTTGAGGGAGACGTAGATGCCCGCGTCGTCGTCGGGCCAGAGGTCCATCTGGGCGTGGAAGGCCGTGAGGTCACCGCCGTGCCCGAGGACCCGGCGACCGTTCCGGTCCTCCTCGAAGAGGCCGAGCGTCATGCGAGGCCCCGCAGCGAGACCGCCCAGGTCGTCACGCCCGAGCGCGGGGGCGTGCATCTCCGTCAGGGTCTCGGGCTTCAGCATCCCGTCCGCGTGTCCGAGCTGGGCGAGCATGAAGGCGCTCATGTCCGACGCCGTCGCCGAGATCGCACCGGCCGGTGCCGGCGAGACGATCTCGAAGGGCACAGCTGCTGCCCCGGCTGCATCCCAGCCCCCCGAGACCAGGGCCGCGTCGTCGGCGGTCAGGGGCTGGTCGAGCGTCGCGGTCGTCATGCCGGCCGGGTCGAAGACCCGCTCCTGCACGAGATCGGACCACGGACGCCCCGTGGCCTGTTCTGCGACGTACGCCGCGACTCCGTTCGACCAGTTCGAGTAGGCAGGCGTCGTGCCGGGCTCGGAGATCTGCTCGGGCGGCTCGACGGACACGGCGTCCCGCAGCGTCGTCGGGCCCTGCCCCGGTCCTGCGATGACCCCGGCCAACTCGTCCTCGAAGCCCGCGGTGTGGCTCAGCAGATGTCGGAGGGTGACCGGACGGTCGAAGGCCCTGGGCAGTGTGACGTCGAGGCGGTCCTGGACGGGGTCGTCGAGGTCGAGGACGCCCTCCTCGACGAGCGACATGACGACGGTCGCCGTGATGACCTTCGAGATCGACCCGATCCGGAAGAGCGTCCGGTCGGGGTCGACGGGACGTCGGTCCGCCCGCTCGTCACCGAGGTCGGACCAGCCCCAGCCCCGTTCGGTGACGACCTCGCCGTCGGCGACGATCGAGACGGTCGCGCCGACGATGCCCTCCCTCTCCAGGGCTGCCGGGACGAACCCGTCGAGCCAGGCATCCGCCTCGGCGGTCGTCAGCTCGGAGGCGCCTCCCCCGAGGCCCGGGACGACGGAGGCGCGAGGCGCGGTGGCGCAGGATGCCACGAGCAGGCAGGCCAGCAGCGTCGAGACCACGCCTCCTGCGGTCCTGAGGCGGGCGTTCGTCACGGGCGTTCTCCTGGGGCGCGAGCGAGGGCGGACCGGGCGTCGCACCTCGACGACCATATCGGTCCGCGACGAAACCTCACATGCTGGCTCGTGGTCGTCTGGCCGTGCTGGTCGCGTGCGCGATCTCGAGTCGTTTCTAGTTGTAGATGTAGGGATCGTCGGGCTGGGCGGCGTTCCTCACGGAGTCAGCCGTCACGGCGATGCCTTGAGCACTGCTCGTGCTGGCGTTCACCGCGAACTCGCCCTCGAGGTCGATCCACTCGTCGGCGTCGTAGGTGTCGTCCCAGTTGGGCATGTAGACGGGGACGCCGACGGCTTGGGCGTCGATGGCGCAGTGGCTGATGTAGAACCGCGACACGTAGAACACGTTGCCGGGGTCGTCTCCGTCGGGGGTGATGAACCCCGTGGCCTGAACGGTTTTGCCTTCGTAGAAGCCGATGTCGCTGGTCTGCCTGAGGAGGGATGCCCAGTCGAGTAGTGAGAGGTTCGCGGTCGAGGCGTCGGGTTCGGATTGCTCGTCGAGGGTCGTGGTGTCCCCGAGCGGGGCTGTGCTGTTGACGTCGCGCTGCGCCGCCGTGGCGGAGGTCAAGGTCGCCGGCGGCAGGAGGACCATCGCTGCGGTCACGAGTGCCGCGACCGTGCCGCCGATGCCTGCAGTGACGCGGCCGAGCGTCCGCGGCCGCGCCTCGGCGTGGTGATGGACGGTGACGCGCATGGCGCTGACGAGGACGGCGGCGAGGCCGAGGGTCGACATGACGACCGCGAAGATCGCGTGCTTGGGGGCGACGTAGAGCTCGAGCTGTCCGGTGGCGGCGAGCCACAGGGTCGAGGCGGACATGACGCCGATGAGGGCGAGGCCTTGGTAGCGCTTGAGGTCAGGCATGGAAATTCACCATGAATCCGATCGTGGCGCTCATGAGAGCGACGACTGTCGTGATCTGGACGAGGGTCGTGGTCGTGAAGGTGGTCCGCATCATGGCGAGCATCTTGATGTCGACGATGGGGCCGAACAGCAGGAACGCGACGATCCCACCGGGCATGAACGTCGAGGCGAACGGGAGGATGAAGAACGCGTCGATGTTCGAGCAGATCGAGATGACGAACGCGAGGGCCATCAGCGCCAGAACCGACCAGACGGGGTTGCTGCCGAGCGTCACCAGCACGGAGCGGGGAACGGCGACCTGGACGAGGCCGGCGATGAATGCTCCGAGGACCAGGGCCGGCATCACGGCGGCTGCTTCGCGGGCGAAGAGGTCCCGGCTCTCCTGCCAGCGGGATCCGCTGTGGTCGTGGTCGTCCGTGGCGGGGAGGGCGCACTCCGCGGCGAACTTCTCCGTGAGCAGCTTCTCGGGGGTCGGGTGCTGGCTGAACAGCCAGCCGACGAGGTTCGCGATCAGGAACCCACCGACGATCCGGGAGACCAGGATGCCGTCGGTGAAGCCGAACACCTGGTAGGTGGTGAGGATCGTGACCGGGTTCACGATCGGCGCGGCGACGAGGAACGTCATGGCCTCCGGGACCGAGAACCCCTTCGCGATGAGGCCGCGCGAGAGGGGCACGTTGCCGCACTCGCAGACGGGCAGGAGCACACCGAGGACGGAGATCACGACCCGCCGGGCTGCCGCGTTCCGAGGAAGGACCTTCACGATCCACCGGTCGGGGATCCAGACCTGCACGAGGACAGAGATGAGGATGCCGAGGATCACGAACCCGAGGGACTCGATCATCACGCTGACGGTCAGGGTGATGAGGTCCTGTGTGGCGTTGGGCAGGTCGACGAGGGCGATGTCTCCCGTGAGCGTGCGGACGAGGAACACTGCAGCGAGCACGCCGGCAGCGACGAGGAGCCCGATGCGCTGAGCACGGCGGGCGACCTTGGGCCGTGTCCGTGTGAGCAGGTTGGTCATGGGCCAGCCTCCTCTGTACCGGGCGCCGCGCCGTTAGTTCTGGTCAACGGCGTCTTGGACAGCTTGCCTCAGCTCGTCCGGAGTCGACAGCTCGATCGGCTCGTCACCCAGGAAGATCGTCGGCGTCGCCTCGACCCCGAGCGCCATGCCGGCGTCGAAGTCCTGCTGCACCCGCGCCTCCGTCGACGGATCGCCGACTGCGTGGTCGTACTGGCCCATGTCGAGCCCCAGGTCCTCCGCGTAGCCGCGGAACACGTCGGCCTTCGACTCCTGCTGCTCGCCCCACTCAGCCTGGGTATCGAACATCCGCTGGTACATCGCCTCGAACTGACCCTGCTCGGCTGCTGCCTCGACGGCGATCGCAGCGTTCATGGAGTTCTCGTGTCCGGGCAGCGGGAAGTACCGGGTGACGAAGGTCACTTCGCCCGCGTGCGTCTCGCGCAGCTCCTCGACGACGGGGTGCACCGCAGCACAGACCTCGCACTCGAAGTCGAGGAACTCGGTGAACACCACCGACCCGTCGGGGGCGGTGTCGAGACGGTGGCTGTTCTCCGCGACGACGGTCACCTCAACCGGGTCGGCCTGTGGTGCGGCCGGTCTGACCAGGACGACGGCCGCGACCGCCGATGCCGCGGCGAGGGCGCCGATCAAGGCGAGGTTGATCTTCATGGTGCGCTTCATGGTTCTCCTGGCGGTCGCGGCACGGACGTCGTGCCGTCAGGGGGGGGAGGTGGTGGCTAGGTCAGCAGCAGTCGCAGGGCTCGACCTGACGCTCGCCCGTCAGAGCCGACACGGGCGTCTTGCACGCGTCGCCGCGCCACGCCTCGAGTCCTTCCCGCACGGCGAACACGACGATGACGAGCCCGGCTACCGGATCAGCCCATGTCCACCCGAACGCGAGATTGAGCACGAGGCCGACGAGGACGGCCGCCGACAGGTACGAGCAGATGAGCGTCTGCTTTGAGTCCGCCACGGCCGACGCCGAGCCCAGCTCGGTGCCGGTGCGGCGCTCGACCAGGCTGAGGAACGGCATGATCGCGAGGCTCACCGCGGCGAGAACGATGCCGACCGGGGAGTGGTCGGGCTCACGGAGACCCGTGAGTGACAGCACTGCGTCGACCGTGACGTAGGCGGCCAGGCCGAAGAACGACACGGCGATGACGCGCAGCGCGACCCGTTCCCGCTTCTCCGGGTCGGGGGCGGCGAACTGCCATGCGATCGCGGCTGCCGACAGCACCTCCACGATCGAGTCGAGGCCGAATCCGATCAGGGCGGTCGAGGAGGCGACGGTGCCGGCGGCGATCGCGACGATCGCCTCGATAACGTTATAGGTGATCGCGACGGCGACGATGATCCGGATGCGACGCTGTAGGAGCAGACGGCGGGCGGGCGCGAGCAGGGCGGGAAGAGTCGTCGTGCTCATGCGCCGGTCCCGCAGCAGAGGGGGACGTCGCAGGCGTCGTCGGTGCAGGGCTCCCCGTCGTCGACGGCGAGCACGACGTCGACCAGGGCCGTCAACGCCTTCGTGAGGTGAGCATCGGCGATCTCGTAGCGGGTCGATCGCCCCTCGGGCACGGCGACGACGATGCCGCAGCCACGGAGGCAGGAGAGGTGGTTCGACACGTTGGACCGGGTGAGTTCGAGCTGATCGGCGAGTGCGCCTGGGTAGCCGGGTTCATCGAGCAGGTGCAGCAGGATGCGCGATCGGGTCGGATCGGCCATGGCGCGCCCGAGGCGGTTCATGACATCGGCCCGCGTCGAAAGGGTCAGCATATGCTGACTATACAGCCAATACTGACGAGTTGGTCTGGGGCGCCACTCAAGTCAATTGGGCCTTCGAGCGCCGGACACACTGCTCTTCGGCAGTCGTCCTGCACGAGAATGGCCAGTCATCTGATCCCGCAGGACGGAGACCTCGAAGGCGAGCTCGAGCCTCATGGGCTTCGTGACGGACTGCGTCCAGGTGACGCGGGCGCCCTCGTCGCCGCCCTCGACGCGAAGGTCCCGCAAGGGCACCTCCTCCGACTTGCCTGAAGCCCTTCCCCTCACCGTTCCGTCATCGACAGAGAAGACCAGCACGGCTCGCATGGTCCCGATGGGTGTCCGCATCGAGATGTCCCATGTGCCGGTGACGCGGCCGATGGAAGCGCCACACGGGTCGTCGGAAATCGGCGCGGTCGGGGCCGTCCCAGCGCGAGCGCCTCAGGTCCGCGCGCGGCCCAGACGATGCCACGGCGCTCGTACCCGAACAGCTTTTCGACTGCAAGGGCGATGCGGGGCCCGAACTCCCGCTCCAGCAGGTAAAGAGCGAGGTCGAGGCCAGACGTCACACCTCCGGCACTGACCAGGTCGCCGTCGTCCACGACGCGAGCTCTGACCACGGTCGTCCCGGTCGCCTCGAGGACGTTGTTGCCCTGGGTGTGCGTGACTGCCGTCCTCCCTTCGAGGAGGCCAGCCATGCCGAGCGCGAGGCCACCGACGCAGATGATGGCAACGAGTGTGTCGGGGGCCGCCAGGGCTCGACGCATGAGGTCGGGCAAAGCAGTCTCGCCGAGGCCGGCGAGGATGACGGGGATGGTCCTGACCATGTCCGGATCCCCGACGGTGGGTCCTGACGCTCCGGGCAGGATCACCATGCCAAGTGCTTCTGGTCCAGGACGTGGCTGGCCGTGAGCGTCATCCCTCGGGTGCCGCTGACGACGGATCCCGGTTCGTCGAGGGCGACCAGCCTGGGGAAATGAGCTCTGCCGCTCTCGTGACGTGGTCCTGGTGTGTCCCGTCTGTCATCGGCCTATCGGCGCCGTCACGAGGTGCGGGCGCCCGGTCAACGGGTGCTCGATGATCGCCGACCGGCAGCCGAAGACCTCTTCCGTGAGCCTTGAGGTGAGCACCTGAACGGGGTGTCCGGAGGCGCGGATGCGCCCTTCGTGCACGACGAACAGATGATCGGCGTGGGCGACGGCGTGGTCAAGGTCGTGCAGCACGACGACCCTGGTCAGGTCGACATCCTCGAGGAGGGCGAGCAGGTCGTGCTGCGCCCGGACGTCGAGGTGGTTGGTGGGTTCGTCGAGCAGCAGCACAGGCGCGTCCTGGGCCAGGGCCCTTGCGAGGAGCACTCTCTGACGCTCACCACCGGAGAGCGTCAGATAGCGACGCTCGAGGAGGTGCACGGCACCGCATCTCTCGAGGGACAGCCGCATGATCTCGCGATCCGCCGCGGACTCCACGGCGAACCATCTCTGGTGCGCATGGCGTCCGGTGGCGATCACGTCTCGGACGAGAAGGCTGTCGTTCGTCGTCTGGTGCTGGGTGACGACTGCGCGAAGTCGTGCGGCGTGGCGAGGCGTGATCGTCGAGACGTCGGTGTCACCGATGAGGATGCTCCCCGAATCGGGCTGGAGGGCTCGATACATCGCGCGGAGGAGGGTCGACTTCCCCGAGCCGTTCGGGCCCACGATCGCGACGAACGAGCCCTCCTCCACCTCGAGACTCAGGTCGTCGATGAACGGGCGTCCGCCCAGGCTGATGGTGACGTGGTCGAGGGAGACCCTCATGCTCGCTTCCCCTCGGAGTTCATCAGCCAGAGGAAGAAGGGGCCGCCGATGAGGGCGGTGAACACGGTGAGCGGGTATTCGTTCGGGCTGCCGACGGTGCGTGCGACGAGATCGACGAGGATGAGGAACAGAGCCCCCGCTATTGCTGAGACCGGCAGCAGGCGCCTGTGGTCTGACCCGACGAGCAGCCGCATCGCGTGCGGGATGATGAGGCCGACGAAGCCCACTCCCCCGGCCACGCTCACCGCCACCGCGGTGAGGACTGCCGAGACCAGCAGCAGCCCGAGTCGGGTGCGCCGCAGGTCGACGCCGACTGCGGTGGCGTCGTCGTCGCCGAGTGCGAGAGCGTTCAGGCCTCGCGACTGAGCGAGCAACCACGCCCCCGCGACGACGAGGACCACCGCGGGCAGGACCAAGGCCGACCACCGTGCCCCGGCGACGCTCCCCATCATCCAGAACAGGATGCCTCGCAGCTCACCGGGATCCGCGTGGAGCTGGACGAAGCTCGTGCCGGCCATGGCGACGTAGCCCAGGGCGACCCCCGACAGCACGAGCCTCATGTCGGTGAACGAGCCAGACCGCTGCGCGAACGCGAAGACCAGTCCGAGCAGCCCGATCGCCCCGACGAAGGCGGCGACGGAGGTCGTGACGCCCAGCAGGGCGGCCGACCCGAAGGCCATCACCAGGACGGCCCCGAAGGAGGCGCCCGAAGACACCCCGATGATGTACGGGTCCGCCAGGGGGTTGCGGAGCAGCCCCTGGAGAGCTGCCCCCGCGAGGGCGAAGGATGCCCCGACGATCCCGGCGAGGACGACCCGGGGAGCTCGCAGCTCCCAGATGATCCTCTGGTCGAGGGGATCGATCGAGCCCCTGTCCCCGCTGAGGTTGCCGACGACGGTCCGCACGACCGCCTCGGGGCTCACGGAGACGCTGCCGATCGAGACCGCCACGACGGCGACGACGGTCGTCGCGGCGGCCAGGACGACCATCCACGCGAGCAGCGAGCCCCGTCGCGTCGGCGACGCACGAACTTCCACGAACCCCGGCCGATCAGAAGGCGTCGGGGTGCGCAGCGCGAGCGATCTTGTCGATCGCGGCGGCGTTCGTCGGCCCGACGTACACCCCGTCCGACACGGTCACGTAGCTGTTGTTCTTGGCTGCGTCCCACTGCGGGTACTCGGCGAAGAGCGCTGCCGCCTCAGCGTCGAGGTCTTCTCCCCGAGTGAACCCGCCGACGACCAGGATGTCCACATCGGCGGAGGAGAGCTGCTCTTCGTCGATGGCCGAGGTGAAGGTCAACCCGCTGTCCTTCAGTGCGCCCGAGACCCCTGCGCGGGCGAGGACGTCGTCGAAGATCCCCCCGAGGAACACGGCGGGCATCCCGTTGGGCGTCATCATCGACATGCCGGGGAACACGATCAGCCCCGTGGGCTCTTCCTTGCCCTCGACGGCTGCCGACACGGCGTCGATCTGACCGCGCAGGTCATCCACGAGGACCTGCGCCTCGTCCTGCACGTCGAAGACGTTGCCGACCAAGTTGAGGAAATCGAAGGACGACTCCACGGTGGCCTCGTCGAACGCGCCGAGTTCTTCCTCTGTCGCGTCCTCCTTGCCCATGGCGCAGTTGGCAGGGTTGACGAGGGTCTCGATGCCCGCCTCGGCGAGCTCCTCCCGTGACGACTGACCGGAACTCGGGTCGAACCCTCCCGAGGTCGTCGCGATGACGAGGTCCGGCTCGAGCGCGAGGAGCTGCTCGGCGGGGATCTCGAAACTGCCGGCCATGTCGACGTCTCCCGTCGGGAGCGCGTCGATCTGCTCGACCAGTCCCGGCATGTCGGACATGCCGTAGTTCTGGGTGTTCGCGAGGATCGTGTCCTCGAGATCGAGCATCACGAGTGATTCCACCTCGGAGACCGACGCTCCGTTCATCAGGACGACTCGAGAGGGCCGCTCGTCGAACGTCTGGGTGAGGCCGCAGTTCTCGATGCTGAGGGGATACGACGTCGGCCCGCCGGTGAGCGTCGTCCCGTCGCCGACCGGGCCGGCTGAATCGGCAGGAGACGGAGTGGCCGAGCACCCCACCAGGGCGGTGAGGGTGACGAGTGATCCAAGGGCCAGCGCGGTACGTGATCTGGCGAAGTGCATGGGAGGGCCTTTCTTCAGAGGGAATGATTGACTCTACAAGTTGTAGAACACAGCGACACGCGGATTCCTCCACGTCGACACACCGTGCGCCGCATGGCGAACGGATGCCCGTGCAGTGTCAGCGTGCGGGGGCGCGGAGCTCTTCGACGAGCGGTGCGAGGAAGTCGCGAGAGAGGTCGGTCAGTGCCGGGCCGGCCTTCTCGGGAGTGCCCGTGTCGATTGGGGGCTCAGGGGCGTACTCGGCGCCCAGAACGGCGAAGCGTGCCATCTCCTCCCCGCACAGGTACGAGACCAGCGTGATGGCGAGGTCCATGCCAGCGGTGACTCCTGCCGCTGTCAGCCGGTTACCGTCCTCCACCACGCGCTCGTTGACCTCGACGGCGCCGTAGCCGGCCAGGAGGTGCCGGACGGACCAGTGCGACGTCGCACGTCGTCCCTCGAGGAGGCCTGCGGCGGCGAGAGCGATCGAGCCGGAGCAGACGCTGGTGACGTAGGTCGCCTGGTCGCCGAGGCGTCGCAGGTCGGCCATGGCACGGGCGTCACGGAGGAGGATGCCCGTGTCGCCACCGGGCACGAGGAGGACTTCTGGGGCGACACGCATGTCGTGGAGCGCCAGCGCGGGCACCAGGGCCACACCGCTGCTGCTCAGCACCGCTTCATCCGCGGAGCCCGTCGTGACGAAGTGCACGTCCGCGCCCGTCGCTGCCAGGAAGTGGAAAGGACCGACGACGTCGAGAAGCTCGAAGCCGGGGTGCAGGACGATCAGGATCGTCTTGCCCGTGGCGAACCGCATCCCGGGCCGCGCGGCGAGGGTGTGGTGAGCAGCGACGGAGCGGTCGATGGCGTTCTGCTTGGCGGGGTCGTCGCCGACGACGCTGAACAAGGTGCTCCCAGTCTGGTCGTTCCCTGCCGTGCGTCCAGGCAGCGCCTCGGTCTCCGTGCTGTCGTGGGATTCATCGTTCATGTCTGGTTCTCCTTCTCGTGATGGTCGTGGTGGGTCGAGGTCGGCCGTCAGCTGTCCGCATAGACGAGCTGCAGGCGACCGGTGAGCGGGTTGACGAGCGTGTCGGCGCGAACGCCGAATACGCGCTGCAGCAACTGCGGAGTGAAAACCTCGCCCGGCAGCCCCGAGGCGACTACCCGGCCGTGTTCGAGCACGACGATCTCGTCGCAGTAAGACGCCGCAAGGTTCAGATCGTGCAGCGTGACCAGGGTCGTGACGTCGAGCGACCGGACGAGAGCGAGCAGCTGGAGCTGGTGTCGGATGTCCAGATGATTGGTGGGCTCGTCGAGGACGAGGAGCCGCGGCTCCTGTGCGAGCGCGCGGGCGAGCTGCACTCGCTGACGCTCTCCACCCGACAGTGTGCTCATGTCACGGTCGGCGAAGTCCTCGACACCGGCCCTCCTCATCGCCAGTTCGACGACTCGCCCGTCCTCGGCACGGCCCGATCCGAGCAAGCTGCCGTGCGGCAGGCGTCCGGTCGTGACGCAGTCGACGACGGTGAGTTCGAGGTCGACGGGGCTGTCCTGGACGACCGCTGCGGTGATGCGCGCCGCCTCCTTGGCCGACATCGACCAGACGTCACGATCCTCGACGAGCACGGTCCCCTCGGCCGGCCGCAGCATGCGGTAGATCGTCCGCAGGAGCGTCGACTTGCCGCTCCCGTTCGGGCCCACGAGGCCGACGACGTTCCCGTGGGCACTCAGGGCCACCTCTTCGATGATCCGGTGTCCGGCGAGATCGACGCTGACGCCGTCGACTCGGAGCGCTCCGCCCGCCCTGGCGCTCATCGTCCGCTCCGCCCGGAGCGGCGCAGCAGCCAGAGGAAGAACGGTGCACCGACGACGGAGGTGAGGAGGCCGACCGGCACCTCGGTCGGCGCGAGGAGCAGCCGGGCACCGATGTCCACCAGCACCAGGAGGAGTCCTCCAGCGAGAGCGGACGCAGGCAGCACCCAGCGGTGGTCGGAGCCGATCACCATGCGGACGGCGTGCGGCACGACGAGGCCGACGAACCCGATGGAGCCGCTGACCGCGACGACGACGCCGACGAGCAGCGAGGTGATGACGAACAACCCCAGTCGCACCCGGCCGACGTCGACGCCGAGACTCGCGGCCGTCTCGTCACCGGTGAGGAACGCGTTGAGGACGGGGGCGAGGAGCACCAGCACGGTCGTCGATGCGACCAGCACGAGGGCCGGTACCCCCAGGTCGCTCCAGGTCGCCGCGGCGAGGCTGCCGGCGAGCCACGAGAGCACTTGCCCGACACCCTGGTTCGCGCCGCTCGACCGGAGGACGAGGTAGCTCGTGACGGAGCTCAGCAGGTACGACAGAGCGACGCCCGCGAGCAGCAGCCTGTTCGGCGTGACGCGCCCTCCCTGCTGGGCGAGAACGAAGACGAGGAGGGTCGTGACGAGAGCTCCGACGAACGCGGCCACCGGTGTGGACACGGCGGCGAGGGCACCGGTCGTGAGGGTGAGCGCGGCCACCGCGGCGACGGAGGCGCCCGACGAGACGCCGAACACGAACGGGTCTGCCAGGGGGTTCCGCACGACGGCCTGGAGGACGGCACCCGCGACCGCGAGGGCCGCCCCGACGACGAGGCCGAGGAGGGTGCGAGGCAGACGGAACTCCCACACGATCTGGTCGTCGAGACCGTCGACGCGACCGAGGGCCCACGGTGCCAGGCGCCCGCCGACGACCTCGAGGACTCGACTCGGCGCGATGCCGACGCTGCCGACGGCCACGGACAGGACGACGGCCACGACGCAGGCGGCCACGAGCACACCGATCATCAGCTGCGGGTGTTGGAGAGCCCTGATCTGCTGCCGGGAAGCGGTGGCCGCGCCGTTCATGAGGAGGGGACCGTCAGGTCCAGGTCTGAGTGGATCGCGTTGGCGATCTTCGTCAGCCCGACCATGACCGAGATGGAGGAGTCGGTCTCCTGCGTGGGCACCTCGGCGATCCTGCCGGCCTGCACGGCGGGCAGGTCGGGGAAGTTCTCTTCGAGGAACGCCTTCTGGGACGCGAAGTCCTGTCCGGGAAAGGTCCCCACCAGGACGACGTCCGCGTCGGAGGCGGCGAATTCCTCCTTGCTGACGTAGACGGAGTCCGAAGGGAACACGTTCTCGCCTCCCGCTGTCGTGATGAGATCGTCGTAGATGCCGCCCGCGAGGACGATCACCGGACCGGTTCCGCCGTTGAAGTAGGCCGTCTTGACGGTCGGCTCGCCCTCGACAGCCGAGACGACGGCCGATCTGTCGGCCTCGAGCTCCGCGACGACCTCGTCAGCCCTGTCAGCGACGTCGAAGATCGTCCCGTAGTCGCGGAGCGTCTTCTCGACGGACTCGATGTTCCAGGTCTCGGTGCTCTGCGAGTCGGTCGAACCGCAGAGGTTGGCGCCGTAGACGGCAGCCCCGGTCCGTTCGAGCTGCTCGACGGACGCGTAGCCCTGCGAGGCGTCGAACGCGAAGCCGTCGAGGACCTGACCGGTCACGAAGTCGGGCTTCTCGCTGAGGAGGACCTCCTTCGAGGGGAAGCCCATCTGACTGCCGACGTCCTTGAGCCCCGTCGCCTGCGACGCGACCGACTCGGGATAGGGCGCGTAGTTCTCCTGGACCGCGACGATCCGGTCGCCCAGGCCCAGGGCGAGGAGCGCCTCGGTGTTCGACTGCCACAGGCTGACCGCACGCTCCGGTGGGGCGTCGATCGTGATCTGTCGACCGCAGTTCTCGAGGGTCACGGGATACGTGGTCGACGTCGACCGAGTCGACGCCGCACCGGGGGGCGAGCTCGCGGGCGTCGCCTCGCCGTCTGCGGCCGTGCACGCGGTGGTCAGGAGCAGGAACGCGGCCGCCGCCCCGGTTCCGGTGAGGACGTGTCGGACGGTGGGTCGCATGGGACTCCTTCAGTCGGTGATGACCGCTATTCTACGTCTCGTAGAAGTCTGCAGAAAAGTACTTCTCGACGATGAACTACATTCTGTAGAACACCGTCGTGACCACACCGGAGAACAACTCGAGGGAGCACCGATGACCACTGCCGATGAGATCGACCACCTCCCGTGGCTCGACACGGCGACGAGCCTCACGCAGGTGGTCGCCATCGCCGTCTTGATCGTGATGGTGCTCGCTCGACCCACGCCGGACGACGACGACCCGCGGGCCGTGACCCTCGGCGACGACGTCGCCTCCCTGAGGCACCTCGCCGACCGGCTCGCCTCCCGATTCGCTCGAGCGCTTCGAGCACCGAGAGACCCCTCATGACCCCGCCGCTGTTCCGGGCCCTGCGCACCCGCCGGATGCGCGGCTCCTCGACTCGTGGAACGACCCTGTCTGCAAGACAGTCAGTACGCGTGCACGACATCACCCGTGCGGCCCGCGACGCGCTCCTCGTCGAGCTACGGCCCGTCGAGCCAGACCAGGAGCTCGAGACCTTCGATGCCGGGGCCCACGTCGACCTCCACCTCGACGAGCATCTCGTTCGCCAGTACTCGCTCGTCAGCCACGGCGAGGACACGGCGAGGTACCTCGTCTGCGTGCGGCACGACCCGAACGGTCGCGGCGGCTCGGCGGCTGTGCACGAGCGCCTCACCGTGGGCGACGTGGTCGAGGTGTCGAGGCCCCGCAACACGTTCCCCCTCGGCGGGTCGGACTCGTCGGCGGTCCTCCTGGCAGGGGGTGTGGGCATCACGCCGTTCGTGACGATGGCCGAGCAGCTGCACCGGCGGGGCACGCCCTTCGAACTCCACGCCTGGTCCCGCGACGCCGATGCCCTCCCCCTCCTCGCCCTCCTCACCGCCAGCCCGTGGCGTGATCGCATCACCCTGCACCACAGCGACGACGGCGACTCCTTCCGGACGAGCTGGCCGCGATCGCTCGAGTCGGTCGACGACGGAGGCGCGGTGTACGCCTGCGGTCCCGAGGGCTTCGTCAGCGTGGCCCGTGACCGCGCCCTCTCGGCGGGCTGGCGGACGGACCAGGTGCGATGCGAGAGCTTCGACCCACCCGCCGAGCCGACTCGAGACGGCGACAGGACCTTCACCGTCGTGGCCCGCTCGACGGGCGAGAGGATCGAGGTCGGGGCAGACGAGTCCATTGCGGACGCCTTGGAGCGGCGAGGCTACGAGACCTACCGCTCCTGCGGCCAGGGGCATTGCGGGTCGTGCCTGACCGCCGTGCTCGCCGGCGTCCCCGATCATCGCGACGACTTCCAGACGGAGGTGGACCACGCTGCAGGGACCCGCATCAACACCTGCTGTTCGCGGTCGCTCTCTCCCGTCCTCGAACTCGACGTGTGAGCCATGGGCGGTCACGTGGGCCCGTGGGCCTGGGCCCTCATGGGCGCGAGGTGGGCACTACACGTTCATCAGGACGAGCATCCACGCCATGCCCGCGGCCATCACGACATGGCAGAGCAGGTGGACGCGGTGCCCCCGGCTGACGAACATCTGCACGAGCCACCAGAGGGCCGCGGCCACTGAGACGACGACGAAGAGGACGTTGACGACGTCGGCCCAGATGGGGGTCGCCGTCAGCATGTCGGCACCGGCGTCCGCTCCGGCGTGCTCGGCGTGGACCGATCCCCCGCCGGGGCTCATGGCACCGGCCATCAGCAACGGCATCGCGGCGAGCATCCAGATCATGGCCACGTCCAGCGCGATGTGGCCCGCGAGGTCGGTGCGCGCACGCCGGGACGACGCGCGCAGGAGCGGCGGCACGAGAGAGAGACCGAGGATCGCGAACAGGAGGACCTGTGCCCAGGTCACGACGTCCATCGCGAAGAACCAGGTCATGGCGATCATGGCGATGCTCATGACGCCGTGGTTGACGTCGACGAGCTCGCCGTCGGTGATGACTGCTCGCCGATCCGCGGCACGGAGCCTTCCCACCAGGGCGTCCCCCACGCAGATCACGAAGGTGAACGCGAAAGCGATGGTCAGGACGATGTTCCAGGGGTAATCGATCACGTCGACAGGTTAGTTCTACATCTTGTAGAGTGCCAACTCGACGACCGGACGATCCCGGTCCCGACCGAGAGGCTGGCATGACCGCGACCGAGATGGACCGCCGCACCGGAGCCGACGTCCCGAACAGGCCGACAGGCCGAGTGGGCCGTCCAGGCAAGCGTCCGACGAACTGGTTCGCCGCTTTCTGGCGGTGGCACTTCTACGGTTCGATCATCGTCATCCCGGTCCTGTTCATCCTCTCGATCTCGGGCTTGACCTACATGTTCCGAGCCGAGGTGGACTCGTTCACTCATCCCGGCGTCCTCACCGTCACCGCCCCCGAGGACGCAGAGCGCGCCTCCCTGTCGAGCCAGGAGGCTGCTGTCAGAGACGCGTTCCCGGACAGGGAGGTCCTCTCCGTCGTGGACGCGGTCGGCGACCGTTCGACCGTCTTCGTCACGGAACGCGCCGACGGCGTCGGGAGCAACGTCTACGTCGACCCGTACTCGACCACCGTGACGGGGGACCTGACCGAGAACGAGCTCGTCTCGAACTGGGCCGAGCGCATCCACGGCGACCTGCTGCTGGGCGACGAGCAGATCGGCGACAGGATCGTCGAGCTGGGGGCCAGCTGGGCGATCGTCCTGACCATCACGGGGTTCATCATCTTCTTCCTGGGTCGCCGTCCCCGAGGCGCGGCTCGGGCGAAGAAGGTGCCGGGCTCCAGGCTGCGCGGCATGCACGCGATCGCAGGCCTGCCGGTCGGGCTGGGCATCCTGATGCTGGTCGTCTCCGGCCTGCCGTGGACGGGCGTCTGGGGTTCACTTGCCGAGCAGGTCGCGGCGGGCGACGGAGGATCGCTGTGGGGCGCGGACCCCGGCGCCGAATCGACCCTCGGCGACCTGATCGAGGACACCAACGGGACGACAGCTCCGGCCGGCTGGGCGATCGCAGGCGGCCCTCTGGGGACGAGCCAGGGCGCCGGCTCGATGATCTCGATCGACGAGGCCGTAGCCGCCGCTCGCGACGAAGGCGCGCCCGAGCCGTACTCGATCGTCTACCCGGAGGGGGACGACGGCGTCTTCAGCGTCATGGGCAGCCAGTGGAACGACAACGGCAACCCCTCCGAGTCCGACGTGGCCCTCGAGAAGACCGTCCACGTCGACCAGTACACCGGCGACGTCGCCGGCACCTATGGTTACGACGACTTCAGCGCCACCGCCAAGACGGTGTCACAGGGCGTCGCGCTGCACGAAGGACGTCGCTTCGGCACCGTCAACACGGTTTTCACGGTGCTCTTCTGCCTCGCCGTGATGTTCCTCTGCATCTCGGGGCCACTCATGTGGTGGACCCGTCGAGGACGCGCCTCCGGACTCTCGGCCCCCCGGGCGGCGCTCCCCGTCTGGAGCAGCAGGGTCCTGCTCATCGCGATGGTGGCCCTGGGGCTCTTCCTGCCGATCTTCGGGCTGTCCCTGATCCTCGTGCTGGCACTGGACCAGCTGCTCATCCGAAGAGTGCCGCGCCTGCGCAAGTTCTTCGGCTCGGTCTGATCACACAGCCGAGTCGCCAGATGTCGGACGAGACTGCCGACGACCGCTCGGGCATCACGCCCGTGCGGCCCACGATGGAAAGGAATGCACGATGACCACTTGGACAGGGCCCGTGAACGGCCTCACCTGCAACGGCTGCGTGACGACGGTCACCGAGACTCTCATCGGCCTCGACGGCGTCGACTCGGTCGACGTCGACCTCGCCCCCGGGAAGACATCGACGGTGACTGCGCACGGTACGCGCGAGCTGAGCGACGCCGAGGTCGGCGCCAGCCTCTCGGCGGTCGGAGCGTTCTCGATCGCTCGCTGAGGAACCGGTCGACGTCGAGAGAACACGTTCGCCACCGCGTTCTACAGCACGTAGAGTGGGAGGTGCGTGAGGCGTCGACCGGGAGGCCTCCACTTGAGAGGACCCCCTGTGCAGACCACGTTCACCGTCGCCGGCATGACCTGCGAGCACTGCGAGAAGCGAGTCACCGGGGAGGTGGGCGATGTCGTCGGTATCGAGGCAGTGACCGCCGACCACGTGACGGGCCTGCTCTCCGTGACCAGCGCCTCCGCCCCCGATCCCGAGGCCGTCCGCGAGGCGGTCGAGGAGGCGGGCTACACCGTCGTCGATGGCTGAGACGATCCCGCCACCCCCCGCAGCCGCCGCCTCAGCGGGCCCCTCGCGGCGAACTCGCGATCGGCGCGCGGCCCTCGGCTCGGTCTTCGTCGGCATCCCGCTGCTCGCCGTCGTCGTGACCGTCGTCGTGATGGGCCCGTCCGGGTACGAATCCCTGCACCGACCTGTGCCCGACCTCGTCACATCCCTGATGAGCGGTCTGCTCCGGGTCGTGGCCGAGTGCGCCGGCTCCGTGACGGTGGGCGCATTGTTCTTCGCCGCCTTCATCCGAGCACGCTCGGGCGCCCGCCGGCTCGTCGTCGACAACGGTCGTGACCTGAGCACCGTCCGGTGGGCGTCGCTCCTCTGGGCCCTCAGTGCGACGAGCCTCGCAGCCGTCGACGCCGCCGACGCCAGCGGGCAGTCGCTCGATCGCCTGCTGGAACCCGGCTCGCTCGCGTACCTGATGTCCGCCTCCTACCTGCCCGGCGCGTGGGTGGTGGCAGCTGTCGTCGCGTGGACCATCTACCTGATGGCGAACTTCCTGGGGACATGGCAGCCGCTCCTCATCATGCTCGCCCTCAGCATCCTCGCCGTCCTCGCCCCTGTCGTGGTCGGGCAGGTCCTGGTCGGACCGCAACACGACTTCGGCGGAGATGCTGCCATCATCGGCACACCCGCCACGACCATCCTCACAGGACTCGTGTTCCTGGTCGCCTGGGCTGCCGCGCGAGGGGACGCCCTCGGCGCGGTCGAGGCCCGCCGACTGCGGTGGACGGCGGTCGTTACCGGCGTGATCGCGGCGGGCACCCAGACGATCATCGCCGCGTTCATGCTGGCAGGCTCGGCCCCGTGGGAGAGCGCGACGGGGTGGCTGTTCCTGGTGCGGTTCGCCCTCCTCGGCGCCCTCGGCGTGCTCGGTTGGCGGGCGACACGGCCCGCTGCCGCTCCGCAGCACTCGACCTGGACCATCACGGCACTCGCCGCTCTGCTGCTCTCCGCGCACCTCGGGATCACCAGTGCCATGACGCGCATCCCGCCTCCTCAGTACTTCGTCCCCACCTCGGTGGACCAGGTGTTCCTCGGCTACGACGTCGACAGCGAGCCGAGCCCGCTCGTGCTCCTCCTGGAGTGGCGGCCCAACATCCTCTTCGCCGTCCTGACCGCCGCCGGGATAGGCCTGTACCTCTGGGGTGTCCGACGGCTCCGACAGCGCGGCGATGCCTGGCCCGTGGGACGCACGGTCGCCTGGGTGCTCGGCTGGGCCACGGTGTTCCTCACGACGTCATCCGGTCTCGGCAAGTACTCCAGCGTGTCGTTCAGCCTGCACATGATCCTGCACATGTCCCTCAACATGCTCGGGCCGCTGCTGCTCGTGATGGGCGGCGTCGTGACGCTCGCCCTGCGAGCCAGCACCGCACACCGGAGGAACGAGCCCGCAGGCGTGCACGAGTGGATCACCGCCATGCTCAACTGGCGCCTGACCCATGCCTTCTACCACCCCATCCACGTCTTCGTCTCATTCGTCGGCACCTACTACCTGCTCTACCTGACGCCGATCTTCGGGGAAGCACTGAGGTACCACTGGTCGCACCAGCTGATGAACCTCGACTTCCTCATCATCGGCTACGTCTTCTACAGCCTCGTCATCGGCGTCGACCACCCGCCGCGGCCTCTGCCCCACATCGGCAAGCTCGGCCTCGTCCTCGCCGCGATGCCCTTCCACGCCTTCTTCGGCGTCGTCATCATGTCGAGCGAGACCGTGATCGCACGGAACTACTACGAGTACATCGGCAAGTGGTGGATGACCGACCTCGCCCACGACCAGTACGTCGGCGGCGGCATCGCCTGGGCCGCCGGCGAGCTGCCCCTGATCGCAGTCGTCTTCGCCCTCGTCACCCAGTGGTCGAGACAGGACTCCCGACGCGCGAAGCGGGTCGACCGCCACCTCGACAGCGGCATCGACGACAGCTTCGAGGCCTACAACGACATGCTCAATCGGCTCTCCGGCCGGAGCACCACCCCCTCGGGAACGCCCGAGACGACGGCGATCGCCGAGCGGGTGCCCGAGATGAAGGACCAGACGTGACCACCACCTCCCAGCCCACGGCAGCCGTCGACACGACCACCGCCCCGTCGGAGGCGTACTTCGAGCTCGACGTCGGCGGCATGACCTGCGCGTCGTGCGCGAACGCCGTCGAGCGGAAGCTCAACAAGCTCCCCGGGGTGACCGCCTCGGTCAACTACGCCACCGAGCGCGCGCTCGTCTCGGGGCTGGCGCCCGCACAGGTCGACACCGCCATCGCCGCGGTCGAGAAGGCGGGCTACGCCGCCGCGATGCGACAGGGCGACGACGACAGCTGGACCGCCAGGGCCACCGAGACCACCATCACGTCGCTGCGTCGCCGACTCGCCGTGGCTGCTCTACTCACCATCCCGCTCTGCGACCTGACGATCCTGCTCGCGCTCGTCCCCGGTTTCCGGTTCGACGGATGGCAGCTCGTCTGCGTCCTGCTGGCCGTGCCCATCGTCACGTGGGCGGCGTGGCCGTTCCACAAGGCGACCTGGCGCAGCCTGCGTCGAGGCACGTTCGGCATGGACAGTCTGGTCTCGCTCGGCAGCATCGTGTCCTTCGGGTGGGCCGTCTACACGCTCGTCTTCGCCCCGAGCACGGAGCCGGGCTACTGGCTCGGCTTCGGCGTGACCCCCGCCGGCGCCGACGCCATCTACCTCGACGTCGCTGCGGGCATGGTCACGTTCCAGCTCGGCGGACGCTACTTCGAGACCCGCTCGCGCCGCCGCGCGGGCGACGTGCTGAACGCCATCGGGAACCTGGCCGTCCGGCAGGCCCGCGTCCGTGACGCCGACGGCACCGAGCGTGTCGTGCCGTCGACCGAGCTCCGTGTCGGGGACACGGTCGTCGTCCTCCCTGGCGAGCGGATCGCCGTCGACGGGACCGTCTCGTCCGGGACGTCCACCGTCGACACCAGCGCCATGACCGGCGAGTCCGTCCCCGCGGACCTCGCACCGGGAGACGACGCCATCGGCGGCACGGTCAACGTCACCGGACGTCTGGAGATCACCGCCGTCACCGTCGGCGCCCGCACCCGCCTGGCCCAGATGGCGGCCCTCACCGAGGACGCCCAGAGACGCAAGGCCGGGGTGCAGACCTTCGCCGACAAGGTCTCGTCCGTCTTCGTGCCCTGCGTGATCGTTCTCGCTGTCATCGTGACCGCCATCTGGCTCCTGATCGGTGCCGAACCCTCGACGGCCGTCGGCAACGGCATCGCCGTCCTGATCATCGCGTGCCCCTGCGCACTCGGCCTCGCCACCCCGACCGCGCTCATGGTCGGCATCGGACGCGGCGGGCAGCTCGGCGTGCTCATCAAGGGACAGGACGCCCTCGAGGCGAGCGGTGTCATCGACACCGTCGTCCTCGACAAGACCGGCACCGTCACCACCGGCGGCATGCGCGTCGTCGACGTCGTCGTCACCGGGATACTCGATCGCGAGACCCTGCTGCGCCTCGCCGGCAGTGTCGAGACGGCCTCGGAGCACGCTGTGGCCCGCGCCGTCACAGCGGCAGCATCCGCCGAGGTCGGCATCCTGTCGACGCCCGAGGGCTTCACGGCGCTGACCGGCCTCGGAGCCCGCGCCGTCGTCGACGGCCACCAGATCCTCATCGGCAACGCCCGCCTCCTCCGGGAGAACGGGATCGAGCTCGACGCCGTGCTCACCGAGGCGGTCGAACGGCTCGGCTCGACCGGCGCCTCCGCGGTCCTGCTGGCCGTCGACGGTGTCGCCTCGGCCGTGTTCGGGGTGCACGACGACATCAAGCCGTCCGCACCTGCCGCGGTCGCGGGGCTCCGAGCACTCGGCCTGCGCACCGTGCTCCTGACCGGAGACACGGACGGCGTCGCGCAGACGGTCGGCGCAGCCATCGGAGTCGACGAGGTCATCTCGGGTGTCCTGCCGACCGACAAGGCCGCTGCGATCTCCGCCCTCCAGACCGACGGCCACAGGGTCGCGATGGTGGGTGACGGCGTGAACGACTCCGCTGCTCTCGCGACCGCCAACCTGGGGCTCGCCATGGTGCAGGGCACCGACATCGCGATGAAGGCCGCCGACATCATCCTGGTCAGGGACGACCTGCGTGTGGTGGTGGACGCCGTCCAGCTGTCACGCCAGACGCTCCGGACGATCAGGCTCAACCTGGTCTGGGCCTTCGGGTACAACGTCCTCGCCATCCCCCTGGCTGCGGTCGGCTTGCTCAACCCGCTGATCGCAGCGGCGACGATGGCCCTGTCGTCGGTGCTCGTCGTGTCGAACAGCCTGCGGCTGCGCTCGTTCGAGCCGAACCGCAGCGGAGGCGCACCCCGCGGGTGATGCGCCTCTGCTGACGTCGGTCAGCCGTGCACGCGCACTGCCAGCGGAGACCGCCGACGGGACGGTGAGTGCCGGTTGCTCGCCTCCACAAGGCGACGAGCGCGGAGCGACAACGACTCGTCCCGGGCGAGGTGCGCCATCTTGACCAGCGCGTTGGCGGTGTGCACCGTTCCCAGGCGCCGCGCGGCCGCGTCGTCGGCGATGAGCTCGACGAGCATCCTGGTGGTGCGCTCCAGGTGCCGGGCTCCAGCCAGGCCCGGAGTGCACGCCCTGTTGAGCTGCGCGAGCTGCGCGATCACGCCGTGGTGCTGCCGCAGGTGCGTCCGCTCGTGCTCGACGACCGCCGCCAGCTCCATGGCGGTCAGAGCCCGCTCGAGCGCCGTCGTGACGAGCACCCGGTTGCTCGGGGCAGGGATGCTCATCGCGAAGGCGCGGTCGAAGGGCACGACGGTCACATCGACCCCTCCCACCCGTGTGCTCGGGTGGCAGGCCGCCACCAGCGCCATCTGCTGGTGCAAGGCCCGGTCCGTCGCCGCGAGCGGCTCGAAGCGCGTCGTGACGAGCGCCACCAGCCCCCCGACGGCGACGAGACCGCCCCAGCCGACCACGACCAGCACCGTCGACGCGAACCACCCACCCATCGGGTCCGACGAGGCTTCCCGAGAGAATGCGACCGCGGCCATCGAGTTGACGAGCCCGAGAGCAGCCGCCGCGATGCCGCCGAGGAACGCGGTGTACCAGGAGGCGAGCGCCAGCCGCGGCCAGCGGAACCGCCAGCGGCCGTGCGCCAGCACGAAAGGTGCACCGACGATCAGCACGAGCGACGCCCCGATGCAGGCGAGCACGATCAAGGCGACCGCCACCTAGATCACCCTGCCCGAGACGAGCTGGCCAGGGACCAGCCGTCCAGGGGTCAGTCGGCTTCGAGCGCCGCCCGCAGCGCCTCGACGTCGCGAGGATCGAGCTGCCCGGCGAAGCGCAGCAGCGCAGCGCTTCGGTCGCTGCTCGCCACGAGGGCGGAGACCATCGTGCTCGCAGCGGACTCCGACTCCGACTGTGCCGCCGAGAAGACGAATCCACCGCCCGCAGCGGGTGCCTTGACGACGGACCCCTTCTTGTGGAGACGATCGAGGATCGTGAGCACGGTCGTGATCGCCGGGGTCGCGTCGAGCTCGAAGGTCGCCTGGACCTCTTTCGCCGAGGCAGGCGCGCCCGCACGCCAGAGGGCTCTCATGACCTCGTTCTCGAGCTCGCCGCGAGAACGCTTGGCGGGAGTGTCGGACTTGTCGGTCATCCCTCGACTCTATCCGGGCGACGGCTTCCCCGATGGTCACGACGGCCCGGGGTTCCGCGGACCTCACGGCGCCTCCGTGCCCGTCGCCCCACCCGACACCTGCGCCACGAACTGCGCGAACGCAGCGGCGTCGGTCGGCGAGCCCTGGTACTGCTGGCCGTTGACCAGCACGGTCGGCGTCGCGGACACCGCGGCGAGGTCGGAGTTCGGCACCGGGTCGTTCAGCGCGCGCTCCGTCGCGGAGGTGACCCACTCCGTGAACTCGCCGTCGGTGATGCAGGAGGCGACGGCAGGGTCGTCGACGCCGGCGCCCTCCACCAGCGTGACCAGCTCGTCGTTCGTCAGGCCGGTGGTGTTCTCGGTCGGCTGCTGGGCGAACAGGGCGGTGTTGACGTCGAGCGCAGTATCAGGCTGGTAGTTCGCGACGCAGGCCAGCACGTTCGCCGACCGGGTCGAGTACTTCGACCCGAGGCTCGCGTTGTCGAGGAACCCGAGGGGGTGGATCTCGAGCTCGGCCGCTCCCTCGCTCACCCAGGTCTCGAGCTGTTCGGCGTTCGTCGTGTCGAACTGACCGCAGAAGGGGCACATGTAGTCGAGGTAGACGACGATGCTCGGCTTCTCGGTCGTGCCCGCCGCCGAGGGTGTCGGGGAGCCGTCGGCCGGCGTCGCGTCCGTCGTCACGGCCGATACGGTCGTGCCATCGCCCGACAGCAGGATGCCGTCACTCGCCATGTTCCGGGGGCCGGGGCCCGCCGGCACGAGGGACCTCGTGATCACGAGGGCGATGACGGCCAGCACCGCCAGCACGCCGACGATGAGACCGCCCTGAAGGGCCCACTTGTTGCGCCGACGGCGTCTGGCCTCGGCTTCACGGGTGATGCGGGCCTTCTCGCGGGCCGACTCCCGTCGTTCGCGTTTGGTTTCGGAGTTGTGTGTTGCGGACAAGATGACTCGTCTCGTTCTGGTCGGCACGGGGTGCCGGAGTTTCCAAGGTGCTCGTCCGGTCGCAGCGACGCAGACGGGCGCATGCCGGGACGTCGTCCACGGTGAGGATGCGCAAGAAGCTCTGCCGGCGTGTGAGCGACGGCAGAGCACACGACACGCGCTCTCGGCGCATCGTGCATCAGCTCGGATCAGGCGGCGAGCGGCGGTCCTCGAAGGGGCTGGGCAGGCGCCGCGGCGCGGAGCGCGTGGGGGATGATCCGTGCGACTCGCGGCACGAGGTGCCGGGCGATCCGCGGTGCGGTGGTCACCGCGATCCCCGGGGCGGAGATCACGATCAGCAAGACCCGGTCCGCCAGACCGATGGCAGCGCGGACGGCCCTCTCGCCGCGCCAGAGGCCGGCGACGGTCACCAGCCAAGCGGCAGCGTGCGCGATCCACATCACGCCGCCGTGGTGCATCGCCGGCATCGCCCCCGCTGCCATCGATGTGTCAGCCACGAGCACGAGAGTCTCGTGTGCGTGGTGCCCGCCGCCGGTGACGGCTACACGAGCAGCGCCTCCTCCCCCCAGGGAGAAGAGCAGGTGGAAAGCCGCCTGAGAGACGGCGACGACGATCGAGAGCCGGACGAGCGACGGGCCTCTTCCCGCTAGGGCGACACCCAGTGGCAACGAGAGGGCGATCGCGAGGACGACGCCGAGCACGCCAGGAGAGGAGCCGCCACCCGCGACGTGCGAGAACGCTGCCAGGGTCACTGCAACGAGGGTCGCCGATGAGCCACGCGCCAGGCGTCCCCATCTCGACTGCACTGTGGCCGCCTCCCGCTCGTTCCGGTTCTCAGCCTAGATGGCTGACGCCGCAGGTCGGTGGGAGTCCGCCGTCGCGGCGTCGTCGGTGTCCGCGACGGCGGGGACGGCCAGCGCCCAGGCGTTCATCGACTCGAGCACGGGTCGGAGCCCGAGCCCCGTCGGGGTCAGCTCGTAGACGACCCGCGGGGGGATCTCGGCGTAGACCGTCCTGGTGACGAGGCCCGACGTCTCGAACTTGCGGAGACGGTTCGTCAGAGTGTGCGCACTGATGCCCGGCAGCGACTCCTTCAGCTCGGAGAACCGGGCCGGCCCCTCGAGCAGATTCCGGACGATGAGGGTCGCCCAAGGGCCGTCGAGCAGGGTCAGGAACTTCGCGATGCCGCACTCGGGCCAGATATCCCCACAGAAAGCCATGAAAAAAGAGCCTAGGCCAATAGTGCAGTTGACGTAACCGATGCACTAGATGCACTAATGGGTCCATGACCTATCTCATCCACGGCGCCACGGGCGCCCAAGGCTCCCCCGTCGCCGCTGCACTCACCAAGTCCGGCGCCTCCGTCGCCGCGGCTGTCCGCGACCCCTCCACATATTCGGGAGACGGCACCGCCGTCGCCGTCGACCTCACCTCTGTCGCATCGCTGGCGGCCGCCTACGAGGGCGTGGACGGCGTCTTCGTCCACCTGCCGATCGGCACGAATGAGCAGCAGCTCGCTCACGCCCGCAACATCGTCGCCGCGGTCGACCGGGCACGTCCCGGCCGCGTCGTCGTCTCCACCAGCGGCTACCCGACCGAGGACGACGGCTCGGGCGCAAACCCCGTAGCCGCGCTGATCGATGGGCTCACGGCAACCGGCGTCTCGGTCGCGATCGTCGCGCCTCGCCTCTTCCTCGAGAACCTCCTGCTGCCTCCCGTCACGGCCGGCGTGGAGAAGGATGGCGTGCTCCGCTACCCGATCCGTCAGGACTACGCCGTGTCGTGGAGCTCGCACCTCGATGTCGCGGACGTCGCCGCACGGCTGCTCACCGACGCGTCCGTCGTCGGCGTGGTCGGAGTCGGCGCCCTTCCCGGTCTGGTCGGAGCGGATCTCGCCGCCGGCTTCGCAGCGCAGTCCGGTCGCGCCGTCCAGTTCGAGTCCCAGGAGCCGGACGACTTCGGGAGCCTGATCGAACCGCTCTTCGGCAAGGCCGGGTCCGACCCCGTGGTCGACTCGTACCGCTGGCGCGCCACGCAGGAGTCCGAGCTGATCGACCCGGCGACCAGCGCCCAGGAGCGTCTCGGTCTCAGCCCTCGCTCCGTCGAACAGTGGCTGGTCGATCTACAGGGCTGACGCTGGGTACGGTGGGGTGCCGGGCCTGCTGAATGATGGGATCACCGTGGACGACAGTTACACCCTCCGCCCGATGAGCGAGGCGGACCTTCCCACCGTGCTCTCGATCTACCAGCAGGGAATCGACGGAGGCGACGCGACCTTCGAGTCGGCTCCACCGACTCCGGAGCAGTTCGATGCTTCGAGGCTCGCAGAGCACCGGATCGTCGCGGCCTCCCGCTCCGGCCGCGTCGTCGGCTGGGCTGCTGTTTCACCGGTGTCTCCCCGGGCTGTCTACGGCGGCGTCGTCGAACACTCCGTGTACGTCGATGCCGCCGCCCGAGGCTTCGGAGTCGGGCGAGGGTTGCTCCGGGCCCTCGTGGAGTCGACTGAGGCAGCGGGCATCTGGACCTTGCAGGGAGTCGTGTTCCCCGAGAACACGGCCAGCCTCGCGCTCCACGCCGAGCTGGGGTTCCGGGTGGTCGGCCGGCGGGAGCGGATCGCCGCACCCCTGGCCGGGCCCCTCGTGGGACGTTGGCGAGACACGATCCTCATCGAACGTCGATCCCAGCTCACGTGACGGATTGTCGCCGGCCCAGGGGTTGCGGCCCTTGTTCGCCGTGGCCTGGGTCACCGGCCGAGGGTGCGCCCTGCCCCCAAGGGATGTCATGGCCTCGTCGTGATGAAGCGTGTGATGTGAGGGTGTGGTTCCAGGCCGGTCGACCTCAGGTCAGATGACTGTGGCGCCGTCTTGTGAGTGCGGGCGCGAGAACGGCGGCGACGAGGAAGAGGGTCGCGACGGGCCAGAGCGCCGGCAGCAGCCCGAACCCCTGGGCGAGCAGACCGATCAGAGGTGGCCCGATGAAGCTGGCGACGTACCCCACGCTCGCGACCAGAGCCACTCGTGCCGCGGGATCGTTCCCCTCGGCTGCAGCGGACATGCCGAGGGGGAAGCCCATGGAGACCCCGACTGACCAGAGGACCACGCCCACGACGAGCGTCACCGTGCCGAGGTCGAGGATGAACAGGACGACGCCCACCAGACCCAGGATCGAGGTCCAGCGGATCATGCTCGCCCGGCCGAATCGGTCGACCAGAGGTCCAGCGGCGACTCGCACCACCACTTGAGCTGCGGAGTAGATCGCGATCGCCAGTGCTGCGAAGGTCTCCGGTTGATCCAAGGCATCCCGCACGACGACACTGATCCATCCGTTGGCAGCCCCCTCACCGAACTCCGCGGCCAGCATCACGACCCCGATCGCCAGGAGCCGGCCATCGATCAAGCGAAGCAGTGGCATTCGCGACCGTCCTGGCCCCGGCGCTGGCCTCGACCGGCGGGTTCCGCGGCTGCCTGATGGAATAGCGCGCACGAGCAGGACTCCTGCAATCGCGATCAGGGCAGCTTGGGTGAGCAACTGGGTCTGAGGCGGGATGCCGAGAGCGGCGCAGGCAGCACCAACGCCCGAGCCGATCACGGCTCCTCCAGGCCAGGCAGCGTGCATGAGGGGCAGAAGCGACCGTCGAGACAATCGTTCGATGACTGCGCCGTCGATATTGATCAGCACATCCGTCGCACCGACACCGGCCCCGGCGATACCGAGCCCGAGGAGCAGCACTCCGACACTCCCCATCGCCACACCGAGGGCGACGGACACCACACCGATGGCCATCGTCATCGCCGTGACGAGGAGGGCGCGCCGCCCACCGACGCCGGAAAGCAATGTGCGTGAGGCGGCCAGCCCAGCCATGGACCCGAACGTCGTCGCTAAGAGAACGAACCCCAGCTCCGCGTCGGACAGGCCGAGATCCGAGCGGATCGCCGGCAACCGGGCCGCCCAGCTCGACAGCGCGAATCCACCCAACGCGAACGCACCGAGGATGGCGAACAGCCACCCCCGACGAGCCCTTGCTGCTGCCTCTGTCACTATGCCCCCAAATTTTACAACGTTGTAATCCTGAGCTTAGGGGACATGCGCGCTTCGCCTCAGTCAGCCCTGGTGCGCCTCGTCTGCATGCTCGACGGCGTCGTCGACGATGTGAGACACGTGCCGGTCTGCCACCGAGTAAATGGCTTCACGGCCGACGCGAGACAGCCACGCGGCCCGCAGGACCCTGAGGTGCTGCGACACGAGCGGCTGCGAGAGACCGGAGGCCTCGACGAGAGCGGTGACGCCCGACTCGCCCTCGCCGATGCCCCTTCAGGACGCTGTCGACCAGGGGGAGGCGCTGCTGCGGGACGCCGCCGAACGCACCCTTCGGCTCGTCCTGCTCGGTTCATCCATCTCAGCTCGACAGACGGATCGGGGTCGGCATCTGCAGAGCCTGTGAGCGACTCCGGCCAGGGGATGCAGGTTGCCGTGCGAGCCTGTTCATCAATAGGCCGGGTCCGACCCCGTGGTCGACTCGTACGCTGCCGCGCCACGCAGGAGTCCGAGCTGATCGACCCGGCGGCCAGCGCCCAGGAGCGCCTCGGTCTCAGCCCTCGCTCCGTCGAGCGATGGCTGGTCGACCTGCAGAGCTGACGCTCAGTTCGACGGCTGTCTCGCCGGCTTCACGTCGGGGCGTCGACGGCGGCGGCGTCGGGCACTCGATGCACGTCGACGCCGTCGCCCAGATTCCGGGTGGTGGCTCGGGGTCGGGGTCGCTAGGCGATCGGTCCACCCAGGACGAGGTCTCCCACGTCTCGAGGCGCGGCCGCCGTCAGCCGTGCGCCCGCGCGGCGGAGCTCCTCGGCGGTCCCGAAGCCGTAGAGCACCCCGATCACGTCGACACCGTTCTCCAGGGCGGCTTCCACATCGTGCTCGCGATCGCCGATCATCACGACCTGTCCCGGCGAAGCGCTTCTGGTCTGCAGCGCGCGACGGAGCGTGACGGCCTTGCCGACCACGTCGTCGGGAGCACGACCGTGCACCGTCGTGAAGGAGGAACGGAGCCCCGTCGTCTGCAAGGCGCCCTCGGCGAATTCCTGGATCTTGGCCGTCACCACGCCGAGCTGGACGCCGGCAGCGAGCAGACGTTCGAGGAGCTCGCCGATGCCCGGGTACGGACGGTACTGGGCGATCCCCCCGTCTGCGTAGTGATCACGGTAGTGCCCGACGGCCTCGGTCACGGCCGCCGCGTCGAACCCGTAGAGATCACGGAAGGAGTGCTCCAAGGGCGGGCCGACGAATCGACGCAGAGCCGCGGGGTCGGCCTCTACGACACCCATCCGGGCCAGAGCGTGGGCTGCAGCCTCCGTGATGCCCGAGCCCGGGTCGCAGAGGGTTCCGTCGATGTCGAAGAGGGCGATGTCGTAGTGCCGCATGTGTTCTCCTGACCTGTGGATCTAGGACGATACCCACCACTCGCCTCCGAACGAGAGCTGGCCGAGCTCTATCAGCGGGACGTGCAGGAGGGACGTGGTCGTCTCGCATCCGGCGGTCGCCTACGGCGCGCCAGCGACGCCGGGCCGCTGGGGGTTCGAGTCCCGGAAGGCGCACGAAAAAGGCGGCCCACGTAGTGGACCGCCTTTTTGTCGTGTGCGCCTGGAGGGACTCGAACCCCCAACCTTCTGATCCGTAGTCAGATGCTCTATCCGTTGAGCTACAGGCGCATTTCTCCGGCCGATTGGCCAGAGGAAACACTACACGAGGCAGGGCCTCCCCGCCAATCGGCCCGGAGGGCGCGGGTCAGGCCCCGCCGGAGGCGCGGGTCAGGGAGCGCGCGGACCCTCGGCGTCGTCGTTCCGCTCGCCGAGCAGCTCGTCGATGTCGTCAGCGTCGGCGGTGCCGGTCCGCTCGCGCATGTCGCCGGTCGCGTCGCGGCCGTTCACGTCGTCGGACCCTTCACCGGAGCCGGCGTCCGACCCGGGCGCAGGCGGGGCGTCGGCCGTGCCGCTGTTCTCCGACACCTCGACGGTGGGGGTGTCATCGCGTTCGCCGAAGGTGCTGTCCTCGTCGGTGACGCCGCCCTGGTGCGGCTCGTTGCTGTTCGTCGTGCTCATGGATCCTCCTCGATCGGGTAGGTGACAGTCTCCACCTGCCCGACCCGCGCCTCCCAGGCTCACCGCAGACAGGGCCGACGAACCTGGGAGTCCCTCGGCTTTCGGGTCATTCCGTGCCCCGTGGGAGGTTCCGCCCAGCGACCGTGTTGTTTCATTGGTCGGTGTCCGCTTACCCGACCGTCTCCGCACCCCCGGCTGTCCGCCGCCCGGGTGCCACTCGGTGGGCGGTCACCTCGGGCGTCGCGGCCGTCGCCCTCGTCGGCGTCTACATCGCGGCAGTGCTGACGCCGGCCGGCCAGCGGGTCGAAGACAGCATCCTCGCGTCGGTAGACGGCAACACGCTGCTGCAGTCCGGCGTCGCGCTCGATGCGATCTCGCCCACGGCCGTGCTCGCGATCCTCGTGCTCACCGTCGGCGTCTCGCTGCTGCGCCGCCGCCCGGGTGCCGCGATCCAGTCGGCAGCGCTGATCATCGGGGCGACCGTCACGTCTCAGCTGCTCAAGCAGTTCGTGCCCCGCCCCGACCTGACCGGCGAGCTCTACAGCAACAGCTTCCCGAGCGGGCACGCGACCATCGCCGTCGCCGGTCTGCTCGCGGTGATGACGGCGTTCGGCCGTCACCTGCGGCCCCTGCTCTTCGTGGTCGGCACGGCGTTCGCAGCGATCGTCGCCGAGCAGACGGTCGCCTACGGCTGGCACCGCTGCAGCGACGTGGTCGGCTCGTGCGCCGTGGCGCTGCTCTGGCTCGGGATCGTCCGGTTCGCCGCGAGCCGCTGGTCTCGCGCCGCGACGACGGTCGACCAGGTCGGCGCGAAGTCGCACGCGGTGACCTCGAGCATCATCGGCCTGGCGGTCGTGGTGTGCCTCGCGACCTCGGGCGCGGTCTGGGGCATCGGCATCGGCAGCGACATGAGCCTCTCGGGGTCGACCGGGTACGGGGTGCTCGACGGCGCCCGCCTGGCCGCGGCGGGCGTGGTGCTCGTCACGGCCTGGATCGCCTGGAAGCTCGACCGCCGAGCCTGACCGCCCAGGAGGCGGCGCAAGCGGTGCGGCGGGTCGGTGTCCTCCGCGGCGGGTCAGCGCTGACCCGCCGCGAGTGACACGAACCCGCCGAAGCCATTACGCATCAGAACGTAATAGCTAGCGCGAGTTGGGGGTGCCCGCCGAAGTGGCTGCGCATCGGAACGTAAAAGCCCGCGCGGGTTGCGGGGACCCGCCGCGGGTCGCCGTCGGGCTCAGCTCCCGCCGGTCCCGAACAGCAGCCCGAGCGCATACGTCACCGCGGCCGCGCCGAAGCCGATCGCGAGCTGCCGCAGGGCACGGCGCAGCGGACTCGCACCCGACAGCAACCCGACGACGGCGCCCGTGCCGAGCAGCGCGATGCCGACGAGCACCGCGGCGACGACGACGGCGGTGAGTCCCTCGAGGCCGAACAGGTAGGGCAGCACGGCGATGATCGCGCCCGATGCGAAGAAGCAGAAGCTCGAGCCTGCGGCTCCGAACGCGGTGCCCAGAGCGTCCCGGTCGTCGTCGGGAGCGGACACCGAATCAGCCGCATCACCGCGTACGTCGCCGGCCTCGACATCGCCGCCGACCCGCAGGTCGCGCACCGCACCTCCTCGTGAGCCGGTGTCGTCCGGACCACCGAAGGGCGCCTCCCCCTGGTCTGTCCCGCCGAGCACGGCGCGGGCCCGCGCATCGGCGTCGACCGCCGACATCCCGCGCGCGCGGAACACCAGCGCCAACTCGTTCGCGTCGACGTCGAGGTCGGCGAGCACTCCGCGGGTCGCGGGGTCGGGGGTCGACGCATCGAGCAGTTCGCGTTGCGAGCGCACCGAGACGTACTCCCCCGCGCCCATCGAGAGCGCCCCGGCGAGCAGCCCCGACAGGCCGGTCAGCAGCACGACACGGTTCGACACCCCCGTCGCGCTGATGCCGAGCACGAGGGCCAGGTTGCTGACGAGTCCGTCGTTGGCGCCGAAGACCGCCGCCCGGAACGACCCCGAGAGCCGCGTCCGCCCGCGCTCGGCCAGGGCGCGCACCACCTCGCCGTGGATCCGCTCGTCGGCCGCCATCGCGTCGGTCGCGTCGACGTCGGTCGCGTACGGCGAGCGGGCCTCGGCGCTCTGCACCAGGGCGAGCACGAAGATCGACCCGAACCGCCGGGCCAGCAGGCCGAGCACGCGCGTGCGCACGTCGGTGCGGGCGGGGCGCCCGACCCGGTCGCCGAGCAGCGTCAACCAGTGCTGGGCGTGACGGGCCTCGGCGTCGGCGAGTGCGAGCAGGATGTCGCGCTCTTCGCCCGTGCGGCGTCGGGCGAGGTCGCGGTAGGTGCTCTCCTCGGCGCGCTCGTCGGCGAGGAACCGGCGCCACCGCCGCAGATCGGCGGGCGTTGGCGCGGGCGCGGCGGCGACGGGGCCGCCCGGTGTGCTCGACATGCCCCCAGTATCGGTGCTCGCGAGCGGCCCGTGCGGCGCGGGGGGCGGGTTCGGCGGGCGGGTTCGGCGGGCGGGTTCGGCGCGGCGGCGGGCGGGTTCGGCGCGGCGGCGGGCGGGTTCGGCGTGCGGGTTCGGCGTGCGGGTTCGGCGGGTTCCCGTCATCGGTGGCGGGTCAGCGCTGGCCCGCCGCCCAGGACGGGGACCCGCCGAAGCACCCGGCGCGCACGGGAACCCGCCGAACCACCCGGCTAGCACCGAAACCCACCGAAGCCCCGAGCCGAGGAGGCGCGGGTAGCGTCCCCGACGTGACCTCACCCCGCTTCGTCGGCATCGACCTCGCCTGGCGCGACTCGACCCCGGCGCGACCCGCGAACGAGACCGGTCTCGCCGTGATCGACGCCGACGGCACGGTGCTCGACGCCGGCTGGGCGCGCGGCGTCGACGAGGTCGTCGAGTGGATCGGCGCCTGGGCGACCCCGGGCTCGTCGATCGCGATCGACGCCCCGGTGCTCGTGCCGAACGCGACGGGCATGCGGCCGAGCGAGCGGGAGGTGGCTCGCGCCTACGGTCGCTGGCACGTCGCGGCCAACGCGAGCAGCGCCTCCTTGGCGTGGCTGGGCGGTCGCACCCTCGGCGAGCGCCTCGAGTCGGCGGGGATGGTCTACGACGACGGTGTGGCCGAGGTGCCGGCCGGTCGGTCGTCGTACTTCGAGTGCTACCCGTACACGACGCTGGTCGGCATGTCCGAGCTGGGCTACGAGACCCGGCGGCCGCGCTACAAGCGACCCGACACGACGCTGCCGCTCGCCGATCGCCGGGCCGCGCGGGCCGCGGTCTGCGACGACCTGATCGCCCGCATGAGCGCCCTGGACTCGGCCACCCCGCCGCTGTCGCTCGCGTCGCACACGGTGTCGCGCCTCCTCGTGGACGAGCCCTCGCCGCTCGTGGACCGGGCCTACAAGCACCGGGAGGACCTCCTCGATGCGCTGCTCTGCGCCTGGACGGCGTCGATCAGGGTGCGGACGCCCGAGCGGCTGCAGGTGCTCGGCAGCGCGACGGAACCCGACGAGCGAGGGAGGCGCGCGACGCTCCTCGCGCCGGCCCGCGACTCGCAGCGGCTGGCTCCCGCGCCGCGGGCTCTGGGCCGACCGGCAGCGTCGGACCGCACGCCCGGCGCCCCGGCCCGGGGCGCACCGGCCCGAGGCGCACCGGCCTAGGAGACGTCGCCGTCGAGGTACAGCCAGCGCCGATCGCGGTCGCGCACGAACCGGCTCGCCTCGTGCTGCACGTGCACCTCGCCGTCGGTCTTCGAGTGCGCCTCGAACTCGACGACGCCCGTGTCGTCGAACGGACCGCCGCGCTCGGTGCGCACGATGTCGAGCCGGAACCAGCGGGTGCCGGCCTCGACCTCGAGCGCGGTCGGCCGGGACGACGGGTGCCAGGTGGCGGCGAGGTAGGGGGCGTCGCGTAGCGAGTAGGCGGTGTAGCGCGAGCGCATCAGACGCTCGGCGGTCGGCGCCGCGGCACCGCGGTGCAGGGGGCCGCAGCAGTCGCCGTAGACGTCTCCGCTCAGGCAGGGGCAGCGGGCGGTGTCATCCATCCCGCCATTCTCGCCGGTCGGCGCCGGCGGGCGGCGCCGGCAGCGGCGGGCGGCGCCGGCAGCGGCGGGCGGCGCCGGCAGCGGCGGGCGGCGGCAGCGGCAGCGGCAGCGGTCGGCGGGCGCCAGCGGCGGGCGGCGTTCAGGCGGCCTCGCCGGCGATGTTGACCATCCAGTGGATGCCGTACCGGTCGGTGACCATGCCGAAGCTGTCGCCCCAGGGGGCCTTCTCGAGCGGGACGCCGACGGCGCCGCCCTCCGAGAGCCCGGCGAAGTAGGCCGTGAGCTCGTCGGCGTCGTCGCCGGACAGCGACAGCGAGATGGAGTTCTCGCTCTCGAGGGGGATGTCGTCGGGGCGGTCGGAGGCCATCAGCAGCATGCCGTTCGCCGCGATGAGCTGGCCGTGCATGAGGCGGTCCTTCTCGGCCGGGCCGCCCATGCCGAACTCGCCGAAGGTGCTGACCGTGCACTCACCGCCGAACACCGAGCGGTAGAAGTCGAGCGCCTCGCGCGCCGTGTCGCGGAAGGCCAGGTACGGGGTGAGCTGGGTGGGCATCATCGCTCCTCTTCGTCGGTGACGGCAGCATGGCACCGGTCGACCGCCGACGGAACCCCTTGCGGCGTCCTCATCCGCGACTCCCGTCCGGGGGCGACCCGAACTGGGCCTCGTCGGGCTCGGCGCCGGGTGGCACAGTGACACGATGAGCACCTCGCCCGGCGACGGCCCGCACGCCGTGCACGACGCCGAGCTCGTGTTCGCGCACGTGCGCGCGGTGGTCGGCGACCGGGCCACCCGCCAGGCGTCGCCCCGGCTGTCGGCACGACTGACGGCGCGGGCGCTGCGACGCGCCGGGTTCCACCACGTGACCGGCGAGCGGCTCACCGCCGGTGATCTGCGCCGCGACCGCACCCAGTTCTTCGACCGCAGCGAGACGGTGCTCGTCGAGGTGCTCGCGCTGCCGCGCTGGTTCTACGGCCTGTACGTCGAGCCGAACACCCCGACCTGCACGCAGTGGGCCGAGGTGACGGCCGTGCTCGACGAGCTCGGCCGCCGCGTCGACGCCCGCCTCGCCCCGGCCGACGACTTCGCCCACTGACCCCGCTCGCCCGCCTGCGGTGCGGCTCGGCGCCCCGGCCCGGCGGTGCGGCTCGCGGTGCGTCCCCGCGGCGCGGCCCGGCGCGATCGGATGTCGGCGGCCGTCTCTACGCTGACCTCATGCAGCCACTCGCGCCGGGGGCCCTCCGCCTCGTCCATGTCAGCGACTCCCACCTGACCGGCGACGGCACCCTGCACCAGGGCGTCGTCGACACCACCGCGGCGCTCGACCGGGTGCTGACCGAGGCGGGGCGGGTCGAGGGGGTGCGACTGCTCGTCGGGTCGGGCGACCTGTCCGACGACGGCAGCAGCGCCTCCTACCGTCTGCTGCGCGGTCGGCTCGACTCCTGGGCGGCGCCACGGGGTGCGGCCGTCGCGCTGGTGCCCGGCAACCACGATCTGCGGGCGGGTTTCGCCGAGGTGTTCGGCGGAGACCCCGATGCGCCGCTCGACCGCGTCGTCGAGGTCGACGGCTGGCGCGTGATCGGGCTCGACACCTCCGTGCCGGGCGCCGGCTACGGCGACCTCCGCCCGCGCCAGCTCGATCTGCTGCGCGATCTGCTCGCGACCCCCGCCGCGCGGGGCACCGTGCTGGTGCTGCACCACCCGCCGCTGCCCGCACCGACCACGCTGCACGAGGCCCTGGCCCTCCGCGCTCCGGAGGCGCTGGCTGCGGTCATCGACGGAACCGACGTCAGGGTCGTGCTCGCCGGCCATTACCACCACCACATCGTCGGCGACCTCGCCGGCGTGCCCGTCATCGTGGCCCCCGGGGTCGCCAACGACACCGACGTCGCGGCGCCGGAGGGCACGGAGCGCGCCGTGCGCGGGTCGGGCTTCGTCGTCGTGGACATCGAGCCCATGGACGTCGAGCCCATGGACGTCGAGCCCGGCGGCGGGCACGTCGGCGGCGTCCGATCGACGGTCGTGCGGGTGTACGACGCCCACGACGGCGACGAGGTCTTCTCACTCGATCGCGACACGGTCGAGCGGATCGCCGCGGAAGCCGGGCCGCCGCGCGACTGACACGAGCCGCATGACGATGACGACCGGAGGGCCTGCGGGCGGGCCCGGCACCCCGGCCGTCCAGCCCGGAGGCGTACGCTCGCAGCACACGCGGGCAGCGCCCGCACCCCTTGTCGCACAACCAGGAGGAGCCCGCATGCGCGTGGTCGTCGTCGGAGCCACGGGCAATCTGGGCACGGCCCTCCTCAGACGCCTGCAGGCCGAGCCCCGTGTGACCGAGCTCGCCGGTGTCGCACGCCGCGGGCCGCGCTCGGCCTCGCCGCCCTACGGCGACGTCACCTGGTTCGGCATCGACATCGGCGACGACGCCGCTCCCGAGCAGCTCGCCGCCGCGTTCGCCGGGGCCGACGCCGTCGTCCACCTCGGGTGGGCGCTGCAGCCCAGCCACGATCGCGACGCCATGTACCGGACCAACGTGACCGGCACCTCCCACGTCCTCGACGCCGTCGTGCGCGCCCGGGTTCCGCACGTGCTGATCGCCAGCTCGGTCGGCGCCTACAGCCGCGGCCCCAAGGGGCGCCGGGTCGACGAGTCGTACAAGACGCGCGGCGTGCGGCACTCGAGCTACTCGTCGTACAAGGCGACGAACGAGAGCGTGCTCGACGGGTTCTCGCGGCAGCACCCCGACGTCGTCGTGACGCGGATGCGCCCCGGGCTGGTGTTCCAGGCCGCGGCGGCGCGCGAGATCGTCGGGCTCTTCGCCGGGCGCTGGGTGCCGACCACCTGGCTCAGCCGGTTCCGACCGCCGTTCCTGCCGCTGTCGCCCCGCTTCGTCTCGCAGGTGGTGCACGCCGACGACGTCGCCGACGCCTTCTGGCGCGCCATCGACCGGCGGGCCGGGGGCGCGTTCAACCTCGCCGCCGAGCCCCTCGTCGACTCGTACTCGATCGCCGAGGCGTTCGGCAGCCGCGTCGTGCCCGTGCCCTACCGGGTGCTGCGCACCGCCGCGCTCGTGACCTGGCTGCTGCGCCTCCAGCCGACCGAGCCCGGCTGGCTCGACATCGCCGCGAAGATCCCGGCGATGTCGACCGAGAAGGCCCGTCGCGAGCTGGGCTGGGCTCCGACCCGCACGGCCGACGAGACCCTGCGCGAGTTCGTCGGCGGACTCGCCGCCGGCACATCGAACGAGGCGTCGCACCCCCTCAGCGGCTGACCCGCGCCTCCGCCGCCACCACCAGCACCACCGCCGCCGACCGAGGAGAACCGCCGTGTCCGACCTGCCCCCCGCCTCCCTCGTCGTCGTCGACCGGCCGATGCGGGGCACGCCGCCCCGGGGCCCCGGCGACGTCGGCTTCCGGCTCGTCGACCCCGACAGCATGACGATCCACGTCACCGACCTCGGGGTCACCCGAGGCGACGGCGTCTTCGAGGGCCTGGGCGTCGTCGACGGGGCGGTGCAGGCGCTCGAGCCGCACCTCCTGCGCCTGGCGCGGTCGGCCGCCATGCTCGATCTCCCCGAGCTCGACCTCGACGTCTTCCGCGCCGCGTGCCTCGCCTCGGCCGCCGCGCACGAGCCGGCTCCGTTCCTGCTGCAGAAGCTCGCGGTCACCCGGGGCATCGAAGGCGGCGACGGCACCCCCACCGCCTGGGTGCGGACCGCCGTGATGGACGACCCCGCGCCCGAGCGCCGACAGGGCATCTCGGTGGTCTCGCTCGACCGCGGTTACCGGCACGACGTGGCCGAGACCTCGCCGTGGCTGCTGCAGGGGGCCAAGACGCTGTCGTACGCCGTCAACAAGAGCGTGCTGCGCGAGGCCGCCCGGCGCGGTGCCGACGACGTCCTCTTCGTCAGCAGCGACGGCTACGCGCTCGAGGGTCCGTCCGCCTCGCTGATCGCCCGCTTCGGCGACCGGTACGTGACGCCGCGCACCGACCAGGGGATCCTCGCCGGCACGACCCAGGCGGCCGCGTTCGACGCACTCGGACGACGCGGAGTGACCGTCGAGTACGCGCTGCTGACGCTCGAGCAGGTGCGTCGGGCCGACGCGCTCTGGCTGGTCTCCAGCGGTCGGCAGATCGCGCCCCTCACGTCGCTCGACGGCGTCGCGCGGGTCGTCGACCACGACGAGACCGAGCGCCTCGGCGAGGCCCTCGTCGGGCGGCGGAGCTGACGCGGGCCCGCCCCTTCGGCACCGGCGGAGACAGCCGACGAACCCCGTTGTCCATGATGCGAACGGACTCCGTCGGCGACTGGACGACCCTCGGAGCCGGTGCGAGAGTGACGGTGCACCGGTTCACGGCGGTGCGACACCAGTTCCCCTCACGGTGACCACAGGGACACCAGAAATGAGTTGAACCATGATCTCCACCCCCGATTCGATCTCCTCCCCCGCCGTCCTCGACCTGGCCGAGACCCAGCCGCTCGACCTGGCCGCCCTCTTCGCGGCGGACGCCCGATGAGCGCCGCATCCCTCGAGCGCCTCTCGCACGAGGCGCTGGTCGCGAACATCCGCAGCCGCGTCGACACCTCGAGCGACAGCTTCTACCGCCGCGAGGTCGGCGTCTCGGCCGTGCGCATCACCGCGTACCCGAAGCGCCGCCGCGCCTCCACCGGGCTCGCCTCGCAGCCCGAGACGCCCGCCGCCTCGAGCGAGCCCACCTACGCCGACTTCCTGCGCGGCACCCGGTCGGAGCTCGCCTCCGCCTGACCCCGCACGACACGAAGGGCCCGTTCCGCCGACCGGCGGCGCGGGCCCTTCTGCGTGTCGGCCTCCGACGTCGCTGCGACCGCCCTCTGCGGCCGGACCGCGCCTCCTGAACCGCCGGGTCGCGACATGCGGGCGGCACCGGCACCGCGCCTCCTGAACCGGCGGCCGAGGAGGCGCGGTGCGGCACGTGCCTAGGAGGCGCGGCTCCGCAGCAGCGTGAAGCTCGCGTCGCGGACGAGCAGCGTCGTGACGGCACCCTCGACCTGCTGGCCGGGGTCGCTCGACAGCGCGAGCTCCCACTCGCCGTGGGGCGCGTCGGGCACGTTGAACTCGACGACGGCCGTCGAGCCGTTGACGAGGTAGGCGAAGGCGTCGGCGTCCTTGTGGGTCAGCACGAACGTGATCGCCTTGTTCTCGCCCTGCTGCCAGTCGCCGCTCGTGAACGAGTGGTCGTCGGCGCGACGCACCTGCACGTGGTCGTCGCTCTCGACCTCGGGCGCGTAGCGGAACCAGTCGGGGCGGAGGGCCGGGTTCTCGCGACGGAGCGTGATGAGCTCGGTCGTGAAGGCGAGCAGGTCGCGGTCGGCGCGCTCCCAGTCGAACCACGAGATCTCGCTGTCCTGGCAGTAGGCGTTGTTGTTGCCGCCCTGGCTGCGGGCGATCTCGTCACCGCCGAGGATCATCGGGACCCCGGCGCTGACCAGCAGCGTGCCGAGGAAGTTGCGGCGCTGACGGTCGCGGTACTCGTTCACCGCGGGGTCGTCGGTCGGGCCCTCGGCGCCGCCGTTGAACGACTTGTTGTCGCTCTCGCCGTCCTGGCTGTCCTCGCCGTTCTCCTCGTTGTGCTTCTCGGCGTAGCTCGTCAGGTCGGCGAGCGTGAAGCCGTCGTGCGCGGTGACGAAGTTGACGCTCGACAGCGGCGACCGGCGGTCGGCCTCGTAGACGTCGGGGCTGCCGAGCACCCGGTCGGAGAACGTCGACAGCACGCCGGGCTCGCCGTTCCAGAACTCGCGGACGTCGTCGCGGAACTTGCCGTTCCACTCCGACCAGTCGGCCGGGAACCCGCCCACCTGGTAGCCGGCGGTGTCCCACGGCTCGGCGATCATCTTGACGCTTCGCAGCACCGGGTCCTGGTGGATCAGCGTCAGGAACGCGCTGTGCTCGCTGGCCTCGCCGCCCTGACGGGTCAGCGTCGTCGCGAGATCGAAGCGGAAGCCGTCGACGTGCATCTCGGTGACCCAGTAGCGCAGGCTGTCCATGATCAGACCGAGTGCGGCGGGGTGGCTGACGTTCAGGCTGTTGCCGGTGCCGGTGGTGTCGAAGTAGTTGCCCTCGTCGCCCTCGACCAGGCGGTAGTAGGCGGCGTTGTCGATGCCCTTGAACGAGATGGTCGGGCCCATGTGGTTGCCCTCGGCGGTGTGGTTGTAGACGACGTCCATCCACACCTCGAGACCGGCCGCGTGCAGGTCCTTGACCATCTGCTTGAACTCCGCCACCTGACCGCCGCGCGTGCCGGCGGCCTTCGAGGCGTACTCGTCGTGCGGGGCGAAGAACCCGATGGAGTTGTAGCCCCAGTAGTTGCGGAGGCCCTTCTCCTCGAGGTGGCTGTCCTGTACGAACTGGTGCGTCGGCAGCAGCTCGACCGCGGTGACGCCGAGGTCGGTGAAGTGCTTGATCGCGGCCGGGTGACCCATGCCGGCGTAGGTGCCGCGGATCTCCTCGGGCACGTCGGGGTGCTGCTTCGTGAAGCCCTTGACGTGGACCTCGTAGACGACGGTGTCCTCCATCGGCGTCAGCGGGCGCTCGTCGTCGCCCCAGTCGAAGTCGCGGTCGGCGATGACGTTGCGCGGCATGGCGGGGGCCGAGTCGGTGTCGTCGCGCGTCTCGGGCTCGTTCATGTCGTGGCCGAAGACGGCCTGACCCCAGTCGAACGTGCCGTCGAGGGCGGTCGCGTAGGGGTCGAGCAGCAGCTTGTTCTCGTTGTGGCGGACGCCGTTCGCAGGGTCCCAGGGGCCTGCGACACGGAGGCCGTAGCGCGAGCCGACCCGCGCCTCCTCGACCACGGTGTGGAAGACGTGACCGGTTCGGTTCTCGAGCTCGGTGCGGTGCTCGGTGCCGTCGTCGTCGAAGAGGCAGAACCAGATGCGGTCGGCGGTCTCGGAGTACACGGCGACGTGCGCGCCGCCGTCGGGCAGCGGGGTGACGCCGAGGGGGTAGGGCAGGGAGCGGGGATCGGTCATTGATCCAGATGTACAGCAGCGGCGCGCGCGAGGGCCAAGCTGAGCGGTCGCGCCGCCCGCCGTACCCCGCGCTGCCCTGCCGCCCCGGCCCGCTCCCTGCGCCTGCGCCGCGCCACCCCGCCCTGCCACCCACCGCGGACCCGGCCCGCCCCCGCCCCGCCCCAGCGATGAACCGCGTTCGCGAAGATGAACTGCGATCTATCGCGGTTCATCTTCGCGAACGCGGTTCATCGCGGCTCACAGGCCGACGAGACGACTCCTCCACACCGGCGTTCCGCCCCTCTCGGTACACAGCCCAGGAGGCGCGAGCCGGCCTGGCGACTCCGGGTCGCCACGATCGGTGCATGACGCCGACAGACCCCCGCCGCTGCCCGATCGTCTACGCCGCCGGCCATGGCGCCGGGACGAGAGAGCAGCGGCGCCTCCAGCTGAGGACGCTGCGAGGTGATCTAATCCGCATCCACAGGGGCGTCTACGTCGCAGCAGACGTCTGGAGCGGACTCGACGCGCGCGGACAGCATGTGGTCCTCACCCGAGCCGTGACCGCCGGCCTCGACGAACAGTGCGTCATCGGACACCACACCGCCGCGGCCGTATGGGGCCTGCCTCGCGTGCACGACGGCTACGGCGACGTGGTGACCGTGTTCGACCCGAGACGCTCGACGACCAGCAGGTCCACGCACCTCCTGCGACGTCCCGGCATCGTGGCACCCGACGACCAGGTCGTGGATGACGGGCTGCGGCTCACGACCATCGAACGGACCGCGGTCGACGTCGCACGGACGGCGTCGTTCGCCGACGCGGTGCTCTGCGTCGACGCCGTCCTGCGGCGGCTCGTCCTGCCCCACGGCGATCGACCACTGGACCCGGTGGTCGTCCGAGCCCTCGATTCGCGGCGAGCCGATCTGCTCGGCCGGTTGGGTCCTCCGTCGCATCCCGGCAACCGCTCTGCGCGACGCGTCCTCGAATTCGCGTCACCCCTCGCCGAGAGCGCCGGGGAGTCGTTGTTGCGCGTCGTCCTGTTCGAACTGGGCCTGTCGCACGTCGAGCTGCAACGGGTCTGCAGAGATCGGGGCCGCTTCGCCGGGCGATGCGACGCCTTCCTGGCCGAGCTCGGCGTGGCCATCGAGTTCGACGGCCACGCCAAGCTGACCGACCCCGAGATGCTGCAGGGACGGCGACCGGCAGACATCCTGCGGGAGCGGAGTCGGCGGGACCGGCGCCTCCTCGGTGACCCTGCGATCCGCGTCGTCGTGCACTGCGAGTACATCGACCTCGTCCAGCCCGAGAGGCTCGCCGGACTGCTTCGTTCAGCCGGCGTGCCGCTCGACCCCCGTCGCGTGACCGCGGCCGCTCGCATCGCCCGTCGGCGATTCACGGGCGTGACGTCATGAACCGCGTTCGCGAAGATGAACTGCGATCTATCGCGGTTCATCTTCGCGAACGCGGTTCATCGCGGGGCGGGGCGAGGCGAGCCGGGGCGGGGCGAGCCGGGGTGGGGCGAGCGAGGCGGGGCGGGGTGGGGCGAGCCGGGCCGGGGCGTGGCGAGCGCAGAGCGCCTCGGCGCGGGGCTAGCTGACGTGCACGTCGGGGCGGCGCGAGCGGTGCGGCTCGGCCTGGCGCAGCACCTCGCGGGTGACGGGTGCGACCTCGCCGGCGCCCGTCACCAGGAACCTCCCCATGTTCGACAACGGGCTGCCCTCGGTCCACTCGAAGTAGATGTCGGGCACGACGCCCGTCTCGTCGCGGATCGCCAGCAGCACCGACGCGATCGTGTTCGGCACCGCGCCGCTCGTCACACGGATCACCCGGTACCCGTGCACGACGCAGCCGGTGACGACGAGGTCCTCCTCGAAGTCCGACGAGTCGCCGGGGTGCACCTCCAGGAAGATGACCGGCGAGCGCTGCGGGATGCCGCTGTACCGCCGCTCAGCGCTGAGCTTCTTCTTGTAGATCTCGGCGACCTCTCGCCCCGGCTCGTGCGCGATCACGCGGATCGACCCGTACTCGTCGGCGTCCTCGCGCACGTACCCGAGCGCGGTGTCGTCGAACGAGATCGAGGTCGCCCGCAGCTGGAACGACCGGCGCACCCGCGAGAACAGCGACACGGCCATGATGCCCACGATGAAGATCGCCGCGATCTTGACGCCGTCGGGCCGCTCGACGACGTTGACGATGGTCGTGTAGACGAAGACCAGGGCGATGGCGCCGAAGCCGATCGTGCGCTTCGACTGGCGTGCGCGCCGAGCCGACAGGGTGACCGCGACGGAGGCGCTGGTGATCAGCACGAGCACTCCCGTCGCGTAGGCCCCGCCCTGGGCGTCGACGTCGGCGTCGAACACGATGGTGATGATGAACGCCACGACGGTGAAGACGAGCACGAGCGGGCGCACCGCGCGCGCCCACTGCGGCGCCATGCCGTAGCGGGGCAGGTACCTCGGCACGAGGTTCAGCAGGCCGGCCATGGCCGAGGCCCCGGCGAACCACAGGATGCAGATGGTGCTGATGTCGTAGATCGTGCCGAAGCCGTTACCGAGGTACTCGTGCGCGAGGTAGGCCAGTGCGCGGCCGTTCGCCGCGCCTCCTGCCTGGAACTGCTCTTGAGGGATCAGCAGGGTCGTGACGAAGCTCGACAGGATGAGGAACGAGCTCATGATGATCGCCGCGGTGGTCAGCAGGCGGCGGGCGCCGCGGATGCGACCCGTGGGTCGCTCGGCGGTGTCGGTCGCGTCGCCGGTGATCTGCGGCATGACGGCGACGCCGGTCTCGAAACCGGAGAGGCCGAGCGCGAGCTTCGGGAACACGATCAACGCGATGCCGACCATCACCAGAGGGTTGCCGTGCTGCACCGTGAGCGCCTGCCACCAGTTGCCGATCACGACGGTGTTCTCGGCGACATGGAAGATCGACACCGCGATGACGACGAGGTTCAGCGTCAGGAACACCCCGACGAGCACCACGGCGATGCCGATCGCCTCCTTGAACCCGCGGAGGAACACGGCGGCCAGCAGCGCGATCAGGAACAGCGTGATCGGCACCTCCGCCCCGTGGAACCACTCGGGCGTGAACGGGTTCTCGACGGCGTGGGCGGTCGCGTCGGCAGCCGACAGCGTGATGGTGATCATGAAGTCCGTCGCCGCGAAGCCCAGCAGCACCAGCACGAACAGCTTGCCGCCCCACCAGGGCAGCAGCCGCTCGAGCATCGCGATCGAGCCCTCGCCGCGGGGGCTCTCGCGGGCGACCCGGCGATAGACGGGCAGCGCGCCGAGCAGCGTGAGCGCGATGAGCACGATGGTCGCCAACGGCGACAGCAGACCGGCGGCGACCGCGGCGATGGCGGGCTGGTATCCGAGGGTCGAGAAGTAGTCGACGCCGGTCAGGCACATGACGCGCCACCACGAATGCGTCTTCTCGACCTTCTCGGCGTGGGGCCCCTGGTGGGCGCCCGAGTTCTCGGTCAGCCCGTCGAGCAGCCAGTTCCGGAGGCGCGAGTCATCCGGTCGCGTCGGCTGCGGTTCGAGCGCATCGCCGTCGCGACCGCTTCTCTCAGACACTGTGGACACGGCGGACCCTCCGATCGCACGCTCCGAGGCCGAAGCACGCGTGATCACACGTTAGGCGTGCGATCGGCTGCTCAGAGGGGGTCGAGCGTAGGGATTCCGTTAGGACTGCGGTTCGTCGGGTTCGAAGCGGTAGCCCATGCCGAGCACGGTCACGAGGTAGCGGGGCGACGCGGGCACGGGCTCGAGCTTCTTGCGCAGCTGGGCGAAGTAGAGACGGAGGTAGCCGGTGTCCTTCGCGTGGAACGGGCCCCAGACCTGCGTGAGGATCGTCTCGCGCGTGATCAGCTTGCCCGGGCTGTGCAGCAGCAGCTCGACGATCTTCCACTCGGTCGGGGTGAGCCGCACCGGCTCGCGGTTCGCGCCCCGCTCGACGGTCTTCGCCGACAGGTCGACGCGCACGTCGCCGAACGTCGTCACCGGATGCTCGTCGTCGGCTCCGCTCGGCAGCCGCCGGGTCTGCGCCCGGATGCGCGCCAGCAGCTCCTCCATCGCGAACGGCTTCGTCACGTAGTCGTCGGCGCCGGCGTCGAGCGCCTCGACCTTGTCGGCCGCGTCGGTGCGACCCGACACGACGAGGATCGGCACGGTCGACCAGCCGCGCAGCCCCGCGATGACCTCGACGCCGTCGAGACGGGGCATTCCGAGGTCGAGCATCACGAGATCGGGGTGCTCGGTGGCGGCCAGGTCGAGGGCCGTCCGGCCGTCGCCCGCGGTGACGATCTCGTAGCCGCGCGCGCCGAGGGTGACCTTCAGCGCCCGCAGGATCTGCGGGTCGTCGTCGGCGATCAGGATCTTCACGGTGCCTCCTCGCCGACCGTAGCCGATGCGGTCGACTCGACCCGCGCCTCCGGCGTAGGGATTCCGTGAGGATGCGCGACGGAGACCGCGGCGAGCGACACGACCATGGTCAGACCGCCGCCCGGGGTGTCGTCGAGCGACAGCGTGCCGCCCATCGCCTCGACGAAGCCCTTGCTGAGCGCGAGCCCGAGACCGAGGCCCGCGGCGTTGTCGGTGTCGCCGAGCCGCTGGAACGCCACCATGATCTCGTCGCGCCGATCGGCCGGCACACCCGGCCCACGGTCGACGACCCGGATCTCGACGCGGCCGCCGAAGACGCTCGACGAGATCCGCACCCGCTCGTCCGCAGGCGAGTAGCGCAGCGCGTTGTCGAGCAGGTTGACCAGCACGCGCTGCAGCAGCACGGTGTCGGCGCGCACCGGCGGCACCGCGACGCGAAGCGACAGCTCGACGTCGACGGGGCCCAGCCCCAGCTCGTCGAGGGCGCCCATCACGACCTCGTCGACGTCGACGTCTGCCGGGGTGACGGCCAGAGCGCCCGCCTGCACCCGGCTGACGTCGAGAAGGTTCGTCACGAGGGTCGAGAGCGAGTCGAGACTCTCGTGCGCGGTCGACAGCAGCTCGTCGCGGTCGGCGTCGCTCCAGCGCACGTCGCTCTGACGCAGCCCGCTGACGGCCGCCGTCGCCGCGGCGAGCGGTCGGCGCAGATCGTGTCCGACGGCCGCGAGCAGCGCGCTGCGCATGCGGTCGACCTCGGCGAGCGGCCCGACCTCGCCGGCCGTGCGGCTGAGGGCGGAGTGCTCGAGCGCCGCCTCGACCTGCGCCGCGACCACACCGAGCAGACGCCGGTCGGCCGCGGTGACGTCGCCGGTCACCTCGAGAGCGGTCCCGTCGCCGACCGGGAGGCGCGTGACCGGGCCGACCACCGCCTCCTGCCCGGTGCTCTGCAGCTCCCGCTCCCCCGAGCCCGAGTCGGTCACGATGCGCACACGGCTGAGCCCGAAGGCCTCGCGGGTGCGCGTGATGACCGCCTGCAGCGCCCCCTCGCCGCGGATCACGCTGCCAGCGATCGTCGCCAGCAGCTCGGTCTCGGCGAGGGCACGGGCCGCCGCCCGCGATCGCCGCGCGGCCTGGTCGACGACCCAGCTGACCAGCGTCGCATTGACGAGATAGAGCACGACCGCCAGCAGATGCAGCGGTTGAGCGATGGTCAGGCTGTAGATCGGGGCGATGAAGTAGACGTCGAGGATGATGCCCGACAGCAGCCCCGCGAACAGCGCCGGCCAGAGACCGCCGGTCACCGCGACGACGAGCACGAGCAGCTGGAGGAGGAGGACGTCGCCGGCGATGCCGTCCTCCGTCCGGTTGTTCGTCAGCAGCCAGGTGAGCAGCGGCCCGCCCGCGAGGGCGAGCACGAAGCCGGCGATCACCCGGCGGGGCGAGAGGGCGCCGCCGAGCCGGGGCAGGCGCGATCGACCGCCCGCAGCCGAGTGGGTGACGATGTGCACGTCGATACGACCCGACTCGCGGATCACCGTCGCCCCGATGCCGGGGCCGGTGAGCGCCGTGGCGAGACGCCCGCGACGACTGACCCCGATCACGAGCTGCGACGCGTTCGACGCCCGGGCGAAGTCGACGAGGGCGCGCGGAACGTCCGAGCCGACGACCTGGTGGTACGTGCCCCCGGCCTTCTCGACCAGGGCGCGTTGTGCCGCGAGGGCGCCGGGCTCGCCCTGCGCCAGACCGTCCGGGCTGCTGACGTGCACGGCGATCAGCTCGCCGCCCGACGACCTCGCGGCGACCCGCGCGGCCCGCCGGATGAGCGTCTCGCCCTCGGGCCCGCCCGTGAGCGCGACGACGATGCGCTCGCGCGCCTCCCAGTGGCTGTCGATGCCGTGCTCGTCGCGGTAGGCCTTGAGCGCGCTGTCGACCTCGTCGGCGAGCCAGAGCAGGGCCAGCTCGCGAAGGGCCGTGAGGTTGCCGAGCCGGAAGTAGTTCGACAGCGCCGCGTCGACCCGGTTCGCGGGGTAGACGTCGCCGGCCGCCAACCGGTCGCGGAGCGCCTGCGGGGCGAGGTCGACGACCTCCACCTGATCGGCGGAGCGGAGCACCGCGTCGGGCACGGTCTCACGCTGCCGCGCACCCGTGATCTCCTCCACGACGTCGCCGAGCGACTCGATGTGCTGCACGTTGACCGTCGACACGACGTCGATGCCCGCGTCGAGCAGTGCCCGCACGTCGTGCCAGCGCTTCTCGTTCGTCGAGCCGGGGGCGTTCGTGTGCGCGAGCTCGTCGACCAGCGCCAGCTCGGGTCGCCGCGCGAGCACCGCCTCGAGGTCCATCTCGTCGAGCACGACGCCCCGGTACGTCCGCACGCTGCGCGGGACCACCTCGAGGTCGCCGATCATGGCCTGCGTCGCCGCACGCCCGTGGGTCTCGACGACGGCCACGACCACGTCCCTGCCCTCGGCGGCGAGCCGCGCGCCCTCCTCGAGCATCGTGTACGTCTTGCCCACCCCGGGCGCGGCCCCGAGCAGCACCCTCAACCGACCCTGCGTCATGCGGCCAGCATCGCACCTCCGGCGGTGCGGGCGGTGCGGGCCGGTGCACGAGCGGGCGGTGCGTTCGGTGCGTGCGGTTGCCCGTGCGGCCGGTGCGTGCGGGCCGCGCTCGGTACCGGCATCACGGGGGGAAAGCGAAGGACCCCGTGAACTGATCTGGCGAGATCACAACTCAACGGGGTCCAGCGGAGCCGGTGGGATTTGAACCCACGGTTCCCACAAAGGGAACTCCACCTTAGCAGGGTGGTGCACTAGGCCGAACTATGCGACGGCTCCATCACGCGCCGCAGAGCGAACGCGCTTCGGAAAGCATACCCGGAGTCGGAGTGGATGCCGAACCGCGCCTCCTCGGCGATGTCACGGCACCCGCGGCGGCGGATTCACCCGTCTATCCCCCGTTCCGACGGATCGATCGATTTTGTCCCCCCAACGGCGGACCAATAAAGTACCCCTTGCTGCCTTGCGGTGCCGCACCTGATCCCGGCACCGCAGGGCTTCATGTGTGCCGGTTCGGGCCGCCGCATGAATCCCCGATCGCCCCGCCGAGCTGGTTACTCGTCGGGGCGATCTCTCCTCCGCACCGGAGGCCGGCCGAGGAGGCGCGGGTCGCCTACGCCCGCAGCCAGACCGCCGTCTCACCCGGCAGCACCGCGTCGGCACCATTGCCGGGGCCCTCGCCGGCGTCACCCAGCGGGCCGCTCGCGACGAGCACCTCGCCGGTCGGCATCGCCACAGGGGTCGGGCCGAAGTTGCAGACGACGTGCCAGCCGCCGGGGCGGGAGAAGTGCAGCACCTGAGGCTCCGCACCGGCCACGGCACCGGTGTCGGCCACCGCCTCCCAGGTCAGGGTCTCGTCGGTCTGCAGCTCGCGCCGCGCCGCGAGCGCCGCGCGGTAGAGAGACAGGGTCGAGGTCGGGTCGCCCTCCTCGGCCTCGACCGAGAAGTCGCGGAACCACGTCGGCTGCGGCAGGTGCGCCGGGCCGGGGCCGAAGCCGAACGACTCGCCCGTGCGCTCCCACGGCAGCGGCACGCGGCAGCCGTCGCGACCGACGTCGACGCCCGGGTTGCGGAAGAACGCCGGGTCCTGGCGCTGCGACTCGGGGATGTCGCCGACCTCGGGCAGCCCGAGCTCCTCGCCCTGGTAGACGTAGGCCGAGCCCGGCAGACCGAGCATGAAGAGCGACGCGGCCCGCGCGCGCCGCAGACCGCGCTCGGCGTCGACCTCGGACGCGTCGCCTCCGGCGAGCAGCCACTCGGCGCCCTGCTTGATCTCGCGCCCGGCGAGGGGCGGCAGACCGTAACGGGTCGGGTGACGCACCACGTCGTGGTTCGAGAACACCCACGTGGTCGACGACCCCGACTCGTCGGCCGCCTTGAGGTTGTACGTGATGATGTCGTGGAACGCCGTGGCGTCGAAGTCGGCCTCGAGCAGGTCGAAGTTGAACGCCTGGCCGAGACCCTCGGCGCTGGCGTAGCGGGCGCGACGCGACGGCTCGACCCAGGCCTCGGCCACGGCCGTGCGGGGCGGATCGTACGAGTCGAAGACCTCGCGCCACGTGGCGTAGATCTCGTGCACCTCGTCGCGATCCCACACCGGGTGGTCGCCGTCGGCCTTCGGCAGGGCGTCGAGCTCGGCCTTCGAGGGCAGCACCTCGGGCAGGCTCTTGGCGAGACCGTGGGCGACGTCGACACGGAACCCGTCGACACCGCGATCCGACCAGAACCGCAGCGTCGTCAGGAAGTCGTCTCGCACCTCCTCGTTGTCCCAGTCCCAGTCGGGCTGTTCGCTCGCGAACGAGTGCAGGTACCACTGACCGTCGGCGACGCGGGTCCAGGCCGGGCCGCCGAAGATCGAGGTCCAGTCCGACGGCGGCAGCTCGCCGTCCTCGCCGAGACCGTCGCGGAAGATGTAGCGGGCACGGGCCGGCGAGCCGGCGGGCGCCGCCAGGGCCTCCTGGAACCAGACGTGCCGGTCGGAGGAGTGGTTCGGCACGAGGTCGACGATCACCTTGATGCCGGCGCCGTGCAGCGCCGTGATCATCTCGTCGAACTGCGCGAGGGTGCCGATCTTCGGATCGACTTCGCGGTAGTCGTCGACGTCGTAGCCGCCGTCGGCGAGGGCAGACGGATAGAACGGGCTGAGCCAGACCGCGTCGACGCCGAGGGCCGTGAGGTAGGGCACCTTCGCGGTGATGCCGGGCAGGTCGCCGATGCCGTCGCCGTTCGAGTCGGCGAAGCTGCGCGGGTAGATCTGGTAGACGGCGGCCTGGCGCCACCAGGTCGGGTCGTCGGTCAGCAGCTCGGTCGCGGGCGTGGTCTGGAGCGTGTCGGTCATCGTGGAGCGGCGTCCTTTCGTGGGTGGAGCGGTGGGCGCGGGCACGCCGTCGTATCCTGGTTCGCGAACGCGGCGTCGGTGCCGCGGTCCGAGTCGTCCAGGTGTCTGGATTGAGACTCTAGATCGCCGTCCTGGCGGTCGCCGACACGGGCGCGGGCGTTGGCGCTGGCACGAGCCGGCACGGCGCGGGGCGGCTCGGCTCGGCGGGGCGGCGGGGCGCGGGCCGGCACGGCTCGACTCCGCGCGACACGGTGCTGTGCGGCTCCGCACCAGGCGGTGCTACCCGGGGCAGGCTCGCCGAGCTCAGCCGGGGAGGCGCCGGCCGAGAGCGTCGGACACGGCCCGGTCGAGCACCGCGCGTTGTCGCGCCGGAGGCCATCGCTCGGGATCGCCCGCCGCCAACGACGAGACGCCCTCGACCGCTGCGGCGAGCGCGGCAGCCCGCACGGTGACGTCTCCTGCGGCGCCGCCTCCGATGGCGCCGTCTTCGGAGGCGCCGTCTTCGGTGGCGCCGGATTCGGTGGCGTCGACTTCGGTGGCACGTACCTCGTCGGCCGCCGTCAGCAGTCGCGCCAGCCGGTCGGCGAAGGCCCCGCTGTTGTCCGCGTGGCGCTCGACCAGCACAGGGTCGCTGAGCGCGGCGGCCAGGAACCCGATCCAGACGCGGGCCTCGGCGAGGGTCGCCTCGTCGGTCGGCAGGGCCGCTGCGACCACGGCCCGCAGCGCCGCCGCCGGGTCGCTCGCGTCGGACTCGACCCTGTCGGCGCGGAGCCTGGTGCGTTCGTGCAGCACATCGCGCGCGTGCAGCAGGAGGGCCTGCTTGTTCGGGAACGTGTGGAGGACGAGCCCCGTCGTGCACCCGGCCCTCTCGGCGACCGCCCGCAGCGTGAGGCCCACGGGCCCCCGGTCGGCGAGCGTCGTGAAGACGGCCTCGGACAGGCGGAGGCGGGTCGCGTCGGTGTCTCGGGTGCGAGGCATGACACACAGCGTAACGCCTGTTACCGTAACGATCGTCACGAAAGGACGAGCATGACCTGGCAGATCGAGACCATCCCCTTCGACCACCCCGAGGCCGACCAGCTGCGCCGCGCCCAACGCCGCGAGCTCGACGCCCGATACGGCAGCGACGACCACGAACCGGGCGCGGTCCCGACCGCCTCCGACGTCCCGGTGTTCATCGTCGCCCGCGACCCCGACGGTCGGGCGGTCGCCTGCGGCGGCCTCCGCCCGCTCGACGACGCCGTGGTCGGCCCGGACACCGTCGAGATCAAACGCATGTTCGTCGAGCGGACCGCTCGCGGCTCGGGTGTCGCGACCGCCGTGCTGCGGGCGCTCGAAGACGCCGCCCGGGGGCTCGGAGCCCGACGCGTCGTGCTCGAGACCGGCACCCTGCAACCCGACGCGATCCGCTTCTACGAGCGCGAGGGGTACGAGACCATCCCCGGCTTCGGCCCCTACGCCGGCGCCGACCTCTCGGTCTGCTACTCCCGCGACCTGCGCTGATCCCGCGTCGGCAACTCCTGCCTCCTGACGCGCGACACGGCGACACGCGGCACCGGCGCCACCCAGCGCCGCACGGAGCCGGAGTTACCGACCGCCCCCGCACGAGCACCAGCCACCGCGAGCACGCGCGCACCGGAAGTCCCGAGCGCCACGAGCGCCCCGAGCGCACCGTGAGCACCGCGGCCCCCGACACCCCCGCGTCGGCAACTCCTGCCTCTCGTCACGCACCACGGCGACACGAGGCACCGGCGGCACCCGGCGTTGCACGGAGCAGGAGTTGCCGACCACCCCCGCCGACCCCGCCAGCACGCGCACACCCGAGCATCGCCGCCCCCGACACCCCCGCGTCGGCAACTCCTGCCTCCCGTCACGCACCCCGGCGACACGCGGCACCGGCGGCACCCGGCGTCGCACGGAGCAGGAGTTGCCGACCACCCCCGCCGACCCCGCCAGCACGCGCACCCCGAGCATCGCGAGCAACGCCGCCCCCCGACGACCCGGCGCGCGTCGGCAACTCCTGCCCCCTGACGCGCTGGCCGCCCCGACGCGTCGCCCGGGCTCTCGTTCGCGCACGAGTCCGGAGTTGCCGACGGGACTACGCATCCCCAGACCCCGGCCGCCAGCCCAGGGGCGGGGCCCAGGCCAGGGCGGGAGTCCGACTCGCGGGTCGTGTCGCACGAGCACCGGCTCCTCAGGGCCGTCGCGTCCGGCCCCCGCTACGGGTACCCGACGAACCAGAGCAGCACCACGGCGACGGGCTGCAGGGCGATGCCGCCGACGAGCAGGGACCTCCGGAGGCGCGGCGACGGTGCGATCGCGGGGTGCCCGAGCAGCGGCGCGATCGGCATGAGCAGCCGCGGCAGACTCTGCTGCGGCAGGAACACCGCCACGAGATACAGCACGTAGGCCGCCGAGTACGACCAGACCTCGATGCCGAGCGACCGGGTCGAGCGACGGGAGAAGAACCACGCGACGGCCGCCAGCACGCCGACCACGACGACCGCCCCGGCCACGCCCAGGAAGGTCGTCGCCATCACGAACCACGGCGTCAACGGCGCGAAGTGCTGACGCCCGACGAATCCGACCCACCACGAGAGCTCGGTGTCGAGGTAGGCCCCCGACCGCCCGGTGACGACGTCCGCCACGACCGGCCACGCGAGACCCGCCGCCGCCACGACGAGCCCGGTGACGACGAGCGAGACCTGCTCACGCCTCCCGAAACCGTCGCGCGCCGAGTCAGCCCCGGGCGCACCCCGCGCAGCCCGCGCAGTCCCCGCACGCCGCACAGCCCACGCACCCCGCGCACCCCACGCACCCCGCGCACCCCGCGCACCCCGCACACCCCGCGCGAAGCGCACGACCCCCGTCACGGCCAGCGCCAGCGCCAGCGCCAGCACGCCGGGCCGGGTGAACGCCGCGACGACGGCGAACGGCATCATCAGCAGGTACCGCCGACGGATCATCATCAGCAGCGCCGCGAAGACGAGCAGCAGCATGAGGCTCTCGGCGTAGGCGACCTGCAGCACGAACGAGGTCGGTCCGAAGCAGAACAGGGCGACGGCCCAGAGGGCGTTCGGGGCGCCGACGGTCTCGGCGACGATGCGGTGCAGGAGGACGGCGGCACCGCCTCCGGCGATGGTGGCGACGACCAGTCCGATGGCGAAGAACGAGTTGCCCGCGAGGTCGACGCCCAGCACGGCGGCGATGCCCCGCACCAGCATCGGGAACACCGGCAGGAACGCCCACGGGTTCGGCTCGACGCGACCCCGCCCGTCGACCGGCAGCTCGGTCGGATACCCCTGCTGCGCGATGGTGCGGTAGAAGCTGGCGTCCCACGATCCCGAGAACGAGGCGAAGCCCGGGTCGGCGCGGTGGCTGGCGAACTCCCACCCGCGGGTCGTCGCGAGCGCGAAGAGCCCGCCCAGCCAGGCGCTCGACACCAGCCGGGACAGGGCGTAGAGGCCGAGCACGACGAGCAGGGGCGGAGCCGACCTCACCCGGGTCGCGACGGTCTGCAGCACGCAGCGAGCCTAGGGCGTCGCCGAACGGGGTACGCCTCCGCTGAGAAGCTGGTGCACGACGCCGCGAGACCCCCCGAAGGAGGCGCAGGGTGACCGAGGCGGCACGTGCCGCCACGATCAGGAGGCGACATGTACTTCCACGCACAGACCTGGATCAACGACATCGCCGACGGCGAGCCCGACCCCGCCGCGGCGAACGCGCTGCAGGAGGGCCTCGGCGGCCAGTTCGGCGAGATGCGCACCATGATGCAGTACCTCTTCCAGGCGATGAACTTCCGGGGCGCGGCGGCGAAGCCCTACCGCGACCTCATCCAGGGCATCGGCACGGAGGAGATCAGCCACGTCGAGCTGATCGGCACGACGATCTCGCGCCTGCTCGACGGCAGCCCCGACTACACCGGCAAGCTCACCGACCCGCTCGACACCCCCGGCGCGGGCGGCGCCACCCCGCTGAACATCGCGCTCGACACGGGCAACATCCACCACTACCTGGTCGGCGCGCAGGGCGCTCTGCCGGTCGACTCGGTCGGCAACCCGTGGAGCGGCAGCTACGTCTACAACAGCGGCAACCTGCCCCTCGACCTGCTGTACAACCTCATGCTCGAGTCGACGGGGCGCCTGCAGAAGAGCCGCATCTACGAGATGACCGACAACCCCGTCGCCCGCAAGACGGTCGCGTACCTCATCGTCCGCGACCAGGCTCACGAGAACGCCTACGCCAAGGCGCTCGAGACCCTCGGCGTCGACTGGGGCAAGCTGCTGCCGATCCCCAAGACGAACGCCGAGAAGTTCCCCGAGGTGAAGGAGCTGCTCGACCTCGGGCTGCAGAGCAAGCAGTACACGTTCGATCTCGACGGCAAGTCGGAGGCCGGCAAGATCTTCCAGGGCTCGTCGCCGTCGAGCGACGGCACCGAGCTCGTCTCGAACGAGCAGGCACCCCAGGGCGCCCCCTCGACCATCGCGCCCGAGCGCCTCGAGGAGTTCGCGCCGGGACTCGACAAGGATCTGCTGGCGCTCATCCAGCAGACCGCCGAGATGGAGCTCGACGAGATCGAGGGCTTCTACGGACCCACCGCCAAGTAGCCGGCTGCGAGGCCCGCTCCGGGCGTCGGTCGCTCTGCGGCCGACGCCCGAGCTGTGGGGCGGGTCTAGGCCGAGCCGAGGAGGCGCGCGACGGCCTCGCGCACGATCTCGCGCTGCACGGCGCGATCGGGCCCTCCGGCGGCGGCGTGCGGCAGCCCCGGCAGCTGCAGCCACGCCGTCGCGATCGAGAGCACCAGAGCGAAGACGTCGTCGACCGACCACGCCACATCGTCGCCGATGAGGCGGTCGAGATGCCCGACGGAGGTGCGCCTCACCTCGTCGAGGACGGCGAACGACGACGCCCAGTCGTGTCGCTGCTCGAGACGGGCCCAGCCGAGCAGACGGTGGTTCTCGGGATGCTCGACGAGATGATCGTAGATGGCGACCGCGAAGTCGGGCGCGGTGGCGAAGTGCGGGGCGGCGGCGACGCCGAGCTCGGCGAACGAGTGGTTCAGCACCGCGGTGAACAGGGCCTCCTTGTCGCCGAAGTGCGCGTAGAGACGCTCCTTGCTGCAGCCGGCGGCGGCGGCGATGCGGTCGACGCGGGCGCCGGCGAGGCCGTGCTCTGCGAACTCCGCCGTCGACGCCGCGAGGATGCGGCGGCGGGTCTCGTCAGCGTCGTAGGCCATGAGATGACCGTAGCCGCTTACGAGCCAACCAACCAGTAGGTAGTATCGATCCGTCCACGACGGCCGCTCGTCGTGCGGCACCCCGATCCAGGAGAACAGTGACCACCTCAGAAGCAACGCCCGCCACCGGTGCGACCCGCACCGCGCCTCCTTCGCCCCGCCGCTGGTGGGTGCTCGTCATCGTCGGGCTCGCGCAGCTCGTCGTCGTGCTCGACGGCACGATCGTCAACATCGCCCTGCCCCAGGCCCAGGCCGAGCTCGGCCTGAGCGACGAGAACCGCCAGTGGGTCGTCACGGCCTACGCCCTCGCCTTCGGCGCCCTGCTGCTGCTCGGCGGGCGCATCGCCGACTTCTGGGGTCGCAAGCGCACCTTCATCGTCGGCATGATCGGCTTCGGTGCGGCCTCCGCCTTCGGCGGCCTCGTCTCGACCGGCGAGCTGCTCGTCACGGCGCGCGCCCTGCAGGGCGTCTTCGCCGCGCTGCTCGCCCCCGCCGCCCTCGCGGTGCTCACCACCACCTTCGACCGCGGTCGCGAGCGCAACACCGCGTTCGCCGTCTTCGGCGCGATCTCGGGTGCCGGCGCCGCCGTCGGCCTCGTGCTCGGCGGGGTGCTCACCGAGTTCGTCAGCTGGCGCTGGTGCCTGCTCGTCAACGTGCCCATCGTGATCGTGGCCATCGTGGCCGCGGCGCTCGTCGTGCGCGAGAGCAAGGCCGAGGGCGACAACCGCCTCGACGTCGCCGGCACGATCGTCGTCGCGCTGGGGCTCGCCTCGCTCGTCTACGGCTTCACGCAGGCCGAAGACGGCTGGGACTCGGCCGTGGTGATCGGCTTCATCGCGCTCGGCGCCGGGCTGCTCGCCCTGTTCGTGCTGATCCAGAAGCGCAGCGACCACCCCCTCCTGCCGCTCGGCGTGCTCACGAACCGGGTGCGCGGCGGGGCGTTCCTGGTGCAGCTGATCGTCGGCAGCGTCATGATCGGCGCGCTGCTCTACCTGACCTTCCACCTGCAGATCGTGCTCGGCTTCGGCCCGCTCGAGGCCGGTCTCGCGACCCTGCCGATGACCCTCGTCATCATGGTGATGGCCCCGATCCTGACGAAGCTGCTGCCGGTCGTCGGCCCGCGCATCCTCATGATCGTCGGCCCGATCGTGGCCGCGGCCGGCCTGTTCTGGCTGTCGTTCATCACCGTCGACGGCGCCTACGCGACGCACGTGCTGCCCGCGCTGATCGTGATGGGCGTCGGCCTCGCCGGCATCTTCGTGCCGATGCAGAACCTGGCCCTCGCCGGCGTCGCGCCGCACGAGGCCGGCGCCGCGAGCGCCACGTCGAACGCCATGATCCAGATCGGCGGGTCGATCGGACTCGCGGTCTACACGAACCTGTACGCCTCGGCCGTGGCCGGCAGCGACCTGCAGGGGCTCGGCGGGCTCGTCGACGGCTACCAGGCCGCCTTCGTCGGGGCCGCGGTCGCCGCCCTCGTGGCCGCGCCGATCAGCTTCTTCATGATCCGCGGCTCGAAGGAGGACCTGCTGCCCTCGGGCCCCGTCGTCCACATGGGCTGAGCCCGGACCGGCCCCGCCTCGCCTCGCCTCGCCTCGCCTCGCCTCGCCTCGAGAGCCCGGGTCGAGGAGTCATGACACGCCGCGCCTCCTCGGGGGACGCGGCGTGTCGTGACTCATGGACGGACGCGGGCTGGCCCGGTGCCGAGGAGGCGCGGGTCGGCTCAGTGCCGCCGGGTCAGGTTCTTGACGGTGTCGGCCGGCACCGGGGGCACGCCGCGCTTCAGGGCGCGCAGGCCGCCGGCGAGCACGAGGGCGGCCGCGACGGCGAAGACGGCGAGCACGACGAGCGTCGCCGACCAGAGCGGCAGGACGAGCGCGAGGACCGTGACACCGGCGGTCGCGGCGAGCGCGACGGTGATCAGCGCGAGGACGACCCCCACGACGACGAGGACGATGCCGGCGCGAGCATCACGCGCCCGCCCGGCGATCTCGTCGCGGGCCGCGCCGATCTCGGTGCGGACCGCCCGGATGACGGGGTCGATGGCCTTGCTGCCGATCTGGCCGCGGAGGCGGTCGGCGAAGGAGGTCTCGGGGGTGCTGTCGTCGGTCATGGTGGCTCCTGGTTCGAGGGTCTGAGGGCAGACGGACGGCCCCCGCCGAGGGTGGGCGGGGGCCGTCCGGAGGGTCACCGGCCGTGCGGCCGGAGGGTGTCGCGAGCGACTACTGGACGCGGCTCTCGTCGGAGTCGTCGTTGTCGTCCGAAGGGATGTGCACGTCGGAGACGGTGACGTTGACCTCGGCGACCTCCATGCCGACGACCTGCGTGATGGCGTCGGTGACGGCCTTGCGGACGTCGTCGGCGACCTTCTGCAGCTCGACGGGGTACTCGGCGACGATGACGATGTCGGCGGCGACCTGCTTCTCGCCGACCTCGACGGAGACGCCCTGGCCGCGGTCCTGCTGGTTGACGACGTTGCGGATGGCGCCGATGGCACGGGCTGCGCCGTTGCCCAGGTCGTGGACCCCGGGCACCTCGCGAGCAGCGATCCCCGCGACCTTCGACACGACGCCGTCGACGATGGTGTTCTTGCCGGCCGCGTCGGAGGCGGTGTGCTTGGCGGCGGCGGTCCCGGTCGTGGCGGGGGTGACGTTGCTCATGATCTCTCCTTGTTTCGTTCCTGACGATGCGGGGCGAGCGGCCCGGGCATCGAGTCCGTGAAGCGGACACATCATTCAGACGCATCCATCGGGGCAGGGGTCACGCCCCCTCAGCGAGCTTCCAGACAGACGCCGCCGAGCACTCGTTTCGCGGCCAAGCGGGCTCGGAAGAGGGATTCCGACCGATTCGGTCAGGATCGGCGTTTACGCGACACTCCTCTAGTGAGGGGGTGGATGTGGATCCGCACACGATGAGCGACGCTGACCTGATCAAGCGCGCCGCGACCGGCAGCAGACAGGCGCTGTCCGCGCTGTTCGACCGGTACGCCACGACGGTCACGCGGTACGCGTGGGCTCTGGCACCGAGCCGCATGGACGTGGAGGAGATCGTGCAGGACACCTTCGTCACGCTCTGGAAGAAGAGCAACGGGCTGACCCTGCCGACCGACTCGCTGCTGCCGTGGCTGCTGGTGGTCTGCCGCAACCACGCTGCGAATCAGCGCCGCAAGCTCGCCCTCGCGGCGGCGGATGCGCTGCCCGACGACCTCGTCGCGCCCGATGGGGCCGAGGCGCGCGAGATGCTGCGCTTCGTCCGCGAGGCCATCGACGCCCTCTCGCCCGACGACCGCGCCATCTGCGAGCTCTGCCTGATCGAGGGCCTCTCGTACCGCGAGGCCGCCGACCGTCTGGGCATGACCGTCGGGGCGGTCACCAAACGGGTCTCCCGAACACGCTCGCGACTGCGAAAGGCGGTGACGCACGATGAACACTGAGCCCCCCACCGGTGACGACCTCACCCGCATGCTCGTCTCGATGAAGAAGGACGTCCTCGAGCGGGCCGCCGACACGACCCGTCGTCGACCCGGTCGGCGCTTCGGCATCGCGTTCGGACTCGTCGCCCTCATCGGACTGGGCAGTGCCGGCGGCGCCGTCGCGATGGGCTTCGTGCCGTCGCCCTTCGAGGGTCTCGCGCAGCCCGAGCCGTCGGCTTCCGTCTCGGCTCCCCCGGCCCCGACGCCCACCGCGACCCCGACGCCCGAGCCGAGCGCGCCTCCTTCGACCCAGCCGGTCGGCGGCACGCCGCAGCCGTATCTGCCGATGGACTGCGCGACCCTCGCGACCGAGTCGTCGCTGACGTCGCTGCTGCGCGCGCCGGAGCTCGCGCAGGAGGAGGGCCTGGTCTTCACGCCCCGTGACGCGTCGCTCCGTCAGAACGGAGTCCAGACCTGCCAGTGGACGTCGTCGAGCGAGGCGGACTTCGCCGTGTTCGAGGTCGACATCAGCCTCGACGACCCGGCGTCCGCCGACGCCCTCGCCGCCAAGCGGGAGGGCGGCGCCGGCGCCGACCTCGGACTCGGTGACGACTCGGCCCTGGCCTGCGGTGACGCTCTCCGCTGTGCAGCCACCGTCGTCGTCGGTGACTACTGGATCGAGGCCGGCTACGAGCAGTCGCAGGAGTTCGGCGGCGACACGACCGATCTCGTCGTGGCCCAGCTCGGACGGATCGCCGACGTCGTGCGCCCCCTCGAGGCCAGGGCGCCGTGGGCCGCCGACGCCGCCTCGCGACGCTGGGTCGCGACGGGTGACTGCTCGACGCTCGACCTGGTCACGCCCCTGGGGACGATCTTCGCGGACCCGTCGCTGGACGCATCATGGTCCGAGGCCAGCCCGGACGGTCGCAACGCGCTCGTCGCCGCAGCCTCCGACGAGTACGACTGCCGGTCGGAGGGCACGACTCAGGACGACGACGGCCTGCCGATCTACACGAGCATCCAGGTGAACGTCTCGGCCGGAGCACGGTGGGGTTACGAACGGTTCCGCGAGTACGCCGTCGCCGGACCGGGCGCATCCGACGGGTTCACGACGGTGACGGTGACGGGTGCCGAAGACGGGCTCCTCCAGTGCGACGGGATGTCGAGCATCTGCTACCTCGACGTCCTCGTCGACGACTCGTGGATGCGCGTGATCTACGAGGGGCCCGTCGACGCCGGTCAGGCTCCGCGACTCGTGCAGGTCGCCGAGAGCGTCATCGCCGCGCGATGAGCGCACGGAACGCGACCGTCGTCGTCGTGGGCGGTGGGCAGGCGGGGCTGTCGGCCGCCCACCACCTGCGGCGTCGCGGCTTCACATCGGCGCTCGACGCCCGCCCGACCGACGCCCCGGGCGACCGCACCTTCGTCGTCCTCGACGCCGACCGGGCCCCCGGAGGCGCGTGGCAGCACCGCTGGGAGTCGCTGCGGATGGCCACGGTGAACGGCATCTTCGACCTGCCGGGCATGCCGCTGCCGCCGGTGGACTACGGCGAGCCCAGCCGCCTCGCGGTCCCCCGGTACTTCGCCGCCTACGAGGCCGCCGAGGGGCTGCCGATCGTACGCCCCGTGCACGTCGACCGGGTGCGCGCGGTCGACGACGACCCCGACGGCGACCTGCGGGTCGACACCACCGCGGGAGCCTGGGAGGCGCGGGTCGTCATCAACGCCACCGGCACCTGGAACGCACCCCGCGTCCCCGACCTGCCGGGGCGCGACGTCTTCACGGGCAGGCAGCTGCACACCCGCGACTACGTCTCCGCCGACGAGTTCGCCGGTCTCCGGGTCGCCGTGGTCGGCGGCGGCATCTCGGCGGTGCAGCTGCTCGACGAGATCAGCCGCGTGGCCACGACGCTCTGGTACACGCGTCGCGAACCGGTGTTCCTCGACCACGACTTCACGCTGAGCCTCGACGGCGTCGACGTCGAGCGCCGGGTGGCGGCCGACGCCGCGGCCGGGCGCGAGCCGGCCAGCATCGTGTCGTACACCGGCCTCGGCTGGACCTCGTACGCCGTCGAGGCCCGCCGGCGGGGCGTGCTCGTCCGTCGCCCGATGTTCGCGGCGCTCGGTGCACGGCACGTCATCGAGTCCGACGGCTCGAGCACGAGCGTCGACGCGGTCGTCTGGGCCACGGGGTTCCGCGCCGATCTGAGGCACCTCGACGGTCTCGGGCTGCGCGGCCCGCTCGGCGGCGTGCCGCTCGACGGGACGGCCGCCCGACTCGACCCCCGCGTGCACCTGATCGGCTACGGCCCGTCGCAGTCGACGATCGGCGCGAATCGCGCGGGTCGGGCGGCCGTCACCGCGGTCGCCCGCCGCCTCGCCGACGAGGGCGGTGCGGCGGACAGCGGGGGCGTGCGAAACTAGGAGCCTCGGCCCTCGACGGCCCGCGACGCGTTCGCGCCCTGACTTCTCGCACCACCCGAGATCGCTGGCACCTGATTCCCGATCTCCGCTCCATCATCCGCATCATCAGCACCACCCGTACGACCACGCGCACCTGGCCCAGAGGTGCGGCCCGCAGAACCCACCTCAGAGACAGAAGATCCTCTATGCAGACCACCAAGCACTCCCTCGACCTCAAGAAGCCCCAGCCGCTCAAGCGCGGCGCCCTGCGCGTCACGCCGCTCGGCGGCCTCGGCGACGTGGGTCGCAACATGACCCTCTTCGAGAACAAGGGCAAGCTGATCGTCGTCGACTGCGGCGTGCTCTTCCCCGAAGAGACGCAGCCCGGCATCGACGTGATCCTGCCCGACTTCACCCCGCTGCGCGACCGCCTGAAAGACGTCGAGGCCATCGTGCTGACGCACGGTCACGAAGACCACATCGGCGGCGTGCCCTACCTCCTCAAAGAGCGCCCCGACATCCCGCTGATCGGCTCCAAGCTCACCCTCGCGTTCATCACCGCGAAGCTGCAGGAGCACAAGATCACCCCGATCACGCACGAGGTCGCCGCGGGCGACCGCCACCAGGCCGGCCCGTTCGACCTCGAGTTCGTGGCCGTGAACCACTCCATCCCCGACGGTCTGGCCGTCGCCCTCCGCACGAGCGCCGGCATCGTGCTGCACACGGGCGACTTCAAGATGGACCAGTTCCCGATGGACAAGCGGATCACCGACCTCAACCACTTCGCCCGTCTGGGCGACGAGGGCGTCGACCTCTTCATGACGGACTCCACCAACGCCGAGGTGCCCGGCTTCACCACCGCCGAGAAGGACCTCGGCGCGGCGATCGACCGCGTCTTCCGCGAGGCGCCCAAGCGCATCGTCGTCTCGAGCTTCGCGAGCCACGTCCACCGCATCCAGCAGGTGCTCGACACCGCTCACAAGCACGGCCGCAAGGTCGCCTTCGTCGGTCGCTCGATGGTGCGCAACATGGGCATCGCGTCCGACCTCGGCTACCTCAACATCCCCAAGGGCCTCGTCGTCGACCTCAAGCAGCTGAGCAAGATGGCCGACAACAAGATCGTGCTGATCTGCACCGGCTCGCAGGGCGAGCCGATGGCCGCGCTGTCGCGCATGGCGAACCGCGAGCACATCATCAAGGTCGGCGAGGGCGACACCATCCTGCTCGCCAGCTCGCTGATCCCCGGCAACGAGAACGCCATCTACGGCGTCATCAACGGCCTGATCCGCTGGGGCGCCACGGTCGTGCACAAGGGCAACGCGAAGGTGCACGTCTCGGGTCACGCCAGCGCCGGCGAGCTCACCTACTGCTACAACATCGTCAAGCCGAAGAACGTCCTGCCCGTGCACGGCGAGTGGCGCCACCTCACGGCGAACGCCGACCTCGCCGTCGCCACCGGCGTGCCGGAGGACCGCGTGCTCGTCGTCGAGGACGGCGTCGTGGTCGACCTCGACCGGGGCCGCGCCAGCATCGCCGGCCGCATCCCCGCCCCGTACGTCTTCGTCGACGGCGCCACCATCGGCGTCGCGACGGAGGACGCGCTGAAAGACCGTCTCTCGCTCGCCGAAGAGGGCCACATCACCGTGCTGGGCATCTTCGACGAGGGCACCCAGAAGCTCGTCGACCCGGTCGAGTTCCTGCCCCGCGGCTTCGTGGAGGAGGCCGGCTGGATGTCGCAGGCCGAAGACGTCGCGACCAAGGCGCTGGCCGAGGCCACCGCACGCGGTCATGTCGACGGAGCCGGCGCCGAGAACGCCATCGCCGACGGGCTGAGCCGCTGGTTCCTGCGCCGTCACCGTCGCACCCCGGTCATCACGACCGTCGTCGTCGACGCCGACTGATCACCCCTGTCGCATGAAGAGGGCCCCGGCATCAGCCGGGGCCCTCTTCCGTCGTCAGCGCCGGCCCAGGCGGGCCGGGTGAAGCGCCCCAGGGCGCCCGGTTCCTGGCAAAGAGCCTGGCGGAGTAGAGGAACGGCTGTCGTGCAACTAGACAGGGGTCAGCCGAACCGGTCCTCTTCGGGTGAGAACCGGCGCCGACTCTTCGGGGAGTCGATCGGCGAGGCGGGCGGCACGTAGGGGTACGCGCCCCCGCCTCACCTCACCCCGGGCACGTCGGCCAGGTCGTGGTAGACGGGCAGGCCGCGGGCCTCGGCGATGGCGACGTCCTGATCCGCCCCGCGCGACGAGCCGGGGAGGCGCAGCACGGCATCGCAGCGCTGCAGCAGTCTCTCGGCGGTCGGGTACATGACCTGCGCGGCCAGCGGATCGGTCGGCCCGGAGGCCCCCGCGCTGCGGAGCACGGGCAGAGCGACCCATTCGCCGATCACCGGCAGGTGACCCGCCTCGAAGAGCGGCCACGCCGCCGTCTCGAGACGCTCGAGGTTCTGCTGCATCAGAGCGGGGTCGCCGTCGGTCCCCGACGCGTACGGGCCGGCGATGAGGATCATGAGTGAAGTGGTCATGCCCGTACACTAGGGCAAACACGAACAAACATGCACAATCGTGAAAGAGTGAGAACATGTGGGCAGCAGAACGACGAGACGTGCTCCTCGAGCGGTTGCGCCGCGACGGGCGCATCGTCGCGAAGGAGATCGCGGTCGAGCTCGGCCTCTCCGAGGACAGCATCCGACGCGACCTCCGCGAGCTCGCCTCCGAGGGGCTGCTGACCCGCGTCTACGGCGGCGCCGTCTCGGCCTCGCCCGCCGTCGCCGACTACGCCACCCGGGCCGACATCGCGACCGACAGCAAGCGCCGGGTCGCGGCGGCGGCTCTCGATCTGCTGCAGCCCGGGGCGACGGTGATCCTCGACGGGGGCACCACGACCCTCGATCTGGTCCGCCTCCTGCCGACGACCCTCGAGCTGACGATCGTCACGCACAGCCCGACGATCGCGGCCGCGCTCCTCGAGCACGACGCCGACGTGATCCTGATCGGCGGTCGGCTATTCAAGCACTCGGCGGTCGCGATGGGCGCGGCCGCGGTCGAGTCCGCGTCGCGGGTGAACGCCGACCTGTTCCTGCTCGGTGTGACGGGCATCCGCGCATCCACCGGTCTCACCACCGGCGACCCGGAGGAGGCGGCGATGAAGCGGGTCCTCGCCTCGCGGGCCGCCGAGACCTGGGTGCTCGGCAGCGGCGAGAAGATCGGCGCCGCGTCACCGCACCAGGTGCTGCCGCTCGATGGCGTCTCCGGTCTGGTGCTCGACGTGACGGGCGGCGGCGAGGCCCTCGCCGACCTCCGTGAGACCGGCACCCGCATCGTCGAGGCCGGCGGGCGGGCCTGACGACCGGGCCCGGGTCAGGGCGTCGTCGTCGGTGCCACGCGCTCGAGCAGACGCAGCAGCTGATCGGCGACGAGCACGGGGGCGGTCACCGAGAACGGGGATCCGGACTCCGCCCGCACGGTGAAGCGGGTGCCCTTCGACTGCACCTTGTGCGACCACTCGCGACCCTCGGCGATGTCGACCGACCGACGCACCTCCGAGTCGGACATCCAGTGGCGGATCTGGACGAAGGCGCCGAAGTCGCAGGCCATGTACGAGTGACCCTCGTGCGACCACTTGAAGCAGCTCAGCATCTCCATGGTCAGAAGGTAGGGCACCCCATCGCTCCGCCGAAAGCCAGCACGACCTAACCCGTCCCGCCGAGCGGCGGGCGGCGGGGCCCGGCCGCTACCCTCGACGCATGATCGATGCCGACGGAGTGGCTGTCGCCACAGGCGGATCGACGCTGCTCCCGCCCGTCTCGGTCGTCGTCGGCCCCGGGGAGGCGCTGGTCGTCCGGGGCGGGAACGGCGCGGGCAAGACGACGCTCCTGCGGGTGCTGGCGGGCTCGCGTCGACCGACGAGCGGAGTCGTGCGCATCGACGGCGACGCCGTCGATCCGCGCGATCGCGGCTTCCGCCGACGCGTCGCCTCGATGATCGGACTGCCGCCGATGGCACCCGATCTCACGGTCGCCGACCACGTGCTGCTCGTCGCCGCCACCTGGGTCGACGAGTCGACCGCCGGATCGCTCGCGGGGTCGGTGCTCGCCGAGCTCGGCCTGAGCACGCTCGGGCGCAGGTTCCCGCACGAGCTGTCGTCGGGACAGACGCAGCTGTTCGGCCTCGCCCTCGTGCTCGCCCGGCCGTTCGACGTCCTCATCGTCGACGAGCCGGAGCAGAGACTCGACCCCGAGCACCTCGAGGTCGTGGGCCGAGCACTCCGCGCCCGCCGCGACGGCGGTGCGACGCTCGTCGTCGCCACCCACAGCCGACCGCTGGCCGAGGCGATCGGCGACCGCTTCCTGCAGCTGGACCCGGCGGCATGAGCCCGCGCCCCCGCTCGGCCGTCGCGATCTGGCGCGCACGCTCGACCACGACGACCGGCGACCGCCTCTACCTCGGCTACCTGCTCGTCGCGGTGGCCGGAGTCGTCGTCGCCCCGCTCGCACGCGCGCTGTGGCAGGGCCTCACCGGCGCGGAGGGCATCGCCGCCCTGACGGCGTCCACCGCGCCCGCGTCGGCGGGCCTGATCGTCGCCGCCGTCTGGGCGGCCGCCCTGCTGCTCGGGCGGGAGCGCGGGCCCGCGCTGCTGCCGCCGTTCCTCCTCCATGCCCTGGCGACCAGCGACCTGCCCTATCGCGTCGTCTTCCGCGGCCCGCTGCTGAGATGCGGGGCGCTCGTGGTCGCGATCTGCACCGGCGCAGCGGGCCTGACCGGCGCCTCCCTGGCTCATCGGGGGTTCGCGAGCGCCGAGCAGGCCGTGGTCTTCACGATCGTCGGGGCGCTGGTCGGCGTCGTCGCGACCGCGGCCTGGCTGGCCGGGCAGACGCACCCGCGGGTCGCCCTGCCCGTCGCGATCGGCATCGTCGCCCTCGCGAGCGGCGGCCTGTCGTCGCCCGCCCTGCAGGCGAGCACCCCGTGGGGCTGGGTCGGCCTGGCCTACCCGCTCGGCACCGCCCCTCCTCCGCCCGGGGCTCTGGCCGGGCTCGTCGCACTCGCCCTCGTGGCCATCGCCGTGGTTCCGGCCCTGCTGTCGCGGCTGCGCCCGGCGGAGACGGCGGTCCAGGCGGCGCGGTGGCAGGCCGCGACGAGCTCGGCCCTGGGCACGGAGTTCGGGGCGGCGGCGACCGTCTACCAGAAGGCGCCCCACGTGGGCCGTCGCGTGCGGGCCGTGCGACCGGGGCACGGTCTCGGCGTCGCGTTCTTCGTGCGCGACGCGATCGGTGCCGCCCGCACGCCCGGTCGACTCGTCGTCGGGCTGATCGCCCTGGGGGTCGGCGGACTGCTGCTCGGCTACGCGGTGGTGTCACCCGGCCCCGGCTGGCTGCTCGGTGCTGCGGCCGGGCTGATCGTCTTCGCCGCGACGGGGCCGCTCACCGACGGCATCCGGCACGCCGCAGCGGTGGCGGCCGACGCGCCGCTCTACGGCATCGGCGACGGGAGGCTGCTCGTCTCGCATTCGATGCTCCCCCTCGCGGTCGTCGTGCTCGTGCTCGTCTCGGCCGCGGTGGTGGTGTCGCTCTCGGCGGCGAACGGAGCCCCGATCCTCTCGGCGATGGCGCTCGGGGTGACGACCCTGCTGTTCCGGGTCGGTCAGGCGCTGAAGGGCCCGTTGCCACCGGTGCTCCTCACCCCGATCTCGTCGCCGATGGGCGACCCGATGGCGGCCGTCCGCGTGCTCTGGGCACTCGACGGGCTGCTTTTCGCCGCTGTGATCGGCGCCGCGGCGACGGTCGGGCTCGACGCGCCGCTCGCCCTCCTGGCCGCTGCGGGCCTCGTCGCCGGTGTCGTCGCCCAGCGCTGGCGCCACCGGGCCTGACCCCTCCCGCCGAGCGGCGGGCGGCGGGCGGCGAGCGGCGGGCGGCGGGATCTCATCCGTCCGGTCGAGTCGCGGCGGCGACCCGTCGCCCACACTGGGGTCGCGGCCCCGACGCGCCGACCGGACGCCGACGAGAAGAGGACCCGTGAGTCACGAGCACGCCCCGACGGCGCCACCCGCACCTCCTGCCGCCGTCGACCGGCGCGACGTCCGTCCGCAGGGCGTCGACGGAGGCATGCTCCCGTCGCTCCGCCCCCGCGCCACAGTCGCCCTCGTCGCGATCCTCCTCGCCGCCACGGTCGTCCTCTTCGGGGCCGTCGTGCTCGGGCTGCTGTTCGTCCCCGGTGCGCGCGCGGCCGCCGTCCCCGTGCTGGCGGCGGCGCTCGTCGCGCACCCCGTGGTGATGCTGCTGACGCTGCATCTCGGTCTCCGCCGTGCGGGGAGCGGATGGCGCGACGTCGGTCTGCGACGGCCCACCGCTCGGATGCTCCATCTGCTCTGGCAGATCCCGTCGATCTTCGTGCTGCTGCTCGCAGTCCAGGGTGCCGCCGTGGCGATCACGGGGGCTCCCGCCGGCCGGGGCGACGCCGTCGACACGCTGTTCGGCGGGACGAGCACGGTCCAGATCGTCGCGACGTTCGTCGGGGTGGCCCTCCTCACCCCGCTGTGGGAGGAGGTCGTCTTCCGCGGGCTCGTCCACGGCGGGATGCGGCGGCGCCTCGGCCCGCTGCCGGCGTCGCTGATCAGCGCCGCGATCTTCGCCGCCTGCCACGGCGTGCCGATCCTGCTGCCGTACATGCTCCTCCTCGGCCTGTCGCTCGCCTACCTGCGCGAGTTCCACCGGACCCTCTGGGCACCGGTCTGCATGCACGTCGTCCTGAACACGGCTGCGACCGCCGTGACCCTGGCGGCCGTCTCGGGCTGAGCAGCGACATGATCGTGCTCCCAGAGGAGGACCGCGTCGAACCCGCCCGCCTCATCTCCGCTTGACGCGCTACGCCCACGTGCTCCGAACGGGGTCCCATCGGCCAGACGTCACGGAGCCGTCGAGGACCGGCGCGACCATCCGGTTCGCCAGCGCCTCGGCTTCCTGCCAGGTGAGCTCGAGATCCGGGGCCTTCTTCGCGACCGTGGCGAACGTGCCTCGGATGGAGCTGGACGCATCGATCGCAGTGAAAGGATCCAGGTGACGAGTGGCTGACTGAACGTCGAGCGCCTCGCGCAGCATCTCCTCCTCGTCGATCGTCTCGCGGTCGACCTCCCCGCTTCGCGCACGGCCCTCCGGTCGCCCTCCCGTCTGCACCGCAGTTCGCGCGCTGTGCTGCGCGAGGTCGCGCAGCATTGCCTGGATGGCTGGCGGCAGGGCGATCTCAGGCAGCGCCGCGCTGGGGAGCTTCACGCGGGGAGGATACGGCGACAGGTATCCCCTCAGGGCTTCGCGGGTGGGGGCTGTCAGCCGCCGCACCTGTTCGTCGAGCTGCTTGCGGAAAGGGGCCATCATCCGCTCGGCCTGTTCGTCGAGCTGCTCTCGCAGGGGCGCGAACGTGTCGGGGCCCATTCCTTCGACAGATGCGTTCAGCTCGAAGAGGATCGGGGCGAGGGCTTGCTGCATCTGCTGGCCGAGCTCAGCGCTCAGGCGTTCCGTGAGGTCGGTCCTGACGACGAGGTCCTTGAGGCGTGCCGCGTCGACGCCGGCGAGCGTCCGCAGCTCGGCATACACGTCGGTGCCGTTCGCGTGACCCAGTCGCTTCGCGTGGGCATCGAGGTGTCGGACGAGAGCCGGGATGTCGAGGTCGTCGTCGGAGCGTTCCGCGTCGCCCAGAGCGTCGGCGACGAGGGAGAGGTCGCCCTCGTCCAGGAGATCTGCGATCGTGCGCTCTCGGGTGGTGACGGGAAGGCCGTCGAGGATCATCACGTCGGCCCGAGACAGGTGGCGCCGGCTGTAGCGCACGTCGTCGTGCGCGGTCTGACGGCGCTTCGCCGTATAGAGCAGGTACGGGGCCGGGTAGAGGTCCCCGATCTCGTGGACCCACGCTGCGGCGGCGCCACCGACGACGACATCGGGGTCGACGAGTCGATCGCGGGCGATGGCTGCAGGATCACTGGCCAGCCACGCGGCCCGAATGTCATCCAGACGATCCGTCGGCACACCGGGCAGCCGGTAGACGCCCGGTCGCATCCGTTCGAGCGTGCCTGCCTTCTCGCGTCGCGCGATCGTGCTTCGAGCGATGCCCTCGCCGTTCGCCTGGACAGCAGTGAGCATCCCCCACTGGCCCGCGGTGAGGCCGGCTAGACGACCCTCCGCTGACACAGACATGCTTAGAGTGTACGCGCTAGCGCAACAAATTCAGCATGCCGAAGCGGCCGTCTCACCCTCGGCGGGGCGACCCCGCTGCGACGGCGAGCACCGTGGCGATCGTCCGCGGCAGCGCCAGCACCCGGAAGTGCCCGCCCGCCGACAGCCGTACGTTCTCGGCCCCCGGCAGCTCGCTGCCCTCGGGGATGTGCGGATCGAACTCCCCGTAGATCGAGACGATGCGGCTGTTCACGCTCTCGTCGCGTCCGAGCAGCATCGTCGTGGCGTCGCGGGGCGAGAACGCGCGGAGGGTCGACAGCGGCAGCCAGCGGGCGTACCTCGACCCCGAGAAGGGCGCGCAGATCGCCACCATCGTGTCGACCCGGCGGTCGGGGTCGAGCCGGGCCATGACGTACTTGCCGATCAGACCGCCCTTGCTATGGGCGACGATGACCACGTCGCGGAGATCGTGCCGCTCGAGGTGGGCCGCGACGTCCCGTGCCGCCGCCTCGACCGGGCGGCCGTTCCAGCGGAGCGCCGACAGCACGTGCACGGGATGCCCCTCGGAGTGGACCCGCGCGATCAGCGGACGGAGGAACGCCCAGGTCTCCCAGACGCCGGGCACGACCAGCACGGGTCTCCCGTCGCCCGCGAGGTACTCGGCCTCGCCCCTCGGTGCGAGCACCGCGCGCAGCTGCCAGTGCGCGGCGTAGGCGTAGTCCCGCACCCACCAGACGAGGAGGCGCGCGAGACGGAGCGGGGACGGCGCGGTCACGGGGATGGGGCCTCCAGAGACGACTCGACGGGCGCAGGGGTCGCCCCGGAGTGTAGGCGCGGGTCGGGGGCGACGCGCGGGCCGGCCGCCTACGACTCAGGTCGTAGGCGATGTCCCGACCTGCGCCTCCTGTGCGGCGCGGCCGCGACGGCGAGCGTAGAGGTATGACAACGACACCGACCATCCGACCGCCGCGGCGTCGCCCCCGCGCGCCGCGCCTCCTGCCCCGACTCGCCGCCGCGACGGCCGCCGTCGCCCTCGCCCTGCCGCTCGCCGCGTGCTCCGCGGGGGCCGCGAGCGGCGCGACCGCCGACACCGCGCCTCCCGCCCCTCCCCGCCACCAGCCCGGCGGGCACACCCTGACCGCCGACGACGTCGACGGCTGGCTCGACGGGGCCGTCGGCTCCGCGCTGCAGACGACGGGGATCCCCGGGGCGTCCGTGTCGGTCGTCTCGGGCGGCGAGCTGCTCACCGCACGGGGCTACGGCGTCGCCGACACGGGCACCGAGAGCGGGACGGTCGTGCCCGTCGACCCCGACGAGACCCTGTTCCGCGTCGGCTCCGTCTCGAAGGTCGTCTCGGCGACGGCGATCATGCAGCTCGTCGAACGCGGCGACCTCGACCTCGACGCCGACGTGCAGCAGTACCTCGACTTCGACCTCGACACCCCGAAGGGCGCGATCACCCTGCGGCACCTGCTGACGCACACCGCGGGCTTCGAGGAGGTCATCTCGGGCCTGATCGGCACCCCCGGCAGCGAGGTGTCGCTGCACGACGCCGTCTCGGCCGCGCCGCCCGCGCAGGTCTACGCGCCCGGGACGACGCCCGCCTACTCGAACTACGGCGCCACCCTCGCCGGCTACATCGCCGAGCGGGTCGGCGGCGAGCCGTTCGCCGAGCTGCTGCAGCACGACGTGTTCGAGCCGGCGGGGATGACCTCGTCGTCGTTCGAGCAGCCGCTGCCCAACGCCCTCGACGCCCGCCTCGCGAAGGGCTACCCCGACGACTCGAAGCCGGCGTCGCCCACGGAGGTCGTCAACGCCGCCCCCGCCGGCGCGATGACCTCGAGCGCCACCGACATGGCCCGCTTCATGCTCGCGCACCTCGGCGAGCTGCCCGACGGGGCCTCGCTGCTCGGCGACGACGCGCTCGCCGAGATGCACCGCCCCGCCCTCGACTCCGACGACCTCGGCACCCTGGCCGCCGGGCAGCGCATGGACCTCGCGTTCTTCGACGACAGCACCCCCGGCGTCCCGGCCTTCGGGCACGACGGCGACACCCAGGTGTTCCACACGGCCATGCGGATCTTCCCCGAGCACGACGCGGGCATCTTCATCACGATGAACGGCAGCGGGCGCGCGGCGACCGACTCCCTGGACCTGCGGACCACCGTGCTGCAGGGCTTCGCCGACCGCTACCTGCGCGACGCGGGTGAGAGCACGGGCGGCAGCGCAGACGAGAGCGCCGACGAGAGCGACAGCCGAGGAGGCGCGGGTGCGGTCGCGGAGAGCGGCTCCGACGCCGAGTCGGCCGGCTCCGACGCCGCCGCGCTGGCGGGCACGTACGTCTCGTCGCGCTCGCCGGTGACGAACTTCGGGTCGCTGCTGGCGCTCAGCGGTCAGACCGTCGTCGCCCCGCGCGCCGACGGCACCGTCTCGGTCACCCCGAAGCCGCTCGGGGTCACCACGGGCGTCTACGAGCAGATCGAGCCCGACCTGTGGCGCGAGGTGGGCGGAGACGCCGTGCTCGCGACGCGGACGGACGACGCGACCGACCCGGACGCGACCGTGACCGCCATCTCGTGGGGCGCCTCCTTCACCATGCTGCGGGCGGAGCCCTGGCAGGCGGCGTCGGTCGCCCTGCCCCTCGTCATCGCCTCCGTCGTGGTGCTGCTGGTGTCGCTGATCGTCTGGCCCGCGACCGCGCTCGCCGGTCTCGGGTCGCGCTCCCGCCGTGGCACCGCCCCGGTTCCGGGCACCGCCGTCGCGCCCCGCACCGCACCGCGCCGTCGCGACCGGACGCTGCTGCTCTCTCGGCTCGGGCAGGCGTCGACGATGCTCGCCCTCGTCGGCTGGGCGGTCGTCGCCGTGCAGGCCATGTCGTTCGCCGAGGTGTCGGCCACGACCCTGCGGGTGCTGCAGGCGCTTCAGCTGCTCGGCGTGCTGGCCGTCGTGCCCGCCGCGATCGTCGCGTGGCAGGCCGTCCGGGCACGACGCGGCTGGGCGGTCGTCACCGGCCGGGTGCTCGTCGTCGTCGCGCTCGTCGCCCTCGCCGGGTTCGCGTTCGCGTTCCGCCTCATCGCTCCGAGCGTGAGCTTCTGATGCACGGGCCGACGACTCCTCCACAGGGCACTCCGGGGCGCGACCGCTCACCGTCGCGGTCGGACGGCGCCACCGCGCCGACCGGCACCTGGCATGCTCGGACGATGACATCGCACCAGGCCGCCGACGCCGGGGCCCTCGACGCCCGGGCAGTCGACGCCGGGGCACGCGACGCCAGCGCCCTCGCCCCCGGCGCCGGCACCGGCCCCGGTGTCGCGACGACGCGGCGGGTGCTCGGTCGCCTCGGGGTCCGCTCCCCTCTCGGTCGCGACATCGTGCTCGCCGCCGTGTGGGGCGTGGTCACCCTCGCCCTGCTCGGCGGGCTCCTCGCCACCGGCGAGCTCGGCGTCGCGCCGCGCGGGCCCTCGAGCCCGCAGATCACCGTGATGGTCGTGCTGGCCGTCGTCCAGTGCGCGCCGCTCGCGCTGCGACGGGTCAGACCGGTCGCCGTGCTGCTGGTCGTCGCGGTCCTTCAGGCCGGTCTGCTGGCCGTCGTGCCGTCGGGCATCGCCCTCTGGACGGCTGCGCCCGTCGTCGCCGCCTACACGGTGGGCTCGCTCCGGTCGACGCGCGTCGCCGTCGGGGCGTCGCTCGGGGCGATCGGCGTCGCGACCGTCGGGGCCGTCGTCGGCGCGACCGACGTCGTCGCCCGGCGACTGGGCGGCGGCGACGCGGTCTCGACGCCCGGCGCGCAGCTGTACGGCGAGGGGGCCTCCGGCGTCGTCGTCGAGGTCCTCGCACTCCTCGCGACGGGCGTGCTCGTCATCGGGGTCAGCGCGGCCGTCGGCTCGTGGGTCGCCCTCCGGCGCAGCCACGACCGCGACGCCCGGGCGCGGGCCGCCGAGACGGTCGAGCACCAGGCGACGCGCACCCGCGAGGCGGTCGCCGCCGAGCGCACCCGCATGGCGCGCGAGCTGCACGACGTCGCGGCCCACCATCTGACCGGTCTTGTGGTGCAGGCGGGGGCGGCCGAGCGACTGGTCGACGCCGACCCCGACCGCGCGAAGGAGTCGCTGCGGAGCGTGCGGGCGCAGGGCCGCGAGACCCTCGACGCCCTCCGGTCGATCGTCGGGATCCTCCGCGAGACCGGCGACGACGCGAACGGCACCGTGCCGGTGCCCGGTCTCGGCGACGTGCCCGGCCTCGTCGACTCGGCCCGCGCCTCCGGAGCGGTCGTCGAGGTCCGGTCGCAGGGCACCCTGCCCGTGCTGGCGCCGCTGGCCGACGTGACGGCGTTCCGCACCGTCCAGGAGGCGCTGGTCAACGCCCGCCGCCACAGCCCCGGCGCGGTGGTCGAGCTCTCGATCGACGCGACCGCCGAGCGGCTGACCATCGTGGTCGAGAACGATCTGCCCGCCGACGGCGGCACGGAGCACACCCCCGGGTACGGACTGGTCGGCATGCGCGAACGGGCGGCGCTGGTCGGCGGAGCGCTCGAGGCGGGCGTCGCCGCTCCGGCCGGGGCCCGTGCAGCCGGGGCCGCACAGCGCTGGCGCGTGCGGCTCGAGCTGCCCGTCGAGGCCGACACCGAGGTCACCCCCGGGGAGCCAGCGTGATCCGCGTCGTGCTGGTCGACGACCAGGCCATCGTGCGGACGGGGTTCCGGGTGGTGCTCGAGACGTCCGGCGGGATCGAGGTCGTCGGCGAGGCGGCAGGCGGGCGCGAGGCCGTCGAGCTGGTCCGCCGGGTGCGACCCGACGTCGTCGTGATGGACGTCCGCATGCCCGCGGGCGACGGCATCGCGGCGACGCGGGCCATCGTCGGCGGAGGCGACCCCGCGCCGGGCTCCGTGGGGCAGGAGGCGCGGGTCGAGTCCCCCGCGCCTCCGGCCGTCCTCGTCGCCACCACCTTCGACCTCGACGAGTACGTGTTCGGCGCGCTCGAGGCCGGGGCCAGCGGGTTCGTGCTGAAGGACGTCGAGCCCGACGAGTTCGTCGCCGCCGTGCGGAGCCTCGCGGCGGGGCAGGCCGCCATCGACGGGGCGACGACCCGCCGGGTGATCGCCGAGTTCACCCGGCGCCGCCGCACGACGGCCGTCGAGCCCTCGCCCGACGTGCTCACCGAGCGCGAGCAGCAGATCGTGCGGCTGCTCGGCGACGGGCTCTCGAACGACGAGATCGGCGACCGGCTCGTCGTCGAGACGAGTACGGTCAAGTCGCACCTCACCCGCGTCATGACCAAGCTCGGCACACGCGATCGGCTGCAGACCGTCGTCTGGGCGTTCCGATCGGGTCTGCTGCCCTGAGCGCTCCCCGCGACCTCCGCCGCGCCTCCCGGATCCCGCCGGCCCGACCCGCGCCTCACCGATCCCAGCCCTCGCCTCCCCGACCCGCGCCTCCCCCACCCGAGCCCTGGCGACCACCCGTCGACCGGCCGACAGATTGCGATCCGCAGCCATGACCACCACCCTCCTCGTCGCCGGCGCCACCGGAGACCTCGGTCGCCGCATCGTCCGCGAACTGCTCGAGCACGACGTCCACCTGCGGGTCCTGACCCGGCCCGGCAGCGACACGGCGGCCACGCTGTTCGGCGCCGACGACCGCGTCGACGTCGTCACCGCCGACTACACAGACCATGCGGGGCTGGCCGCCGCGGTCTCGGGCGTCGAGGTGGTCGTCTCGGCGGTCAGCGGCGTGCGGCCCGTGATCGTCGACGCGCAGCGGGCGCTGCTCGCAGCCGCCGTGGTGGCGGGTGTGCCGCGCTTCATCCCGTCGGACTACTCGGCCGACTACCGACGCATCAGCCCCGGCACCAACCGCAACTTCGAGCTGCGCCGCGAGTTCGCCGCCGACGTCGACGCCGCGCCGATCCAGGCGACGTCGATCCTGAACGGCATGTTCACCGACCTGCTGACCGGCGACGCGCCGATGATCCTCTTCGACCGCCGCCGGGTGCTGTTCTGGTCGTCGGCCGATCAGGTGCTCGACTTCACCACGAAGGACGACGTCGCCCGGATCACCGCGCTCGCGGCGCTCGACCCGCAGGCGCCGCGCGTCGTCGAGGTCGCCGGATCGCAGGTGTCGGCACGGGAGGTCGCGGCGACGATGACCGAGCTGACCGGCACCCCGTTCAAGCTCCTCTGGGCCGGGACGACGGGCACACTCTCGGCGATGAGCTCGATCGGGCGACGGCTGTCGAAGAGCGGCGACGAGACGTTCCCCGCCTGGCAGGGGATGCAGTACTTCGTCAGCATGTTCAGCGGCCAGGCGCAGCTGCACCACGTCGACGACGACCGCTACGGCCCCCACCGCTGGACGACGGTGCGCGACGTGCTCGAGCAGCACCTCGCGGCGCGCCCCTAGCCCGCGCGCTGCCCGGGGGGTGCTGATCCGCTGCCCGGCCGACCCGCGCCTCCTGACCCGCGCCTCCTGATCCGATGGGGGTGCGGCGGGTTCCCGTCATCCGCGGCGGGTCAGCCCTGACCCGCCCGCGATGACACGAACCCGCCCAACCCGCAGCACGCCGCCCCGCCCAACCCGCAGCGCGCCGCCCGGCCGGCCCGCGCCTCCTGACCCGCGCCTCCTGATCCGATGGGGGTGCGGCGGGTTCCCGTCATCCGCGGCGGGTCAGCGCTGACCCGCCCGCGATGACACGAACCCGCCGAACCCGCACGGCGCCGCCCCGCCCAACCTGCAGCACGCCGCCCGGCCGACCCGCGCCTCCTGACCCGCGCCTCCTGATCCGATCGGGGTGCGGCGGGTTCCCGTCATCCGCGGCGGGTCAGCGCTGACCCGCCCGCGATGACACGGACCCGCCGCACCCGCACGGCACCCCGCGACGCACCCGCACGGCACCCGCGACGCACCCGCACGGCACCCGCGACGCAGCGAGGCCGCCACCCCGCAGGGGTGACGGCCTCGTGCTGGAGCGCGGTGCTACTTGATGAGCTCGATGGCGCTGGCGACCTCGGTCGACAGCTCGCTCGAGATGGGAGCCGAGCCGGCGGCGTCGGCGGCGACCTGCTGGCCGTCCTCGCTCGTGACGTAGCTGAGGTACGACTTGACGAGCTCGCCCTGCGCCTCGTCCTCGTACGACTCGCACGCGATCAGGTAGCTGATCAGCACGATCGGGTAGACGCCGGCCTCGGTCGAGGTGCGGTCGAGCTCGATGGCGATGTCGCCCTCGCCCCGGCCCTCTTCGCGCGGCGAGGCGTCGACGATGGCGGCGGCCGCGTCGGCCGAGTACTCGACGAACTCGTCGCCGACCTTGATCTTGGCGACACCGAGGTCACCGGCGCGCGAGGCGTCGGCGTAGCCGATGGTGCCGTCGCTGTTGGTGACGGCGTCGATCATGCCGGTGGTCTGGTTGGCGCCCTCACCGCTGTCGAGGGGCCAGACTCCGTCGGCCTCCTCGGTCCACACGTCGGGGGCCGTGGCGTGCAGGTAGTCGGTGAAGTTCTCGGTGGTGCCCGAGTCGTCCGAGCGGTGCACGGCGGTGATGGCCGTGCTGGGCAGCTCGGCGTCGGGGTTGTCGGCGGCGATCTCGTCGGCGTCCCACGTGGTGATCGAGCCGTTGAAGATGCCGGCGATCGTGGCGGGCGAGAGGTTGAGCTCGTCGACGCCCTCGACGTTGAAGATGACGGCGATGGGCGAGACGTAGGCGGGCAGCTCGACGATGTCGGTGTCGGGCGTGCAGCCGGCGAAGGTGCTCGACTCGAGCTCCTCGGCCTTGAACGCGCGGTCGGAGCCGGCGAAGTCGGCGGCACCCGAGATGAAGCTCTCGCGCCCGCCGCCCGAGCCCTGCGCGTCGTAGTTGACGGTGACGCCCTCGTTGGCGGTCTGGAAGGCGGCGACCCAGGCCTCCTGGGCCGACTGCTGCGACGAGGCGCCGATGCCGGAGATCGTGCCGGACAGGTCGGAGGATGCGCTCTCGGAGGGGCTGGTCGAGCCGCCTTCGTTCGAGGCGCAGGAGGCGAGGAGGACGGTGCCGACGGCGGCGATCGCCAGGACGGTACCAGTGCGCTTGAGTTTCATCGGGTTCCTTCGTGAGGTGCTGAAAGCAAGGGATTCGAGGTGCTCAGAAGAATCTGACTGCAGCTCGTGTCTCACTCACGTCCTGTCCGTGTCCTGTCGGTGAACGGACGGTCTCAGCACGGTCACGATCCGACACGCGGGCTCAGAACGGCTCCGGCTCAGAACAGCGCGGGCTCAGAGCAGCGTCAGCTCAGAACAGCGGCCAGGGCACCGCCGACGACTCCCCCGACGGTGCGGGGAACCGGCCCGCGCCGAGCAGGGTCTCGAGGCGCGCGATCGTCGCGACCCGCGCCTCCTCGGTCAGCAGGCCGGCCAGCTCGACGCCGAGGTCGCCGTCGAGGTCGGTGCGGAGTCGTCGCAGCGCCGCGGTCTCGTCGTCGTCGAGCTCGTCGCCGATCCAGCCCCAGAGGACGGTGCGGAGCTTGTGCTCGACGTGGAAGGTCAGACCGTGGTCGACCCCGTGGCGGCGGCCGTCGGCGAGGGCGAGCACGTGGTCGCCCTTGCGGTCGGCGTTGTTGACGACGACGTCGAACACGGCCATGCGGCGGAGCGCGATGCTGTCTTCATGCACGAGCGAGACGGGCCGGTCGTCTTCGTCGGAGCCCTCGAGCACCGTGCGCCAGCCGGTTTCGGGCACCTCGTCGGTCGGCAGCAGGTCGACGGCGGGGTGCCCGGGGTCGATCTCGCACCAGAGCTGGACCATGCCGGGCCCGTGCGGTCCGTCGCGCAGCCAGGTGCGCGGCACGATGTCCCAGCCGAGCGCCTCGGAGACGAGGTGGGCGGCGACCTCGCGCCGGGCGAGGTCGCCGCCGGGGAAGTCCCACAGGGGGCGTTCGCCGCGACTCGGCTTGTAGACGACCTCGCGGTCGCCGATCAGCCCGACGAAGGTCGCGTTCGAGGCCGTGGTCAGTCGCGCCGTGAGCTCGAGCTCGGCGCCGTCGAGGTCGACCTCGTCGCTCACCAGAGGTCGCCGGCGGGGCAGTCGTGGCCCTCGGGGTCGAGCGGGTTGCCGCAGCGTGGGCAGAGCGGACGACCGGCGCGGACGATGCCGAGCGTGCGGGTGGCGAAGGCCCTCGCCGTGCCCACGGGGATGCGGACGCGCAGCAGCTCGGCGGGCTCGACCGCCTCGGCCAGCATGGCGAGCTCGGGGTCGTCGGCGGACGGCTCGAACGAGAACCCGTCGAGACCGCCGCCGGAATCGGGCTCGGAGTCGTCGGACTCGGTGCCGTCGTCTTCGATCAGGGGGAACGCCTCGATGACCACCTGCGCGGTCGACGGGTCCCAGCCGAGGCTGATGGCGCCGGTGCGGAACTCGGGGGCGACGGGCTGGTCGAGGGGCTCGTCGTCGAGCAGCTCGACCGGTGTGTCGGTGGGGATGGTGACGGGGTTGCCGCGACCCTCGGCCGCCTTGAGCTCGTCGAGCAGCTCGTCGACCTTCTCGGCGAGCACCGCGGCCTGCTGCTTCTCGAGCCCCACGCTGACGACGCGGGCCCCGGCACGGACCTGCAGGTAGAAGGCGCGTGCCCCCGGCTGACCGATGGTGCCGACGACGAAACGGTCGGGCCAGTCGAATCCGTGCACGATTGTTGGCATGCGCTCATCCTACGAGCGTGACCCGCCGAGTGACCCGGGAGGCGCGGTGCCGGTCAGGAGGCGCGGTGCCCGTCAGGAGGCGCGGTGCCCGTCAGGCGCGACCCGCACCTCCTGAAGGCGCGCGGCGCGGCCCCGTCAGGAGGCGCGGCGCCGGTCAGGCGTGCCCCGCACCCCCGCCCACGGGTGCGTCGCCCGTCGGGGCCGCCGCCCGGAGCCACGACAGGTCGCCCGAGTCGGTGTTCGTCGCGATCACGTCGGGCCGGTGCGCGCCGTACCGGACGATCGAGACCGAGGCGGGGCCGACCGAGACGCGCTGGAAGAGGTCGAGGTGCATGCCGAGCGCGTCGGCGAGCACCGACTTGATGATGTCGCCGTGGCTGACGGCGACCCAGACGGCGCCGGGCCCGTGCTCCGCCTCGATCTCGGCGTCGCGGCGACGGATCGCGGCGACCGCCCGCGACTGCATCGTCGCCATCGCCTCGCCGCCCGGGAACACGACGGCGGAGGGCTGCGACTGCACCACCGACCAGAGCGGCTCTTTCGCGAGGTCGCCGAGCGCGCGACCCTGCCAGTCGCCGTAGTCGCACTCGGTGATGCCCTCGTCGAGCGGGCTGTCGAGCGGCCCCTGCTGGCGGTCGATGATGAACGAGGCGGTCTGGCGGCACCGGTCGAGCGGACTCGACACGACCGCCACGACCGGGACGTCGGCGATGCGCTCGGCGGTGCGGGCCGCCTGCTCACGGCCGACGCGGTCGAGATCGACGCCGGGCGTGCGACCGGCGAGCAGACCGCTGGCGTTCGCGGTGGTGCGGCCGTGCCGCACGAGGAGGACTGTTGCCATACCCCGGAGCCTACGGGCGACCACCGACGGGCGGGTTCGCTGCCGAAGCACCCGCTGCCGGCGCACGGCTACGGGCGGTTGGCCACCAGGGCCGTCGCGTACGACGGGAACCACACGCCGGCGGCCGGGCCGCCCCCGCACGGGCCATCGCTGGCGCCCGGCGTCTTGATCCAGAGCTGGGCGTCGAGCTTGCCCGTGCCGCTCGTGCGGTGCGGGTTCACGCCGAGCCCGGCGCCGGGCGCGTTGCACCAGGTGCCCTTCCAGCCGCGTCCGTTGCGGGAGACGTCGATGACGTAGTTCGCGCCTCCTACCGCCTTCGACACCTTCTGCGCGTAGGCGTTCTCGGCGGCGACCGGGTAGTAGTTCGAGACGTTGGTCGCGAAGCCCCGGGCGACGCCGACCCCCGCCGCGACGAGCCGCTTCGCCATGACGTCGGCGGGCACCCAGTTCGAGTTGCCGGCGTCGATGTACGAGGGGACCCCGGCGTTGCTCAGAGCCGTGACGGCCTTCTTGATCAGGGCCTCACGACCCGTCGCGAGCTCGGGGCAGCTGCTGAGGTGGGCGAGCGCGTCGGGCTCGACGATCACGACGGCCCTGTGGCCCTTGAGGGTGTCGGCGATGCGCTGGTTCCAGGCGAGGTACGCGGTGGACGACGCCGCGCCTCCTCCCGAGTAGCCGCCGCAGTCGCGGTTCGGGATGTCGTACGTGACGAAGACGGGGGTCGTGCCGGCCTTCTTCGCCTCGGCGAGGTTGTAGCGGACGACCTCGACGAGCTGCGCGTCGGTGTACCACGAGCCCAGCCAGATGGCGACGGACTGCCCGGCGATGGTGCGGGCGGCGGCGGCGTCCTTCGTGCGGCCCTGCTTCGCCAGGGCGTCGGCGGCGCGCGAGGCCTCGCTCGACTTCTGCACGTAGAGCCCGCCCGCGTAGATCGTGCTGGTGGGGGCGGTCTTGATCGTGGCGCGCGTGACGGTGGCCGTGCCGGTCGTCGCGGCGTCAGCCGACGAGGCCGGGACGATGGAGGCGAGGCCTGTGGCGAGAACGAGTGCACCGACGGCGACGACGCTCGCGAATGCGAGACGGGTCATGGGATGGATCCTTGCGGGGTGTCGGGCCTCGGGTGTGGGCGGATGTGCTCACGGCCTCACCAAGTGCACCATGTCTCGTCGCGCGGCGTAGCCCCGTCTTCGGGGCACAGCGGATATCGGACAGCCGTCCGCCGAGGAGGCGCGGTGCCGGTCGGATGCGGAGGGCGTGGGATTCGAACCCACGAGACATCTCTGCCCACTTGTTTTCAAGACAAGCTCCATCGGCCGCTCGGACAGCCCTCCCGGCGCCGGGCTGACTACACCGCCACCGAGTACACACGCCGCCACAGGAATCGATGGCGGGGTGTTGAGTCCGTGGCGCGGAGGGAACCCCGGCGACCGCCGCCGAGTCTACCGGACGGGGCCGGGGCGCTAGGGGGCGACCACGAGCGCGAAGGCGGGCGTGTGCGGCCAGGCCGGGCGGGTGCCGACGCCCGTTCTGGCCGGACTCGCCCGGGTTCTGCGACCTAGAGCGTCGCGAGCGCCGTCGCCAGGCCGTCTTCCAGGTCGCTGCCGGTCTGCTCGCTGGCGACCTCGACCACGTCGTCGGGCGCCTGACCCATGGCCACGCCGCGACCCTCGGCCGAGGCCCAGCGCAGCATGTCGATGTCGTTGCGTCCGTCGCCGGCCGCGAGCACCCGGTCGCGCGGCACGTCCAGCCACTCGCGCACCCGCTCGAGCGCCGTGGCCTTCGTCACGCCGTCGGGCGCGATGTCGAGCCACGCCGTCCACCCGACGTTGTAGTTCACCTTCGACAGCCCCATGCGCTCGACGACCTCGAGGAACTCGTCGGTGCCGTGGTCGGGCGACACGACGACGACGCGGGTCGCGGGGCGCTCGCCCAGCCGCTCGAACTCGACCTTCTCGGCGTTGCCCGCGGCCTCGATCACCGGGAACGTGCCGCAGTAGCGCATCACCCCGTCGCGATCCTCGACGGCGTAGCCGCCCTCGGACAGGTTCGAGCGGATCGTCGTCAGCACCTCGGTGGGATCGAACTCCTCGACGAAGACCTGCCGGTAGCCGGTCGGCGCCGTCTCGTCACGGCCGAGCGTGATGGCCCCGTTGGCGCAGACGACGTAGTCGGAGACCAGACCCAGCCGCTCGAGCACCGGCAGCGTCATCGACACCGAACGACCGGTGGCGATCATCACCTGGTGGCCGTCGGAGGCCAGGCGCCGGATCTCGTCGGAGACCGCGTCGCTGATCGTGCCGGTCTCTTGCATGATGGTGCCGTCGATGTCGAGGCAGACGAGCCACTGCTCGTCGTCGGGCAGAGCCGCCGCAGCGGCCGAGGCGTTCGTCATGCGACCGGCTCGATGATCTCGAGGCCGCCGAGGTAGGGGCGCAGCGCCTCGGGCACCACGACCGAACCGTCGGGCTGCTGGTGCGTCTCGAGGATCGCCACGAGCCAGCGCGTCGTCGCCAGCGTGCCGTTCAGCGTCGCGACCGGCGCCGTCTTGCCGCTCTCGGTGCGGTAGCGGATGTCGAGGCGACGTGCCTGGAAGGTCGTGCAGTTCGAGGTGCTGCTGAGCTCGCGGTAGGTGCCCTGCGTCGGCACCCAGGCCTCGATGTCGTACTTGCGGGCCGCGCTCGAACCGAGGTCGCCGGCCGCGACGTCGATCACGCGGTAGTGCAGACCGAGTGCCTGCATCATCTGCTCCTGGAATCCGACGAGCGCGAGGTGCTCGGCCTCGGCCTGGTCGGGGTGCACGTAGGTGAACATCTCGAGCTTGTTGAACTGGTGCACGCGCAGGATCCCGCGGTTGTCGCGACCCGCGGCGCCGGCCTCGCGGCGGTAGCAGGTCGACCATCCGGCGTAGCGGATCGGCCCCGACTCGACGTCGAGGATCTCGTCGGCGTGGTACCCGGCGAGCGCGACCTCGCTCGTGCCGGTCAGGTAGAGGTCGTCGGCGGGCAGGTGGTAGACCTCGTCGGCGTGGGCGCCGAGGAACCCGGTGCCGGCCATGATCTCGGGCCGCACGAGCGTGGGCGTGATGAGCGGCGTGAAGTCGTTCTGGAGGGCCAGGTCGAGCGCCATGTTCATCATGCCGAGCTCGAGTCGGGCCCCGATGCCCCGCAGGAAGTAGAACCGCGAGCCCGACACCTTCGTGCCGCGCTTGATGTCGATCGCCCCGAGCTTCTCGCCCAGGTCGGCGTGGTCGAGCGGTTCGAAGTCGAACTCGCGTCGGGTGCCGACCTCGCGCAGCGTGACGAAGTTCTCTTCGCCGCCCGCGGGGACCCCGTCGATGATCGGGTTGCCGATCGCCCGGATGGCGCGGTCGAAGACGGCGTCGGCCTCGGTGGACTCGGCCTGCGCGGCCTTCACCCGGCCGGCGAGCTCCTGAGCCTGGGCGACCAGCGCCTTCTTCTCGTCTTTCGGAGCCTTCGCGACGGTCTTGCCGAACGCGTTCTGCTCCGCTCGCAGCTCCTCGAACGCCGCGATGGCCGCCCGGCGGGCCGTGTCGGCCGCGACGGCGTCGTCGACCGCCGACTCGGACTCACCCCGGGCACGCTGACTCGTCTTGATGAGGTCGGGGGCGTCGCGCAGCAGCTGGGGATCGATCACGCGACCATCCTAAAAGAGATTCGCCGCGCCTCTCTCGGTCCGGCGTCGCCTAGGTTTGCTGCATGACGACCTCCTCCTCCCCCGCCGAGAGGCCCTCGTCGACCGAGGCCCCGTCGGCCGCCTCCGAGGGTGGGGCGGGTCGCGATGCGACCGCCGTGCGGACGGCAGCCGTGGTCTACAACCCGATCAAGGTCGACCTGAAGACCATCCGCGCGTCGGTGCTCCGGCACCAGGACGACGCCGGGTGGGGCCCGACGCGGTACTACGAGACGTCGAAGGAGGATCCAGGAGGCGCGGTGACGGCGACCGCGCTCGCCGACGGCGCGTCGATGGTGATCGCGGCCGGCGGCGACGGCACGGTCCGTGCGGTGGCCGAGGCGCTGCGCGGGTCGGACGCCTCACTCGCGCTGCTGCCCTCGGGGACCGGCAATCTGCTGGCCCGCAACCTGTCGCTCACGCTCGACCGCCTCGACGACTCGATCGCGACGGCCTTCCGAGGCCGCGACCGTGACATCGATCTCGGCGTCGTGGACATCGAGCGCGAGAACGGCGACCGCGAGACCAAGGTGTTCGTCGTGATGGCGGGCGTCGGGCTCGACGCCAAGATGCTCGCGAACACGAACGACGAGCTGAAGAGACGGGTCGGCTGGCTCGCCTACGTCGACGCCATCGCCCGGGCGCTGCGCGACGACAACAAGATCGACGTGCGGTACCAGCTCGACGACGGCGAGACGAAGACGATGAGCGCGCACACGATCATCGTCGGCAACTGCGGCCTGCTGCCCGCGAACATCATGCTGCTGCCCGACGCCGCGGTCGACGACGGCATCTTCGACATCGTGGCGCTGAGGCCCGAGGGCGTCATCGGCTGGGCGCAGATCTGGATCAAGATCGTGTGGGAGAACGGGGTGCTGCGGCGCAGCCACGTCGGGCGCCGCATCATGGCCGCGAACTCGCGCGAGGTGCGCACGCTCCGCTACAACAAGGGGAAGAAGCTCGTCGTGCGACTCGAGAGCGCCCAGGACTTCGAGATCGACGGCGACTCGGTGGGCAAGGCGGTCGCGCTGCGCGCGGTGGTCGACCCCGGGGCGCTCACGGTGCGGGTTCCCGCCTAGCCGCGCTGGGGCCGCCGCGCCGGTGCCCGCTCAGCCGCGCTGGCTCTGGCGGCTGCGCCCGCGCCGCCCGCTACGCCGGGTCGACGCCCGACACGAGGCCGCGCAGCCAGTCGCGGGCGTCGACGAAGGCCTCGTCGTCGTACCGGGGCGACACCTCGACAGGCGAGCCGTCGGCGCGCGGGTACGAGCCGAGGAACGTCACGTTCGGGCTGAACCGCTTGAGCCCGAGCAGGGCGTCGGCCACGCGTTCGTCGAGCACGTGACCCTCGAGGTCGATCACGAACCGGTACCGGCCGAGGGCGTCGCCGATCGGTCGGGACTGGATGAGACTCAGGTTGATGCCCCGGGTCGCGAACTGCTCGAGCATGTCGACCAGGGCGCCGGCGCCGTCGACGGGCAGCTCGACGATCAGGCTCGTCTTGTCGGCGCCGGTCGCCGGCGGCACGGGGACGGTGCGGCTGACCAGCACGAAGCGTGTGACGGCGTTCGCGTTGTCGCCGATGCCCGTCGCGAGCACCTCGACGTCGTGGTGGGCGGTGATGCCGGGCGGTGCGACGGCGGCGTCCGCCTCGCCCTGGCCGCGGTCGGCGCGCAGCAGATCGGCCGCGGCCGCGACGTTCGAGCTGGCCGGGATGTGACCGTGGCCGGGCAGGTTGGCCTCTAGCCAGAGGTGGGTCTGGGCGTAGGCGACCGGGTGCGCGTTGACGACCCGCACCTCCTCGAGTCGGGTGCCCGGCCGGGCCACGAGCACGAAGTCGACCCGCACCAGGTACTCGCCCACGATGCGGAGGCCAGGCACGGTCGCCAATGCGTCCTGAGTGGCGCTGACGCCGCCCTCGACGCTGTTCTCGATCGCGATCATGGCGGCGGTGCTGCGACCCGCGACGACGTCGGCGAGCGCCTCGCCCACGTTGTTGACGCTGCGCCATTCGGCACCCACGGCCTCGGGCACCTGCTTCAGCGCGGCCTCGGTGAACGTGCCCGCCGGGCCCAGATAGCTGTAGGTCGACGAGGAGGCGGTGGTCGGCATGTCCGAGAGCCTACTGAGGCCTGTGGAGACCCTGCGACGAACGTCGGCGGCTGGTGCCAGGATGACCTCATGACAGACCGAGCCGGAACCCCCGCCGAAGCCAGCGACCTCATCGACCCCGAAGAGGTCTCGGCCGCGTACTACGAACTCGTGCCCGACGTCTCGGACCCCGAGCAGAAGGTCGTCTTCGGCACCTCGGGTCACCGCGGCTCGTCGCTCGACTCGGCGTTCAACGAGACGCACATCGCCGCCATCACGCAGGCGATCGTCGAGTACCGCGCGGGCCAGGGCATCACCGGGCCGCTGTTCATCGGGCGCGACACGCACATCCTCAGCGGGCCGGCCGAGCGCACGGCGGTCGAGGTGCTCGTCGGCAACGGCGTGCACGTGCTCGCCGACTCCGAGGGCGGCTACGTGCCGACCCCCGCGCTCAGCCACGCGATCCTCGTGTACAACGCCGACCCGGCGCACACCGACAAGGCCGACGGCATCGTCGTCACCCCCAGTCACAACCCGCCCCGCGACGGCGGCTTCAAGTACAACCCGCCGCACGGCGGCCCCGCCGACAGCGAGGCCACGAACTGGATCGCCACCCGCGCCAACGAGATCATCGCCGCGGGCAACGTCGACGTCGTGCGCGGCGACGGCAGCCCGGGTCGGCACGACTTCCTCCGCGGCTACGTCGGCGACCTCGCCAACATCATCGACATCGAGGCCATCAAGAAGGCCGGCGTCCGCATCGGAGCCGACCCCCTGGGCGGCGCGAGCGTCGCGTACTGGGGCGCCATCCGCGACGTCTACGGCCTCGACCTGACCGTCACCAACCCCGGCGTCGACCCGACCTGGCGCTTCATGACCCTCGACTGGGACGGCAAGATCCGCATGGATCCCTCGAGCCCCTCGGCCATGGCCAGCGTCGTGCACCGCAAAGACGAGTTCGACGTGCTGACCGGCAACGACGCCGATGCCGACCGCCACGGCATCGTCACCCCCGACGGCGGGCTGATGAACCCCAACCACTACCTCGCCGTCGCGATCGACTACCTCTACACGCACCGCCCGCAGTGGCGCGACGACGCCGCCATCGGCAAGACGCTGGTCTCGTCGAGCATCATCGACCAGGTGGCCGAGTCGCACGGGCGACGCCTGTGGGAGGTCCCGGTCGGGTTCAAGTGGTTCGTACCCGGACTCGTCGATGGCTCGGTCGGCTTCGGTGGCGAAGAGAGCGCGGGCGCGTCGTTCCTCCGCCACGACGGCACCGTGTGGACGACCGACAAAGACGGCATCCTGCTCGCACTGCTCGCGAGCGAGATCCTCGCCGTCACGGGCAAGACGCCCTCGCAGCTGTACGCCGAGCTCGTCGAGAAGTTCGGCGACCCCGTCTACCAGCGGGTCGACGCCGCCGCCTCGAAAGACCAGAAGGCCCGCCTCGGCAAGCTGAGCGGCGACGACATCACGGCGACCGAGCTGGCGGGCGACCCGATCACCGCCAAGCTCACCGAGGCACCCGGCAACGGCGCGTCCATCGGCGGTCTCAAGGTCGTCACCGACAAGGCGTGGTTCGCCGCCCGCCCGTCGGGCACCGAAGACGTCTACAAGATCTACGCCGAGTCGTTCGAGGGGCCCGAGCACCTCGCCCGCGTGCAGGCCGAGGCCAAGCAGATCGTCGACGCCGCGCTGCAGGGCTGAGCCGCGCCTCCCGCACCGCCCGACGGGCGTGTTCGCGACGGACGGGCGACTTCGGTCGCCCTTGTCGGACGAACACGTCCGTCTTGCTGCCCCGAGACCGCGCGTCAGTCGTCTCGACGGGCGCGCAGGCGACGCACCGTGTCGCGGGCCGACAGGACGATGCCCCAGAAGATCACGATGATGCCGACCGGCACGCCGAACAGGGCGATCCCTTCGATCCGTCCGCGCCAGTCCCAGTAGCTGAAAGCGAGGAACGCCCCCACGCCGAGTGCGACGAAGACCAGGCCGATGATGACGAGCTGTCGACCTGTGGCGGGCTTCTCGTCGGCGGGCGGACGTCGCATGGGGTCAGCCGGCGTAGCCGGGCGCTGCGGGCAGGTCGAAGAACTCCTCGAGGGTCGTCACGCCCGTCTCGTGCATCTCGGTCGAGAGGTCCGTGCCGATGTACCGGAAGTGCCACGGCTCGAAGGTGAACCCGGTCACCGCGACCTTGTCGGCGGGGTACCGCAGCAAGAACCCGAAGCGCCAGGCGTTCGCCGCGAGCCACTTCCCCTGCGGGGTGTCGCCGAAGCACGCCTGCAGCGCGCAGCTGAGGGGCACGGGGCTGATGTCGAGCGCGAGCCCGGTCTGGTGCTCGCTGAACCCGGGGCGGGCGCTCTGCGCGTCGGCCTGGGTCTGCCCGAGTCGCTGCACCCAGCCGTCGTAGACGCTGACCTGCGTGTCGTACGACCGGTACGCGCTCTGGACCTGGAACGCCCCCGCACCCTCAGCCTCCCCCGCGGCGAACATCTCGACGACCGCGTCGGCGACCTCGGCGCGCAGCGTGGGCGGGTTCTGACTCTGCACGTCGGGCGTGACGAGATCGGTCGGCGCGTAGTCGACGGGGTCGAGCGGACGCAGCTTGTCGCTGACGACCCAGAGGCTCGAGGGGTCGTCGATCGACCGCGCGGACCTGTCGAAGGCGGGCGTCGTCGGGGACGCAGGAGGCGCCTCCTCGGTCTCCGAGGGAACCGGCGTCGCCGCCGTGGGCGTCTCGGACGGGCTGGGCGAGGCCGGAGACGAGGGCGCGGGAGTCGCCGCCGAGCACGACGCGAGCAGCGCCGCGGCGACGATCGCGGCGAGGGGCAGCAGGATCGCCGTGCGGGACGAGAAGGGGCGGGAGGTCATCGCGTCGAGCCTAGTTCGTCGGCTCGGCGGCGATCAGGAGCCCGCCCCCACGTCGGGTCCGGGGCGGGTCCGGACCGGGCCGGCGTCGGGCTCGCGTCGGGTCCGCATCAGGCTCGCGGCGGGTGCTCGTAGGGCGCGGGTCGGAAGCTGGAGGTCGCCTCGGTATCCCTCGCCGCGGACCGAACCGGCGCCGCAAGGGGGTAGCGTGTTCCTTGCTGGAGGTGCTAGCCACCTCCCCGGTCGTCTCATCCCCGGCGTACCCTGCCCGTGAAGCTCACGCGGGAGGTGCGACGACCACAAGGGCCGCCCCTCGTCTCGAGGTGTGGCCCTTGGCATGTCCGCCGCCGGTGAAGCTAGTCTCTCTAGCATGGCGACCAACAGACCCTCGGCCCTCTACGACGCCACCGGCTACTGGTACACGAGCAGCGCCGAAGAGCGCGGGGTCGAGGTGCTCAACGCCCTGCGCCGCTACCGCTCCGCCGAGTCGGACATGCGCAAGCGGACCCGCGACTCGATGGGCATGGGCGACACCGACCTGGCCGCTCTGAGATTCCTGGTGCGGGCGTCCCGCCGCGGCGAGGACGTCAACGCGAAGGACCTCGCGACGCATCTCGGCATCACCTCGGCCTCGACCTCGGTCCTGATCGCCCGACTGGTCGCCAGCGGGCACCTGCGGCGCAACCCGCACCCGACCGACCGGCGCGGCGTGCTGCTGACCGTCACGAACGACTCGCACGTCGAGGTCCGCTCGACGCTGTCGGCCATGCACCGACGCATGATCGTGACGGCCGAGTCGATGTCCGCCGACGAGCAGGCGGTCGTCGCGTCGTTCCTCGACTCGATGTCGGAGGCGCTGTCGATCGACGACCACGCCGCCGAAGCGGAGAGCCCGGCCGACGGCCCGGCCGACAGCTCAGCCAACGGCCCGGCCGAGCACCCGGCCCAGAGCACGGCCGGGAGCCACGAACCGACCGACTCCGAGAACCGTATCCGCTGAACGAATCGAGCCGGGGAGTGTCTAGACAACCTAGGCACCCTCTGCCAGTCTCATCGGACGGCCCCGATTCACGGCGGGGCCACCGACCCCGGTTCACGGCCGGAGTCGCACGGATCGGCCCCTGGTCGACCCGTGACCGCAGCACCGATCACGATGGATCAGCCGGCATCGCAGGGATGCCAGAAACGAGCAGGACATGACTGCACTCACCCCGACGCCTCGAGGACGTCGCTCGAACCCGATCGACGCCGGCCACGACACGACGGTCGTCGTCATCGTCGTCGCCGCTCTCGGCACGGTGGTCAGCCTCGGTGCTGCCGTCGGCACCGCCCTCGGACTCCTCTGATGAACGCCCAGATGCTCCAGTCGCTCACGCACGAGCAGCTGGTCGCGGTCGTCCGCGGCACCGTCTCGGCCGGTGGCGCCCACGCCGTCGACCACGGTCAGCAGATCACGCAGACCGCCGCCTGAACCCCTCCTGCTAAGCGCCGGGCCTGCGGCCTCGACCTCCCCGCGACAGGGGCGGTCTCACGAGGTCAGTCCGCCTCGGCGACCGTCGTCCGTGCCGGCTTCGCGGTGGCCGGCTTCGCGGTTGCCGGCTTCGCGGTCGCCGGCTTGCGAGCGGCGGCGGGCTTGCGAGCGGCCGGCTTGCGCGTCGCGCGGGGCTTGACCACGGTGACGTCCGCCTGCGGGAGCCGCCTGCGCATCACGGCCACCGCCTCCTCGTTGCTGTCCACCAGCACGAAACGCCGGCCGAGCGACTCGGCCACGGCTCCGGTCGTGCCGCTGCCGGCGAAGAAGTCGAGCACCCAGTCGCCCTCGCGGCTCGACGCCTGGATCATGCGTCTCAGCACGCCTTCGGGCTTCTGCGTCGGGTAGCCGGTCTTCTCACGGCCCGTCGGCGACACGATCGTGTGCCACCAGACGTCGGTCGGCAGCTTGCCCCGCGCGACCTTCTCGGGAGTGACCAGCCCGGGAGCCATGTAGGGCTCGCGGTCGACCGTCTCGGAGTCGAAGTGGTACCGGGCAGGATCCTTCACGTAGACGAGGATCGTGTCGTGCTTGGTGGGCCACCGGTTACGGCTCTTCGCGCCGTAGTCGTACGCCCAGATGATCTCGTTCAGGAAGTTGTCGCGACCGAACAGCACGTCGAGCAGCACCTTCGCGTAGTGCGCTTCGCGGTAGTCGAGGTGCAGATAGAGGGTGCCGTCGGGGGCGAGCAGGCGCCAGGCCTCGGCGAGTCTCGGCTCGAGGAACGACCAGTAGTCCTCGAAGCGGTCGTCGTAGCGCATCAGGTCGCCGCGGATCCGCTCGTACGCGACGCCCTTGAAACCCGTGACGGCGGTCACCGAGTCGTCGGCGCTGCGGACCGAGGTGGTCGTCCGCCGCTTCTGCGCCCGCCCCGTGTTGAACGGCGGGTCGAGGTAGACGACCGTGAACGCCTCGTCGGGCAGTCGCGGCGTCACCTCGAGGTTGTCACCCTGGACCACGAGGCTCGAGGAGGCGCTGGTCCAGTTCAGGGGCATGCCCCCATTCTGTCGCGTGCCGGGCCCGGCTCCGCCCACCCTCGCCGCGCCTCCTGCGGGCCGGCCCCGACCGGAGCGGAGTGGGGCGGAGGGGGACGGAGGGCGACGGAGGGGGCGAGGGCGGGTCGGGGGCGGCGGGCGTAGCGTGACGGGATGAACGCCGTAGTAGAGAACCGCCCGGACCAGAACCAGTACGCCCTCGTGGAGGGCGACACGACCGTGGGCTTCGCCGCCTACGAGATCGTCGGCGACGAGATCCGCTTCACGCACACCGAGATCGAGCCGAGCCGACGCTCGACCGGCCTCGGCGCGCAGCTGGTGCAGGGCGCGCTCGACGACGTGCGCGAGAACAGCACCCGCCGCGTCGTCCCGCTCTGCCCGTTCGTGGTCGACTACATCGACGAGCACGTCGACTACCGCGAGCTTCTCAACCGCTGACCGGGCCGCCCGCCCGTCGGCGCCGTCGCCGGCGGCGACCACGGTGGTCAGATGGCGCCCCTCGCGGCCGCACGAAGGGCCGTTTCTGCCCACCGTCGCCGCCGGCACTCGCCGCCGAACCCCACGGTGGTCGGATGACGCCCTTCGCGACCGCATGAAGGGCCGTTTCTGCCCACCGTCGCACCCAGCGCACGCCGCCGGCGACCCTCGCGGCCGGACGGCGCGCGGGGGCGCTCAGGGGACGCGGCGCAGCCACTCCGGCGTCGCGAACTTCGTCGTCACGAGCTGCTCGGCCTGAGCCAGCTCGTCGTCGGTGACGCGACCCGTCGTCGCGCCGTACAGCCCGGCGAAGGTCTGCTTGAGCCGCTCGATGATCTCGGTGCGGGGCAGCCCGGTCTGACTGCGCAGCGGGTCGACGCGCTTCGCCGCGCTGGTCGTGCCCTTGTCGCTCATCTTCTCGCGGCCGATGCGCAGCACCTGCACCATCTTCTCGCCGTCCATGTCGTACGACATCGTGGCGTGATGCAGCAGGGCGCCGTTGCCGAGGCGCTTCTGCGCGGCCCCGCCGATCTTGCCCTTCGCCGACGTGATGTCGTTGAGCGGCTGGTAGAACGCGTCGATGCCGAGCGACTTGAGCGCCGTGATCACCCACTCGTCGAGATACGCGTACGAGTCGGCGAAGCTCATGCCCTGCACGAGCTCGCCCGGTGCGTACAGCGAGTAGGTGACGATCGACTCGGCGTCCATGAACATGGCGCCGCCGCCGCTGATCCGACGGACGACCTCGAAGCCGTGCGTCGCCGCGTTGTCGAGGTCGACCTCGTTCTTCAGCGACTGGAAGCTGCCGATCACGACGGCCGGCTGGTTCCACTCCCAGAAGCGCAGGGTCGGGCCGCGGCGACCCGCGCCGACCTCCTCGGTCAGCACCTGGTCGAGCGCGAGGTGCATGTTGGGCGAGACCGGCTCGTCGTGGATGATCTGCCAGTCGTAGTCGCGCCAGTCGGTGGCCTTCGAGAGACTGCGGCGGACGGCGACCGCGATGGCCTCGGGGCTGAAGCCGAGCAGCACCGCGTCGTCGGGCAGACCTCGACGGATGGCCGCGGCGATCGTCGCCGCATCGGACTCGACCGGCAGGCCGTTGACGGCCCGGTCGATGGCGTCGAGCGCCGTGTCGGGCTCGAGGAAGAAGTCGCCGGCGAGCCGGAACCCGGCGATGCGCCCGTCGCCCACCTCGAGATCGACGACCACGAGCTTGCCGCCAGGGACCTTGTACTCACCGTGCATGAGTCGCAGCCTAGGCCACGCGGTCGTCGAGCCACCGGACGAGATCGGCCACGACCTCGTCGCGGTTCGTCTCGTTGAAGACCTCGTGCCGGGCGCCGGTGTAGACGATCAGCTCGACGTCGCTGAGGCCGCTGCGACCGAGGTACGCCGACGCGAGCCTGCGGGCGCTCGCCTCGCCGCCGAGGGTGTCGTCGCTGCCCACCAGGATGAGCAGCGGCGGGTCGGAGTCGAGCGATCGCGACGGCCGCCCGAAGAGCCGCAGCGCGTCGCGGTAGCCGAACAGCTTCGCCACGGTCGCGACGGTCATCAGGGGGTCGGCGACGGCGCGCTCGATCACCGCGGTGTCGCGGCTGAGCCATTCGAACCCGGTGCCGCCCTCGTGCGCGTGCCGGGCGTTGAGGTCGCCGCCGTTCATGCTGCCCGGCATGCGGTAGGCCGTGCCGCTCAGCACGACGGCGTCGAAGAGCGACGCCTGCCGGTCGACGATCTTCTGCATCATGAGCGACCCCCACGAGTGCCCGAGGCCGACCAGCGGCAGACCGGGCTCGTCGGCCCGGATGATGCCCGTCAGCTGGGTGATCGCCTCGATCGTGCCCGCGAGACCCGACGGGCCGAGACGACCGAGCTTCGTGTGATCGCCGCCCCACTGGCCGAGCCCGGTCTCGCCGTGCCCGAGGTGATCGTCGGCGTAGACCGTGTAGCCGGCCCGCACGAGATCGTGGGCGAGCGCCTCGTAGCGCAACGCGTGCTCGGCGACGCCGTGCGCGATCTGCACGACGGCCTTGGGCGTGGCCGCACGCCACACGTAGTAGTGGACGGTGACACCGTGCTGATCGACGAAGGTGTGATCGCCGCGGGCGGGGATGAACTGGGGCACGGGGTCATCCTGCCAGTCGGGTACGACATCGGGCGGGCGCCGCCGGGTACGACATCGGGGCGGGCGCGGCCGGGAGGGAGGGGCGGAGACCGCAGGAGGCGCGGGTCGGCATCGGAGCCGACCCGCGCCTCCTCGGCTGCGGAGCCCGTCGGTCAGCGGCGGGGCGAGTCCACGTCGGTGCGCACCACGCCGAAGTCGGCGTCGAGGTCGACGTCGACCTCGGTGCCGTCGTCGAGGCGCACGTCGACCTCGTAGGCCACGTCGCGGTCGTCGCTGCGGTCGGCGTCGGTGACGACACCGCCGCCCGCGGCCTCGATCGCGGCGGCCGAGGCGCGGTCGTAGTCGGCCCCGGTCAGCTCGGCGTCGTCGCGGTCGCCCGTGGTGGGCGCGCCGGAGGCGGAGCCGGTCGCGACGTCGTCGCCGTCGCGGTCATCCGCGTCGACGCTGCCGGTCGAGCCCGTCGAGCCGGTCGAGCCGTCGTCGTCCGAGTCGCCGCGGTCGTCGACCCGGCTCGACACGACGGCGCCCTCGCCGTCGAGCAGCACCGAGACCTCGCGGCCGTCGTCGCGCGTGACGTCGACCTCGTAGCCCTCGAGGCCGTCGTCGAGGCGGTCGACGTCGGTCACGACGCCGCTGCCGACCTCGGCGAGCGCCGCCTGCGAGACGGACTCGCGGTCGGACGCCGACACGCGGTCGTCCAGAGTCGACGCGACGGCGATGCCGCCACCGGCGAGGACGATGACGGCCGCGGCCGCTCCGGCGATGATCATGGTCTTCTTCTTCACGGTGTCTCCGATCGTGGGGCCCTGGGGCCGGCTTCCGACGCGGCGGGGGCGCCGGTCGAGCTGATGACATCACTCTGGATCGGGGGCCCTGAAGCGACACTGAAGCCCGCTGAAGAACCGTTCAGGAGGCGCGGGTCAACCCGTTCAGGAGGCGCGGTTCGGCCTATTCACAAGGCCCGGGCCGACAAGTCAGGAGGCGCGGTTCGGCCCGTCCCGTCCGCTCAGGCCGCGCCGGCGGGCAGGTCGACGACGAAGCGCGCGCCGCCCAGCGGGGACTCGCCGACCGTGACCGTTCCGCCGTGCACGCGGGCGATCTCGCGGACGATCGCGAGCCCCAGGCCGCTGCCGCCCGAGTCGCGGGTGCGGGCCTCGTCGAGTCGCACGAACCGGTCGAAGACGCGCTCGCGGTCGGCCGGCGGCACTCCGGCTCCGTCGTCGTCGACCGTCAGCACGGCCCGCCCGTGCCGCTCGACCAGCCACACGGCGACCCGCGTCTCGGCGTGCCGGGCGGCGTTGGCGAGGAGGTTGCGCACCACCTGGCCGAGCAGCCCCTCGTCGCCGTCGACCCGCGCCGGGCCGACGCCGGTCGCGTCGACGGCGAGACCCGGTGTCGCCCCGCGCAGTCGCGCCGTCTCGGTCACCACGAGGTCGTCGAGGTCGACGGGGCGACGGGTGACGCCGAGCGCTCCCTCGTCGGCGCGAGCGAGGACCAGCAGGCCTTGCACGAGCCCGGTGAGCCGCGCCTCCTCGGTCATCACCGTGCCCGCGAGCGCGGCGCCGTCGATGCTCTCGGGGTGCAGCAGGGCGACCTCGGCGTGCTGGCGGATGGTCGCGAGGGGCGTCTTCAGCTCGTGCGAGGCGTCGCCGACGAAGCGGCGCTGGGCCGCGGCCGACGACTCGAGCCGGGCCAGCATGTCGTTCAGCGTGCGGGCGAGTCGGGCGACCTCGTCGGTGCCGCCGGGGTCGGCCACACGCCGATCGAGCTGCGCGGCCGTGACGGCGTCGACCTCGCGGCGCATCGCCTCGACGGGGCGGAGCGCCCGGCCGACGACGAGCCAGGTCGTCACGGCCAGCACCAGCAGAGCGACCGGGATCGCGACCCCGAGCGTGACGAGACTGGCCGAGGAGGCGGCCCGCGCCTCCTCGAGGGATCTCACGGCGACGACGGTGACGGTCGCCGCGGGGTCGGCGCTCGTGTCGGCGTCGGCGTCCTCCGCGTCGGAATCGGCGTCGGAGTCGGTATCGGAGTCGTCGTCGTCCGAGTCGACGGAGCCCGAACCCGAACCCGAGCCGGAGCCGGAGCCCGAGCCCGAGCCGCTCGAGGCGTCGTCGCCCGGTCGGGTCGCCGATTCGGTCGCCACGACGTACGTGTCGCCGTCGATCCGCGCCGTGGGGCCGAGCGCCGACGGGTCTCCGACGCTGCCGTCGGTGAGGTGCTCGAGCAGATCGTCGTCTCCCCCGGCGGCGAGCAGGGCCCCGGTGCGGTCGACGACGAGCACCGCTCCGTCGTCGGTGTCGCCCGCAGCGGCCGTCGCGGGCGCGGTGCCGGCCTCGATCGCCGACGCGACCCGGTCGGCGTCGGTCTGGGCCGCCGACCGCGGGGCGTCGTCGAGCACGGCCCGCTGCACGAGCGCGAAGACCAGGGTGAAGACGCCCAGCGTGAGGGCGACCGCGAGCACCGCGGCCACCGTGATCCGCAGCCGGAGGGAGGCGCGGCGCCCGACCGCGGGCCCGTCAGCCACCCTGAGCCTCCAGTCGGTACCCGGCGCCGCGCATCGTGACGATCGCCTCGCGCCCGAACGGCCGGTCGACCTTGTTGCGGAGGTGCCGCACGTAGACCTCGACGATGTTGGGGTCGCCCTCGAAGTCGTCGTTCCAGACGCCGTCGAGCACCTGGCGCTTCGTGACGACCTGCCCGACGTGCCGCATCAGGAACTCGAGCACCGCGAACTCGCGACTGGTCAGCTCGACGGCGGTGTCGCCGCGGTGCACGGTGCGCGAGGCGGGGTCGACGCGCAGGTCGCCGGCCTCGAGCACGACCGGGCGTTCGCGGGCGCCGCGCCGCACGAGCGCTCGCAGTCGCGCGAGCAGCACGACGAACGAGAACGGCTTGGTGAGGTAGTCGTCGGCGCCGGTGTCGAGCGCCTCGACCTGATCCCACTCGCCGTCCTTGGCGGTGAGCATGATGACCGGGGTCCAGTCGCCGCCCTCGCGCATGGATCGGCAGACGGCGTAGCCGCTCATGCCCGGCAGCATGATGTCGAGCACGACGGCGTCGTAGCTGCCCTCGCGGGTGCGCCAGAGGCCGTCGGTGCCGGTGGCCGCGACGTCGACCGCGATGCCCTCGGCCTCGAGCCCCAGCCGGAGCCCCTCGGCGAGCGCGGCCTGGTCTTCGACGACGAGCACGCGCACGGGGGCCTCCTGACGGCGCGCCGAGTGCGCGACCCGCCCATTCTGACGGGCCGGCGCTGAAGCAGGCCTGAAGCGCGCCTCCTCGGCCTCCGGTCGGCGGACTCGAGGAGTCGTGACACGCCGCGGGCGCTCGGGGTGCGCGGCGTGTCGTGACTCCTCGACGCTGGGAGGCGGAGGAGGGGCGCAGGAGGCGCGGGTCAGCGCGCCGAGTAGCCGCCGTCGACGAGGTGGTAGCTGCCCGTGATGAACGACGCGTCGTCGCTGAGGAGGAACAGCACGAGCGCCGAGACCTCCTTGTCGGTGCCGAGTCGGCCGGTCGCGTGCTGCGACTCGAGGTAGGCGAGCGCGTCGCCGTCGAGCGACGAGCGGACGAGCGGGGTGTCGATGAACCCGGGCCCCACGGCGTTGGTGCGGACCCCGCGGGCCGAGTACTCGAGGGCGGCGACCTTGGTCAGACCGACGAGGGCGTGCTTGCTCGCGACGTAGGCGGCGTTCTGCGCGATGCCGACCGAGCCGAGCACGGAACTCATGTTGACGACGGCTCCTCCGCCGGCCTCGACCATGGCGGGCAGCTGGTAGCGGAGGCCGTAGAAGACGCCGTCGAGGTCGACTCCGCGGACGCGATCCCACGCGGCGATGTCGTAGTCGCCGATGTCGGCGGCCGGGGCGCCGATGCCGGCGTTGTTCACGGCGAGGTGGAGGGCACCGTAGGTCGTCTTCGCGAACTCGACGGCCGCCTCCGACTGCTCGGCCTTCGCCGTGTTCTGCTCGAAGGCCGCGGCGGTTCCGCCGGCTGCGACGATCTCGTCGACGACGGACTGCGCCGCGTCGAGCTTGATGTCGGTGACGACCACGGAGGCGCCCTCTGCGGCCAGCGAGCGCGAGATCGCGGCGCCGATGCCGCTCCCGCCGCCGGTGACGAGTGCGGTCCTGTTGTCGAATCGAGCCATGATGCGTGCCTTCCGTCGTTCGGGGCCGGCCGTCGGGGCCGGTCGGGCTCGTCGATGAGCCCACCCTTCGAACCATACGCCCGCATAGGTTTCCGAGCAACACGTGTCGCCCAGCCCGGTGCTCGATCGGAGCGAAAGGCGATCTGAGGGCACATCCTCCCGCTCAGCCCACATGCCCGCCGGGCTTCGCCTCAGGCGCCGCGGTGCCCGGGGAGGTGCGCTCGCTCGCCGTCGTGGTCGAAGATCGTCAGCACCTCGACCGGCCCCTCGTGCGCCTCGATCGCGTGCGGCGTCATCGTCGAGAACTCCGCCGCCTGCCCCTGCCGCACGAGGATCTCCCGCTCACCGAGACGCAGCCGCACCGTGCCGCTCAGCACCGTGAACCACTCGTAACCCGGGTGCACACGGGGCTCGCCGACCTCCCGCTCCGACGTGATGCGCATCTTCGCGATCGTCACGCCCCGACGATCGCGCTCCCGAGACAGCAGCCAGACGGTCAGGCCTGCGCTCGCCTCGGGCTCCGGACGGATCACGACGTCGTCGTCGCCCTCGGGCTCGACCAGCTGATCGAGCGTCGTGCCGAGCGCCTGCGCGATGGGCACCAGCTGGTCGAGCGCGATGCGCCGGTGCCCGGTCTCGATCCGACTCAGCGTCGACGTCGACAGGTAGCAGCGCGACGACAGCGCCTCGAGGGTCCACCCCCGGGCCACACGCAGCCCGCGGATCCGCTGGCGGACGACCTCGTCGATCATGTCTTGCGTCATAGGCAAGACCCTATGCCAGATCCGCAGCACTCAGCCCGGCAGCCGAGCAGCCGAGGCGAAGCGGCTCGATGAGTCACGACACGCCGCCGCCCCGGCAGTCACACGGCGCGTCGTGACTCATCGACGCCCGGATGGCACGGAAGGAGGCGCGGTGCCGGCCGCCCGCCCTACTCGGCGCCCTGAGTCGCCTGGCGGATCAGAGCGACGAGTCGCGCCGTCGAGTCGTCGTCGATCGCGGTGTAGGCGAACGACGTGGCCCAGAGCGACCCCTCGTCGAGCGTCGCGGCGTCTTGGAACCCGACCGTGCTGTACCGCGTGCCGAACTTCGCACCCGGCTGGAAGAACACGACGATCTTGCCGTCGGGCCCGGCGTACGACGGGAACCCGTACCAGGTCTTCGGCAGCAGCTGCGGCGCCTGCTCGAGCACGATCGCATGGAGGTTCTCGGCGAGCAGCCGCTCCGACTCCGTCATGGCGGAGTGGGCGTCGAGCACGCTCTGCAGGTCGGCCGCGGCTTTGTCGGCCGCCTTCTGCTGCTTCGCCTCGGCGCGGAGCTCGGCGGCCCGCTGCTTCATCGCCGCCTTCTCGGTCGCGCTGAATCCATCGGTCGCCATGGTGACTCCTCGCTCGTCGTGTGCGATCAGTGTGCCGCACCCGCGCCTCCTCGGCGAGGTCGACCCGCGCCTCCTCGGCTCCGGCTCCGACCCCCGGGCGCACGACGGCGCCCGCGTCGGAGGAGGACTCCCCCGGCGCGGGCGCCGTCACTGCAGGTGCTGCTACTTCACGGCGATCGACTGCGCCTCGAGGGCGGCGATCGTCTTCTCCTGGCCGCTCTCGAGGGCCTCGAGCAGGGTGCCGTCGCCCGAGGCGGCGGTGCCGAAGCCGTCGGAGATGTCGCTGTAGGTCTGCGTCATCGTGGGGCCCCAGGTGAAGGGCTGGATGTTCTCGGCCGCGGTCGCGAACTCCTCGTAGATGGCCTGGTCGCCGTAGAACTCGACGCCCGAGGTCAGGGCCGGCAGCTCGGCGCCGGTGCTCGAGGCCGGGTACAGGTTGGCCTCCTTGTTGAGGGCGTCCAGCGCCTCGGTCGATGTGTTCAGCCAGACCAGGAACTGCGAGGCCTCAGCGGGGTGCTCGCTGCCCTTGAAGACGACGTTCGACGATCCGCCCCAGGCGGCCGACGCGGTCTCGCCCTCCTCCCACTGCGGCATGGGCGCGACGGCCCACTTGCCCGACGTGTCGGGTGCGCCGCTCGAGATGGTGTTCGCACCCCAGACGGCCGAGACCCAGGTCCAGTCCTGATCGGTGTTGTAGGCGTTGTTCCACTCGTCGGTGAAGCTCGGCAGGGTCGTGACGAGGTCCTTCGAGATGAGGTCCTGCCAGTAGTCGGCGACCTTGGTGGAGGCCTCATCGGTCATGTCGACGCTCCACGTGCCGTCGCTCGTGTCGAACCACTGGCCGCCGGCCTGCGAGACGAGACCGGCGAACTGGTTCACGTCGCCCTTGGCGAAGTTCGTGATGCTGCCGCCCATCTCCTTGATCTTCACGGCGTCCTCGGCGTACTGCTCCCACGTGGTGGGGACGTCGAGTCCGGCCTGCTCGAAGAGGTCCTTGCGGTAGTAGAGGGCCATGGGGCCCGAGTCCTGGGGGATCGCGTAGACGCTGTCGTCCTCGCCGAAGGTGACCTGGTTCCAGAGACCGTCCGAGAAGTCGGCCTCGGCGTCGCTCACTCCCTCGCACGAGGCGATGTTCGCCAGGCCGTCCTGCACGCGGAACGCGGGGAGGGTGTCGTACTCGACCTGCCCGATGTCGGGCGCGTTGCCCGCCTTCAGCTGGTTGAAGAAGTTCTGGTAGGTGCCGCTGTTGCCGTTCGGCACGATCGAGACCTTGACCTGGACGTCGGGGTTCTCCTCGTTCCAGAGCGCGACGACCTTGTCCATGTTGGGGACCCAGGTCGTGAAGTTGAGCGTGACGGGACCGGACGACGCGTCGCACGAGGCGGCGTCGCCGGAGCCGGATCCGCCGTCGGAGCCGCTGCCGGCGCTGCAGCCGGCGAGGGCGATGGTCGAGACCACGGCGGCCGCCGCGATCGAGAGGACTCTGGACTTCTTCATGTGATTTCCAATCGGGGTGCGAGACCGGGGAGCCCGGTCTCGGGAGGGAACGACGTCGTTTCCGTACGGGTTGGAGGTCGAGGAGGTGCGGGTCGGGTGACCCGGGAGGGGTGGCTTATTTGAGACCGCCGGCCCCCAGGCCGCTGCGCCAGAAGCGCTGCAGGCTGAGGAACGCGATCAGCAGGGGGATGATCGAGACGAACGCCCCCACGAGCACCAGGGTGCGGAGCTCGGGGTACTGGCTGACGTTGGAGTTCCAGGTGTAGAGACCGAGGGTCACCGGGAACAGCTCCTGCGAGCGCAGCATCACCAGGGGCAGGAAGAAGTTGTTCCAGATCGCGACGAACTGGAACAGGAACACGGTCACGAGGGCCGGCGACATGAGTCGGATCGCGACGGTGAAGAAGGTCCGGAGCTCGCTCGAGCCGTCGATGCGGGCGGCCTCCACGATCTCGTCGGGCACGCTGGACGCCGCGTAGATGCGGCTCAGGTAGACGCCGAACGGGCTGACGATGCTCGGCAGGAACACCGCCCAGAACGTGTCGGTCAGCTGCACCTCGCTGAAGATCAGGAACAGCGGGAGCGCCAGGGCCGTCGCCGGCACGAGCACGCCGCCCAGGAAGATGTTGAACAGCGCCTCGCGACCACGGAACCGGTACTTCGCCAGCGCGTAGCCGCACATCGCCGAGAGGATCGTGCCGAGACCGCCGGCGACCGTCGCGTAGACGATGCTGTTGACCATCCACCGCGGGAAGATGCCGTCGTTGTAGGTGAAGAGCTGCGCGATGTTGCCCGCGAAGTCCTGCAGCGACGTGGGCGAGAACCACAGCGCGGCGCTGGTGTTGAAGTTGTCGAGCGTCTTGGTCGACGAGACCAGCAGCCAGAAGATCGGGATCAGGAAGTAGAGCGTGAACGCGCCCATGATGATCATCGCGGCGGAGCGCGACATGACGCTCTCGCGGGGGCCGCGACCGCGCTGGCGGGCGGGGGTCGTCTTGTCGTCGAACGACTCGGCGGGACGGATGGGGGCGTCGACGGTCACTGGTCGGCCTTCCGCTGGGTCAACCGGAGGAATCCGATCGAGAGGATGAACGTGGCGACCGCGAGGACGACGCTGAACGCGGCCGCGAGGTTGAAGTTGGGCACCGACGACGTCGAGTAGACGAGCATGTTCGGCGTGAACGTCGACGAGATGGTCGATGTGAACTGGCGGAACACGAGCGGCTCGGTGAGCAGCTGCAGGGTGCCGATCACCGAGAAGACGGCGGTGAGCACGATGGCCGGGATCACCAGCGGGATCTTGATGGCGACGGCGATGCGGAACTGCGACGCCCCGTCGAGCCGTGCGGCCTCGTAGATCTCGGTGGGGATCGCGAGCAGCGACGAGTAGATGATCAGCATGTTGTAGCCGACGAACACCCAGGTGACGACGTTCGCGATGGCCCAGAGGACGGTGCCGCCGTCGAGCAGCCCGACGTTCGAGGTGACCGCCGAGAACGGCGACAGGCTCGGCGAGTACAGGTAGCCCCACATGATCGCGGCGATGACGCCGGGCACGGCGTACGGCGCGAAGAACGCGAGTCGGAAGAAGCGCTTGCCGCGGAGGAGGGGCGAGTCGAGCAGCAGGGCGAACAGCAGCGCCAGGAACAGCATCACGGGCACCTGCACGATGCCGAACATCAGCACCCGGAGGATGGACGCCCAGAACTCGGTGCTCTGGAACACCAGCGCGTACTGGGTCAGACCGCCGAAGACCTGCGTCGGGGCCCCGAAGGTGCCCTCGCGCTCGATCTTCTGCAGCGACTGGTACACGGCGTAGAGGATCGGCGTCAGGTAGAACGCGGCGAACAGCACCCCGAAGGGCAGGACGAAGATCGCGATCGCCTTGCGGTAGCGGAAGCCGCGGCGGGGCGCGGTCCTCTGCTTCGGCGCGGATCCGCGCCGTGGGGTGTCGGCGGCTCGCGGGTCTCGCGGGCGGGCGGGGGTGACGGTCATGATGCCTTCCGGTCCTGACGGATGATGTGCGAGCCGCCCGCGGCGAGCTCGATGCGCCCCGCCACGTTCTGCTCGGAGACGAGGTCGTAGCCGGCGAAGTCGTGGGCGACGGTCTCGTCGGAGTGGTTCAGCACGAAGACCCACTCGTGCTGCTCGCCGACCCGGCGGACGATCTCGACACCGGGGTGGCCGGCTGCCTCGCTGCGGGCGGGAACACCGGCCTCGTCGACGACCCGGGCGACGAGATCGCCGAGGGCCTCGGCGTCGAGCACGGTCGAGACGTACCAGCCGAGACCACGGCCGTGGGTGTTGCGGGTGACGGCCGGGCGCCCGGCGAGGGTGCCCGAGGCGTACTCGACGACGGCCTCGGCGCCGACGAGCTCGACGGGCTCGGACCAGAGGCTGCCCGTGGCGCCCGGCAGACCGCCGGCGAGCTCGACGGTGCCGCCGACCGGCAGCGGGGCGAACTCGTCGACCCTGACCCCGAGCATCTCGCGGAACGCACCCGGGTAGCCGCCCGGACGGACCCCGTCGGTCTCGTCGACGATGCCGCTGAAGAACGTCACGAGGGCCGATCCGCCGTCGGCGACGAACGCGTCGACGACGGCCGCGTGCTCGTCGCGCACCAGGTAGAGGCTCGGCACGACCACGAGCGAGTAGCCGTCGAGCGGGGCGCCCGGCGCGACGACGTCGACCGTGACGCCGAGATCCCAGAGCGCGCCGTAGAGGCGGTGCACCTGCTCGATGTACGAGAAGTCGGCCGTGGGGTGCGCCTCGAGGTCGGCGGCCCACCAGTTCTCCCAGCTGAAGACGAGGGCGACGTCGGCGACGACGCGCGAGCCGCGCAGCTCGCCGAGGCGACCGGCCAGGGCGCCGAGACGCACCGACTCGTCCCAGATGCGCGACGACGTGCCGGCGTGCGGCAGCAGCGCGGAGTGGAACTTCTCGGTGCCCTTGACGGAGGCGCGCCACTGGAAGAAGCAGATGCCGTCGGCGCCGCGGGCGACATGGGAGGCGGTGTTCCGGAGCATCTCGCCCGGTGCCTTCGCGAGGTTGCGGGGCTGCCAGTTCACGGCGCCCGTCGAGTGCTCCATGAGGATCCACGGGGCGCCTCCGGCGAGACCGCGGGTCGTGTCGGCGGCGAAGGCCAGCTCGACGACGGGGCGCTCGAGGCGGTGATCGAGGTAGTGGTCGTTGGCGATGACGGCCATGTCGCCTGCCCAGCTCCAGTAGTCCTGGTTCTTGATGTGGGCGGCGACCATGAAGTTCGTCGTGATCGGCACGGCGCTGACGGCCTCGATGACGGCGGCCTCGGCGCGGTAGTGCTCGAGCAGCGTGTCGGAGCTGAAGCGCTGGAAGTCGATGGTCTGCGCCGGATTGACGAACGACAGGGTCGCCCGCGGGGGCAGCACCTCGGCGAACGCCGAGTAGCGCTGGCTCCAGAAGGCCGTGCCCCAGGCGGTGTTGAGGGCGTCGACGCTGCCGTAGCGCGCCTCCAGCCAGGCTCGGAATGCTCGGGCCGACTCGTCGCAGTAGCAGAGGGCGTTGTGGCAGCCGAGCTCGTTCGACACGTGCCAGAGCTTCACGGCGGGGTGCCGGCCGTAGCGCTCGGCGGTCGCGCGGACGAGCTGGAGGGCGCGCTCACGGAAGACGGGCGAGCTCGGGCAGTAGGCCTGGCGGCCGCCGGGCCACCGCGTCGTGCCGTCCGCGGCCTGAGGCAGCACCTCGGGGTGGCGGGTGGTCAGCCACGGCGGCGGCGACGAGGTGCCGGTGCCGAGGTTGACCCCGATGCCCGCGGCGTGCAGCAGCTCGATGACGGCGTCGAGGTCGTCGAAGCGGAAGCGGCCGGGCTCGGGCTCGACGTGCGACCAGCCGAAGATGTTGATGGCGACCAGGTTGACCCCGGCCTCGCGCATCAGGGCGACGTCGTCGACCCAGGTCTCGGGCGACCACTGCTCGGGGTTGTAGTCGCAGCCGAAGACGAGACCGTCGAGCCCGAGATCGAGCGCGGTCTGCTGCGGGAGGGTCTGGGTGAGCACGGGGCCTCGGCTTCGTCGGCGGGCGATCCCCCACCGACTCGAGGCCGGAGCCCTTCGTCTGTGAAGGTTCACACATGATGTCTGTGATCGTTCCCACATTCGCGACGGCAAGACCGGGGCGACAATTTCTGGGAAGGTTCACAGAGTAAAACCCACCCATCGCGGATTTGTCAACATCACTCACGTTCTCCTTCGTCCACAGCCGCTCGTTCCGGCCTCACGACCCCTCTCAGGCTCAGCTAAGGTGACTCCCATGTCCGGTCCGAGATCCCCGAGACGCCGGGCCACGATCCACGACGTGGCGGCCGAGGCGGGCATCTCGCGCGGCACCGTCTCGCGGGTGCTGAACAACGAGCCGTACGTGTCGGCGCAGGCGCGCGAGGCCGTCGAGGCGGCCGTGGCGAAGGTCGGCTACGTGCGCAACGCGGCGGCCCGCAACCTCGTCACGCAGCGCTCGAGAGCGATCGCGCTGATCGTGCACGAGCCGCACTCGGTCGTGCTCGACGATCCCAACATCGGCAACATCCTGATCGGCACGAACGCCGTCCTGTCGCAGGCCGACCATCAGCTCGTCACCCTGATGATCGACTCGCAGCGCGACAGCGACCGGGTCATCGAGTACCTCCGCGGCGGCTTCGTCGACGGGGCGATCATCCTGTCGGCCCGCACGGGCGACCCCATCTCCGAGGCGGTCGCCGAGCTGCGCCTCCCCGCGTCGTTCGTCGGCCACCCGCCCGACGCCCCCGACATCCCGTTCATCGGCATCGACAACCGCGCCGCGGCCGAGGCGATCGTCCGCCGCCTGGTCGACACCGGTCGGCGACGCATCGGCATGCTCGCCTCCGGGCTCGACCGCGACTCGGGCGAAGACCGCCTCGCCGGGTTCCGCACGGCGCTCGGCGACCTGTTCGACCCCGACCTCGTCGTCCGCAACCCGTTCTACAGCTACACGGCCGGGGTCGACGGCATGTCCGAGCTGCTGCGCCGCGACCCCACTGTCGACGGAGTCTTCGCGGCGTCCGACGCAGTCGCCGCCGGGGCCCTCGACGTGCTGCACCGCCGCGGCATCGAGGTGCCCGCGCAGGTCGGCATCGTCGGCTTCGACGACAGCTCGTGGGCCCTCCGCTGCACCCCGGCCCTCTCGACCGTGCGCCAGCCCGCCGAAGACCTCGGCCGCCGCGCAGCCCAGCAGGTGCTCGACCAGCTGGGCGGCGCCGACCTGCCCACCACGGGCGTGCTGCTCCCCACCGACATCATGTGGCGCGACAGCGCCTGATCAGCACAGCGCGCTACAGCGCCTGATCAGGCACAGCGCGCGTTAGCGCTTGATAGGCACTGCGCGCGGCAGCGCCTGACAGGCACAGCGCGCGACAGCGGCCCTGCTTGTGTGCAAATCCCGACAGAATCGGCCGAAAAGATGGCGCTGAGCCACCAAAAGGCACCTGAGCCGCGATTTAGTCGGGTTCGGTACACCAGGCCGAGCATGCGCGGTCGGGTTCGGCACACCGAGGAGGCGCGGGCACCCGATCGGAACGCGATCCGTGCAGCGGGTGCAAGGTTGTTCGATGACGTCCACACCGCACGACTCCCCCGACACCGCCGACTCCCCCGACACCGCAGTGCTCTTCGACATCGACGGCACCCTCGTCGACTCCAACTACGCGCATGTCGACGCCTGGTCGCGGGCCTTCGCCGAGGTCGGTCACCCGGTGGACAGCTGGCGGATCCACGGCTCGGTCGGCAAGGACCCGTCGCTGCTGATCTCCGGTCTGATCGGGGACGATGCCGACGACGACCTCGTCGAGAAGGTGAAGGACGCCCACACCCGCTACTACGACGAGCACCTCGGCGACGGCGGCGACCTGCACGTCCTCGACCGCGCGACCGACCTCCTCGAGGCGCTCGCCGGCCGCGGTCACTCGGTGGTGCTCGCGACGAGCGCACCCGAGAACGAATTGAAAGCGCTGCGCTCCCTGCTGCAGATCGAAGACGCCCTCTGGGCCGTCACCTCGAGCGAGGACGTCGAGACCGCCAAACCCGACCCGGGCATCGTCGAGGTCGCCCTCGAGAAGGCGGGCGTGCCCGCCGCGCAGGCGATCATGGTCGGCGACGCGGTGTGGGACGTCGCGGCGGCCCACCGCGCCGGCGTCCGCTGCATCGGCGTGCTGAGCGGCGGATTCTCGCGCGACGAGCTCGTCGAGGCGGGTGCCGACGAGGTCTACGACGACGTCGCCGATCTGCTCGACTCGCTCGACACCAGCCTGATCGGCCGACTCGGCCGCGAGTAGTCCGCGGACGCCGCGCACACGACGAAGTGGACGAGACGCCGCCGTGTCGCACGGTGTCTCGTCCACTCGGAGGTACGCGCTGGGCGCTCGTCGCGACGCGCTGCGCTACGCGCTGCGCGCTACAGCTGCGGCCCCAGGTCCCCGTTCGCCGAGGCGAGCTGCTGCTGCTGCTGGCGACGACGGCGGGCCACGAGCACGGCGCCCGAGGCGACGAGCATCAGGGCGAGCAGCAGAGCCGGCAGCGCCTCCGACCCGGTGAAGGCGAGCGGTCCGGAGCCGGCCGTGCCCGCACCACCCGCACCGCCCGCGCTGCCGTCGTCCCCGCCCGGCACGACGCCGGCCGGGTCGGTCGGCGTCGCCGACGGGTCGCCCGGTGACGGGGTCGCCGTCGGGTCCGGCACGACCGCTCCGTCGACGACCGCGACGACCGCGCTCAGAGAGAGTCCCGACTGCACGCCGGTCAGGGTGACCATCGCGGTCCCCGCCTCGGCGGGAGCCGTCGCGCTGACCGTCACGGTGCCGTCGACCACGTCGACCAGCCCGAGGTCGACCGGGTCGCTGCCGTCACCCGCGTCGAGCACTGCCCGCACCTGACGGTCGCCGCCCAGCCCTGCGGCCGAGACCGTGAACTCGCTGTCGGGCGCCACCTCGGTCGGACCCGAGATCGTCGCGTCGGCACTGAGTCCGTCGAGGTCGCGGTCGAGCTCGAGGGCGTTCGCGATGGTGAAGAAGTTGTCGGTCTGGTCGATCAGGCCGACCACGTTGCCGGCGCCGGGGCCGTAGCCCGCGACCCGCAGCTGCGATCCGGTGTGCTGCTGCGATCCGCCGGCCGCGGCCGTGCCGTAGGCGATCTTCATCGTCGTGCCGTCGACCGTGGTCAGCGCGGTGCTGAGCGTCGCGGGCGGCGTGCTGTCGACGATCTGGCTGGTGTGCGCGTGGTCCGCAGTGACGATGACCATCGTGTCGCCGTCGGCGATCGCGAAGTCGAGCGCGGCCCGCACGGCCTCGTCGAGGTCGAGCACCTCGCCGATCTGACCGCAGGCGTCGGCGCTGTGGTCGCGCTTGTCGATCGAGGCGCCCTCGACCTGCAGGAAGAAGCCCGCGTCGCCGGTGTCCAGCAGGTCGATCGACTTCTCGGTGAGCGAGCGCAGCGAGAGGTCGGTCGAGAGGCGCTGGGGGTTCGGCGTGCAGGTCTGCGGTGCGAGGTCGGCGCCGCCGACGGTCGCGGTCGTGGCGGCGAAGCGCGTCGGGAAGTTGCCGTCGGTGAACGTGCCGAGCACCGGGGCCGTCTGGTCGGCGGCGGCCAGGGCGCCGAGACCCGCGGCGTCGCGGACGATCTGGTAGCCGCGGTCGGCCGCCTGGTCGAACAGGGTCTCGCCCTGCCACTGACCGGCACGGGCGGTCTGCGTGAACGACGCCGCGCCTCCTCCGAGGGTGACGTCGGCCCGGGTGCCGATGATCTGCTCGCTGATCGAGCCGAGACCGCCCTGGTCGAGGGCGTCGGCGCCGCACTGGGTCACCGAGTCGGGGCCGTAGCAGCTCCGCGCGGCGACGTGGGCGGCCTGCACGGCCGGGGTCGCGTCCTGCAGCTCGGCCGTCGACACGTTGCCGGTCTTCTTGCCGTTCGCCTTGGCGATCTCGAGCAGGGTGTCCTGCGGGACACCGTCGATGTCGACCGAGATCGCGTTGTCGTACGTCTTCGTGCCGGTGGCCCAGGCTGAACCGGTCGCGGCGGAGTCGGGCACGTAGTCCGGCTTCCCCTTGTTCGCGCCGTCGCGGTACAGCGAGTAGGTCGTGTACTGGCCGGTCAGCGGCAGGGCGTCGATGCCGGGCAGCTGCCCGCCGGCGCCGTAGGCGTAGTTGCGAGCCGAGGTGATCTCGGAGTCGCCCATGCCGTCGCCGATCAGCAGGATGACGTTCTTCGCCGGTCCGCCCTTCACGGAGTCGAGCAGCACCTGCGTGCTGTCGTCGATGCTGCGGGCGGCGCCGCCGTTCTCGGCGACCTCGGCGGGCGTCGCGGCGGACGCCACGGTGGGGACGAGGGCCAAGGAGGCGCTGATCGCCACCGCCCCCGTGATGAGGGCCGCGCGGCGGCGGCGGGTCGTGGGGGTCACTTCGTGCTCCTGCTCCAGGTGATCGACGGTGCGGGTCCACCCCTGATCGGGGGACCGCGTCAGTCGACCGGTCCGCCGATAACACCGCGTGTCGTCCGGGTGTCCGACAGGTGTCGGGCCACGGAACGCACTGCGTGCGCCGCAGACTTGCGCCATCTGCACCGATCGCGGCGGGGACCCGGGCGGAGCGATTATCGTGGCTCCTCGATGACCGACACCGCGCCTCCTCGACTCGAGACCGCCGTCGTCCGTCCGCAGGGCGTGTCGTGAGCACGATGTTCCGCAGCCTCTCGCTGGTCAACTACCGGCTGTGGTTCGCCGGCGCCCTCGTGTCGAACATCGGCACGTGGATGCAGCGCACGGCGCAGGACTGGCTCGTCCTCACCGATCTGACCGACGACGATGCGACGGCGCTCGGCATCACCATGGCGCTGCAGTTCGCGCCGCCCATCCTGATGGTGCCCGTCACGGGGCTGATCGCCGACCGGTTCGACCGGAGACGGCTGCTGATGGTGACGCAGCTGAGCATGGGCCTGCTCGGACTCGCCCTCGGCCTGCTCGTGCTGACCGACACGGTCGAGCTCTGGATGGTCTACGTCTTCGCGCTGCTGCTCGGCGTCGCGGCGGCCATCGATGCGCCCGCGCGGCAGAGCTTCGTCTCCGAACTCGTCCCGCCCGGTCATCTCACCAACGCCGTCAGTCTCAACTCGGCCTCGTTCAACGGCGCCCGTCTGGTCGGCCCGGCCGTCGCGGGCGTGCTCATCGCGACGATCGGCACGGGCTGGGTGTTCATGATCAACGCCGGCTCGTTCGCGGCGGTGCTGCTGTCGCTGCGGTTCATCCGGGTGGCGCAGCTCGAGCTGAAACCGGTCGTCTCGCGAGCGAAAGGCCAGATCAGAGAGGGGTTCCGGTACGTCCGCGACCGTCCCGACCTCGTGGTCGTCTTCGTCATGGTGTTCGTGATCGGCACCTTCGGCCTCAACTTCGCCATCTTCACCTCGACGATGGCGAGCGTCGAGTTCGGCACCGACGCGAGCGGCTTCGGCCTGCTCTCGTCGTGCATCGCCGTCGGCTCGCTGGCCGGCGCCCTGCTCTCGGCCCGACGCGAGCGGCCCCGATGGCGCGTGCTGATCGCGGCCGCGCTCGCCTTCGGCGTCACCTGCCTCGTCTCGGCCCTGATGCCGTCGTACTGGAGCTTCGCCGCCGTGCTCGTCGCGGTCGGGCTGTCGTCGATCACCCTCATGACGACGGCGAACGCGACCGTGCAGCTGACGACGGCACCGAGGATGCGCGGCCGCGTCATGGCCCTCTACATGGCGGTCTTCACGGGTGGCACGCCGCTCGGCGCACCGGTCGTCGGCTGGGTCGCCGACGTGGCCGGCCCCCGCTGGGCCATCGGCGTGGCCGCCGCCTCGGGCTTCGTCGCCGCCGCCGTGGCGGTCGTGTGGCTGATCCGGGGTCGGCATCTGCGCGTGCACCGGGTGCTGCCCGACGACCCGGCGGTCGCGACGGGCGCGCTCCCCGTGGTCGGTGCCGGGCGGTTCCACTACACGCTGCAGCACGACGGCGACGCTGCGGGGCAGACCGCCGCTCGCGAGCGCGCCGCGCGCGAGCAGGCGGCCCGCGATCTCGGTCTGGACGAGGGGACCGCGACGGATCGGCCGACCTGACCCGCGCCTCCTCGGGCCGACTGTTCTGTCGACCCGCGCACTGGGGGCCTGCCGGCCCACCGCTCCGCCTCTAGGGTGAGTGGTGAGGATGTCCCAGCATCTAAACTGGACGGACCTTTCCACCTCTTCGTGCGACGGGTACCACAAGCACGAAACGGACGGTCACCGCCGTCCGCGATGGAGGACGCATGTCGGATCAGAGCACCAGCGGGCCTCGGTCGCGGTTCCTCACCCGGGCAGCCGAGCGGATCACGACCCGCCGCCTCCCGTTCGTCAAGCAGGCGTTCATCGCCGCGCTCATGCTCGCCGCGGGCGTGCTCAGCACGAGCGCGCCGTGGTTGACGGTCACCGACGCCGTCGCCCTCTGGTCCGGGGTCGCCCTGGCGGGCCTCGCCCTCGGCTTCGCGCTCGCCATCGACCGGGGCGTCGTGCCGCTGCGCTGGGAGCTGCTGATCCCCGCCGCCGACTTCGTCGCCGTGGGTCTGCTCCGGCACGGCACCGGCGACAGCCGCTCGGTCTACCTCAACTTCGTGCTGCTGCCCATCGTCTGGATCGCGGCCAACCCGGGACGACGCCACGTCGTCTACCCGGCCATCGGATCGTCGGTCACCCTGCTGATGCCGTTCCTGTTCGACCCGTCGGGGCCGCCGTCGAGCGAGGTCGTGCGACTCGTGCTGTCCGTCGTCGTCTACGGCACCCTCGCGGTCGCCGTGAACGAGCTGGCCCGGCAGGCCGAACTGCGCCTCACCCTGTCGCAGGCCCGGCGGCGCGCCGTCCAGGGCGAGCTCGACCGCGCCGCCGTGGTGCAGCAGTCGCTGCTGCCGCCGGACGCGTCGACCCTGCCGAACTCGTTCTCGGTCTTCGGCGCGTGCGTGCCGGCCCGCACCGTCGGCGGCGACTTCTTCGACTGGTACCCCACCGACGACGGCATCGCGCTGACCCTCGGCGACGTCATGGGCAAGGGCGTCGGCGCGGGCATGATCGCGGCAGCCGTCCGGGCGGTCATGCGCAGCTCGGCCGACGAGTCGGACCCTGCGACGGCCCTGAAGCGCGCCTCCACCGGGGTCGAGACGGGCGGTCTCGGGGTCGACACCCAGTTCACCACCTGCTTCCATGCCCGGATCGGCATGGACGGCGTCATCCACTGGTCGGACGCCGGTCACGGCCTCGCCGTGCTGCGCCGCGCCGACGGAACGGTCGAGCGGCTGCGCTCGCTCAACCTGCCGATCGGCATCGGCACGGAGTGGACGACCTTCACCACGCAGGCCCGCGCCGGCGACACCCTGATCTGCGTGAGCGACGGCGTGCTCGACCTCTACGACGACGAGCTGGAGGCGGTCAACCGCTTCGAGGACCTCGTGCGTCAGACGCCCGGCGCGGCCGCCATCGTCCACTCGATCGCCGCCACGGCCGGGTTGGAGGAGCGCCCCGACGACGTCACCGTCATGGCGGCGACGTTCGAGCCGGCCCGCACGACCCCGACCCGCGACTAGACGCTCGCCCCGAACGGCTACCGGTCGAAGAAGTCGCTCAGCCCGGGGATCTGGAAGTTCGAGCCGAACTCGCTCGCCTGCTCGCCGAGACCGCCGACGAAGTCCCCGCCGCTCGCGGCGAGGTCCTCCCCGCTCGCGGCGAGACCGTCGACGCCCTCGAAGCCACCCAGCCCCTCGAGACCCTCGAACCCGCCGGTGAACTGCTCGAAGTCGACGCCCGAGGCGAGGGCGTCGGTCAGCAGCGGCGCCGCGACGGCGCTGAGGGCCGCCCCGCCGGCCACCGCGAGCGCGAGGCCTCCGAGTGCGGCGACGCCGGCACCGGCCGCCACCTTGCCCCCGCTGCTGCCCAGCACGCGCTTCATCAGCCCGGGCCGGGCGACCTCGCCGCGGGTCGCCGAGCGGGCCAGGTCGGCCGGGCTGCTCGACGCCGGGCGATCGCCGGCCGGGGACTCGGCGGTGAGACGGGCCAGCACCTGCTCGCGCTGCGCGGGCGTCAGTCGCTCGAACGCGTCGCGGTGCACCTGCTCGAGCTGCTGCGGCGGTGCGGTCTGCAAGAGGTAGTCGTACTTGGCGAGCGCCTGCCGGTCGGCCGGCGACAGCCCGGCACCGGATCGTCCGTCGCGAGCCTGCCCGGGGTTCTGCTGCCGGGGCGCGCCCTGGCCGTAGCTCTGCTGGCCCTGGTCATAGCCCTGGGGCTGGCGGTCGTAGCCCTGGCCGTAGCCCTGGCCGCCCTGGCCCTGTCGGTCGTCGCCCGTCACCTTGTCGGTGACCTTGCGCACCATGTCGCGCCAGTCCGTCGACCCGGAAGCCGAGCCTGATCGCGAACCCGAGCCGCCCGCGGAGTTCGAGTTGTCGAGCGCGCGCTTGGCGGCACCGATGAGTCGTGAGAAGTCAGCCATGCGTCGATGCTGTCGACTCCGGATCGGAGAAGACCCCGCGAACCCCGTGCAACCGCCCGGAACGTGCGCACTGTGCACGACACAGCGCCTCCTCCGCGCACCCGTGCTCACCCGCGGAGCCCGCCCGAGGACTACATTCTCAGCAGGGCTGCATCACCCTGCCCGTCCCATCCGGCCCAGCACGGCCGGTCCGTCCAGTCCAGTCCGCAAGAGGAGGTGCCCCATGAACAGAGTCTCCGCAGCAGTCACCGCCGGCCTCGTCATGAGCGCCGCCGGTCTGCTGATCGCCCTCGCCTCGACCTTCCGGCTCGTGCAGACGGGTCTCTTCTCCGGCGACTACGTCGCCCCCGGCCAGCTCGACTTCGAGGCCGTGGCGTTCGCCGTGCTCGGCATCGGCCTCTTCGTCTCGGGGCTCGCCTTCGCCCTGGTCGGTCTCGCCGACATAGTCCTCGGCGCCCTGCCCGCCGACTCGGTCGAACCGACCTCCGACCCCGCCGAGGAGGCGCGCCAGGCCCCTGCGGACCAGCGCGCGGTCGTTCCCCACCCGGCTCCCCCGGCCCGCGCCTCCTCCGCTCCCGACCGCGCGGGCTACGAGCCCGCCGCGTACGAGCCGGCCCGCCACGCGTCCGTCCAGGACGAGCCCCGGGGGTACGTGCCCGAGGGGCGCGCACCCGAGAGACCGGCGGCCGTCGACGACGCTCCGGTCGGGCCCAGCGCCGCCGACCGGCTGCGCACGCGGAGTGCGACGATCGCGGCCGCGGCCGGACCGATCGCCAAGTCGGGGTGGGACCGCGTCCGCAGCAGCAGCCGGGCCGCCGGGGCC
>NZ_JAXCWB010000007.1:0-29163 GCF_034045305.1 Frigoribacterium sp. CFBP9029
CGCGGGGGCGCCGGCCGCGGGGGCCGCGGGGGCGGCAGGGCGGCGGGGGCAGGCCGGGCCCGCCCCCGCGCGACCGCTAGCTGCCGAGCAGCTGCTCGGCCAGGTACCCGCGCAGCTGCGCCAGCGGCATCCGCTGCTGCTCCATGGTGTCGCGCTCGCGCACCGTGACCGCGTCGTCGTCCAGCGAGTCGAAGTCGACGGTGACGCAGAACGGCGTGCCGATCTCGTCTTGACGGCGGTAGCGGCGGCCGATGGCGCCGGCGTCGTCGAAGTCGATGTTCCAGTACTTGCGCAGGTCGGCGGCGAGCTCGCGTGCCAGCGGCGAGAGCCGTTCGTTGCGGCTCAGCGGCAGCACGGCCACCTTGATCGGCGCCAGCCGACGGTCGAGCTTCAGCACGGTGCGCTTGTCGACGCCGCCCTTGGCGTTGGGCGCCTCGTCTTCGGTGTACGCGTCGACCAGGAACGCCATGAGCGAGCGGGTCAGACCGGCCGCCGGCTCGATGACGAACGGGGTCCAGCGCTCGTTCTTGGCCTGGTCGAAGTACGAGAGGTCTTTGCCCGAAGCGGCGGCGTGGGTCTTGAGGTCGTAGTCGGTGCGGTTCGCGACGCCCTCGAGCTCGCCGAACTCGCCGCCCGCGAAGCGGAAGCGGTACTCGATGTCGACGGTGCGCTTGGAGTAGTGCGACAGCTTCTCGGCGGCGTGCTCGTACAGGCGGAGGTTCTCGGGGTCGATGCCGAGGTCGACGTACCACTGGAAGCGCTGGTCGATCCAGTACTGGTGCCATTCTTCGTCGGTGCCGGGCTCGACGAAGAACTCCATCTCCATCTGCTCGAACTCGCGGGTGCGGAAGATGAAGTTGCCGGGGGTGATCTCGTTGCGGAAGCTCTTGCCGATCTGGCCGATGCCGAACGGGGGCTTGATGCGCGACGACTGCAGGATGTTGTCGAAGTTCGTGAAGATGCCCTGCGCGGTCTCGGGGCGCAGGTACGCCATGCCCTGCTCGTTGTCGACCGGGCCGAGGAACGTCTTGAGCAGACCCGAGAAGTTCTGCGGCTCCGTCCACGAGCCGGGCTGGCCGGTCTCGGGGTCGCGGACGTCGGCGAGGCCGTTCTCCGGCGGGTGGCCGTGCTTGGCCTCGTAGGCCTCGAGCAGGTGGTCGGCCCGGTAGCGCTTGTGGGTGTGCAGCGATTCGACGAGCGGGTCGCTGAAGACCTCGACGTGCCCCGAGGCCTCCCACACCTGACGCGGCAGGATGACGGCCGAGTCGAGCCCGACCACGTCGTCGCGCCCCTGCACCATCGTCTGCCACCACTGGCGCTTGATGTTCTCCTTCAGCGCCACGCCGAGGGGCCCGTAGTCCCACGCCGACCGGGACCCGCCGTAGATCTCTCCCGACTGGAAGACGAACCCGCGGCGTTTGGCCAGGGCGATGACGGAATCGAGACGGTTGGGTGCTGCCACGTGTGATGCTCCGATTGTGTTGAGGCCCGAGCTGGATGCCCGGTCGGCCGAGGTACCCGGCAACTCTAGCCGCCGCCCCTCAGGCGCGGAGCGCCCGCACGACCGCCTCGACGTCCTCCTCGTCGTTCCAGAGGTGGAACGCGATCCGGACCCGACCGGCGCGCCCCGACGCCGTCAGCCCCGCCGCGGCGAGCGACACGAGGTCGGCCCCCGGGTCCACCCAGGTGACGATCGCCTGGCCCTGCCGCGGCAGGTCGAGTCGGTCGCAGAGCAGATCGCCCAGGCCGGAGGCGCGGCGCCAGACCTCGGCCGTGTCGAGCGACGCGAGGGCCCGCAGCGCCGGCAGAGCCCCGACCCACGCGGGCCAGGCCGGCGACACGTCGAATGCGCGGGCGTCCGACGCGAGCTCCATGGTCGGCCCGTAGCACGACCCCCAGACCGACTCCCCCGCGTACCACCCCGCCTGAACCGGCCGGAGGCGCGGCGCGGCGCTCTCGGACACCGTCAGGAACGCCGCCCCTCGCGGACTGCACAGCCACTTGTACCCGTGGCACACCGTCAGGTCGTACCGCCCGGCGTCGATCGGCAGCACCCCCGCGGCCTGGGTCGTGTCGCAGAGCGTGAGCGCACCGTGCCGCCCCGCCGCGGCGACGATCGCCCGGTCGTCGGCCACGGCGCCCGTCGCCGACTGGATCGCCGACCAGGCCACCAGCCAGGTCGCCGCCGAGACCGACGACGCGAGCTCGGCGAGCGGCACGCTCCGCACCCGCACGCCGCGATGCCGCTGCTGAAGGAAGGGGAAGACCATCGAGCTGAAGTCGCCGTCGACGCAGAGCACCTCGGCGCCGTCGGGCACGGCGGCCGCGACGACGGCGACCATCGCCGACGTCTGGGAGCCGATGGCGACGCGAGAGGCGGGGACGGCGACGAGCGCGGCGTAGGCGACCCGCGCCTCCTCGACGACCGCTCCGTACTCGATCGGCGAGGTGCCGCCCGTCCGCCACGACTCGAGGTCGAGGCGCTGGGCCTCGAGCGTCGCGAGCATCGGCAGACCCATCGTGCAGGCCGCGAGGTAGCCGGTGCGGGGCGCGAACGACCGCGTCGCCTCGACGAGAGCGGGCGACCAGGAGGAGCGGGTCGAGTCGGTCATGCCCCCAGACTCCTCGCCCCGCACCCCCAAGACAACCACCGATATCGTGTCGATCGCATAACCCCGGGTTATGGTTCAGGCATGAGCGACGACCTCGACCTGCAGACGCTCCGCGTGGTGCGGGCCCTCGCCGACACGGGCACGATCACCGCCGCGGCCGCCCGGCTGGGCTACAGCCAGCCCGCCGTGAGTCAGCATCTGCGCCGCGCCGAGGCCCGTGTCGGGCACCCGCTGGTGCTCCGCACGGGACGCGGCGTCACCCTCACCGAGGCCGGCGCCCGTCTCGCCGAGCACGCCGTGCACGTGCAGGCCGCCCTCGACGCCGCCCGGCAGGAGCTCGACCGGCTCGGCGGGGCCGCCTCGGGACGCGTGCGACTGACCGGGTTCCCCAGCGCCTCCTCGACCATCGTGCCCGACGTGCTCGCGCGACTCCGGCACGAGCACCCGGGTCTGCAGGTGACCTACGTCGAGGCCGAGCCGCCCGAGGCCCTCGCGGCGCTCCGCGACGGCACGGCCGACGTCGCCCTGGTCTTCAGCCACCCCGGGTCGACCACCGCCGGCCGCGATCTCGACGGGCTCAGCGAACGCGACGTGTACCTCGACCGCACCGTGCTGGTGCTGCCCGCCGACCACCCGTTCGCCGACGGGTCGCCCTTCGCCGACCTCGCCGACGAGCGGTGGATCGGCGGCTGCCCCCGGTGCCGCGGGCACCTCCTCGCGACCTGCGCGGCCGAGGGCTTCGCGCCCGAGATCGTGCTGGAGACCGACAACGCGCTGGCTGTGCTCGGGCTCGTCGCCGCGCGCATGGGCGTCGCCCTGCTGCCGAGGCTCTCGCTGCAGGCCGCGGCGCTGCCGAGCGCCGTCCGCGTGGTCGACCTGCCCGACCAGATGGGGCGTCGCATCGCCGTCGTGCACCGGCCCGGTGCCCGGCGGGTGCCCAGCGTCCGTGCGCTCACCGGGGCGATCGCGGCTCTCGACCCGCGCCTCCACGGCCTCACCGCCCTGAGCGGCCCCCGATCGGACGCGGGTTAGGCTGACCGGACGACTTCGGGAAGGTGTCTGCACGTGCGGAGAAGAGTGCTCGCCTCGGCGGCCGTGGTCGTCACCACGCTCGTGGCCCTGACCGGCTGCTTCGCCGACCTCGACTCGCTCGAGCCGGTCGGCGGCGGACCTTCCGGAGGCGCGGCGACGGCTCCCCCGCAGCCCCAGGTCACCGGGGCGCCCGGCACCGGCGGCGGCACCGCACCCGACGACCTCGCGCCCGGCGGCACGCTGCTCAACCAGGTCAACTACAGCGACCTCACGATCTACATCTACGACGTCGGCCGCCTGACGACGGAGGCGCCGTCGATCTACGCGCGCCCCGACGGCACCGACCCCTACCCGACCGGCACGGAGGTCGTCGCGACCGCCTACGTGCTGACGAACAACTCGCAGCAGCGTCTCGACCTCACCGATCTCAGCGCCGACTACTCGTCGTACGGCAACGACCTCGCGACCCAGGACGTCTTCGCGGGCCGCGACCTGCTCACCGGCCTCGGGTACGAGACCGAGCTCGACGCGCAGTTCCCCGCCGATGCGGCGACCTGGTACCTGCTGCCGGGCGAGTCAGTCGTGTTCGCCAACGCGTGGTTCCACCGCGACGCAGACGGGCCGTTGACGCTGCAGTTCCTCTGGCCGGCCGAGCGGATCTTCCTGGGCGCGAACATCCAGTTCTGAGGCCGGGCGGGTCGCCGGCGCACCTGACCGTCGACGCGTCTGGCCGTCGGGTGGTCGGCGCGTCAGGCGGTCGGTGCGCCGGGTGGTCGGCGCGTCAGGCGGTCGGCGCGTCGATCGCCCCGCCGAAGCGCCGCGACCGGGCGGCGTAGGTCGTGACGGCCTCCCACAGGTCGGTGCGCGTGAAGTCGGGCCACAACCGGTCGAGGAACACCATCTCGGCGTAGGCCGACTGCCAGAGCAGGAAGTTGCTCGTCCGCTGCTCGCCCGAGCTGCGGACGAAGAGGTCGACGTCGGGCAGATCGGCCGTGTAGAGGTGCTTCTGGATGAGCTTCTCGCTCACGCCGGAGGGCTTGATGCGACCCGCCGCGACGTCTTCGGCGATGGCCCGGACGGCGTCCGCGATCTCCGTGCGACCGCCGTAGTTGACGCACATCGTGAGGGTCAGCACGTCGTTGCCGCGGGTGAGCTCTTCCGCGTACTGCAGCTCTTTGATCACCGAGCCCCAGAGCCGGGGTCTGCGGCCGGCCCAGCGGACACGGACGCCCCACGCGTTCAGCTGGTCGCGCCTCCTGTGCAGGACGTCGCGGTTGAAGCCCATCAGGAACCGCACCTCGTCGGGCGAGCGCTTCCAGTTCTCGGTCGAGAACGCGTAGACGCTGAGGTGCTTGACGCCCATCTGGATCGCCCCGGCGACGACGTCGAGCAGCGACATCTCGCCCGCCTTGTGGCCCTCCACCCGGGTGAGGCCCCTGCCGTTCGCCCACCGGCCGTTGCCGTCCATGACGATGGCCACGTGCCCGGGCACCGCGCCCTTCGGCAGCTCGGGAGGGTGGACGCCCGTCCAGTCGAGGGGTCGGTAGTCGGCCGCGTCGCGGTGCGTCTTCTTCACGGATGCCCTCCTGGGAGCGGGGTGCGGCCCGTCGGGGCCGAGGCGGTCACGGCGGCTCTCGCCGGCTCGCGATCCACGTGCTGGAGCGAACGGAGTCCCCGTTCGAGATGCCACTGGGTGTACGCCGCCACGACGCCGCTGGCCTGGTTGCGCGTGCCCTCGGGCGCGGCGTCGGCGACCGTCCAGTCTCCCGTGAGCAGCGCCGACAACAGGGCCAGCGCCTCCTCGGTCAATCGGGGCGACCCGGGAGGCGCGTGGTCGTCCGCCACCACCCCGCCGAGCTGCACGACGAACGCCGAATGCGGTCCCGGCGCGCCCGTGACCGCGCAGTCGCCGAAGCTGGGCGACCACCCCGCCACGCTCAGCGCCCGGAGGAGGTACGAGTCGAGCGTCAGCTGCGGCGCGTGCTCGGCGCGCGACAACGACCGGAGCGCACCGACCAGCAGGAGGTACTGCTGCAGACCCGCCTCGGCCTCCGTCAGCTTGTCGGCGGTCTCGACCATGACGCTGCCCGCCGTGTAGCTCGCGTAGTCACCCGCGATCACCGCCCCGTACGAGCCCAGCGACTCGGCCTGCTGCACGATGTCGAGCGAACGGCCCTCGTAGAGCTGCAGGTCGGCTACCATCATCGGCTCGAGACGGGCGCCGAACTTCGAGGCCGTGCGGCGGACGCCCTTCGCGACGGCCCGGATCTTGCCGTGGTTGCGGCTGAGCATCGTGAGGATGCGGTCGGCCTCGCCCAGCTTGTGGGTGCGCAGGATGACGCATTCATCGCGGTAGACGGGCACCCCTCCAGTATCCCCCGCGTGGTACAAACGTCGGATGCACGCCACAGCCTTCGCCGTACCTCTGTGGGTGGATCTTCTCGCGGTGGGCATCGGGAGCCTGCAGGGCGCCATGTTCGCCTCCGAGTTCAAAGACCGACGTCTCGATCTGCTCGGCGTCGCCATCATCGGCATCGCGACCGGGCTCGGCGGCGGCGTGCTGCGCGACGTGCTGCTCGGCGTCGTGCCCCGTGCCATGTCGAGCAACTGGTACCTGCTGGTGGCCGTGCTGGCGGCGATCCTCGGCATGGCGCTGCAACGCGTGTTCGACCGGCTGGCGGGCGTCATCACGGTGCTGGACGCCCTCACGATCGGGCTGCTGGGGGCCATCGGGTCGACCAAGGCGCTCGCCATGGGGATTCCGGAGATCCCCGCCGTGTTCGTGGGGGTGATCGCAGCCGTGGGCGGGTCGGTGCTGCGCGACCTCCTGATGAACCTCACGATCGCGATGATGCACGTGGGGTCGCTCTACGCGGTCGCGGCGGCCGCGGGCACCGGAGTGCTCGTCGTCGCCGTGAGCTTCGGCGCCCCCGTCGCCGTCGCCGCCGTCGTGGGCACCTCGGTGACGCTGGTCATCCGCATGCTCGCGGTGCGATTCGGCTGGACCCTGCCCGAGCAGCGCGCCCTCAGCAGGCTGCCCCGCTGGCGCCGCCCCCGCTGAGGCCCGGGGCCCGCCGGTCCCCCGCCGCCCCGCCGCCCTGCTGCCCTGCTGCCCTGCGGCACCGCGGCCCCGCCGCCGACCCGCGCCGCTACCCCGCTGCGTCGCCCCGCTACCCCGCGGCCCCGGTGCCCCGCGCCGACCCGCGCCTCCTCTCGCAGCTCGCGGGACAGCTACCCCGCGGCGTCGGCAACTCCTGCTCCTCGCGTCGGCCGGCGTCAGCACCTCGGCGTGTCGGCGTCTCGACCGCAGACGACCGGAGTTGCCGACCGTGGCCGACCGTTGAGCAGGCCGGCGCGGCGTGCCGCAGCCCCGAGCAACGCATCTTCCGGGCGGGCCCACGCGCCGACAACTCCTGCTCCGTGCAGCGATCCAGCCGCAGAGGCACCGTACGGGGCGGTGCATCCGCAGGAGGCAGGAGTTGCCGACACGGGAGCGTGCGACGGCAGGGTGGACCGACGACGAGCGGTGCGGCGGCGGAGAAGGCGGCAGCTCAGGCGGAGGCGAGCTGGCGTGCCTCGACCCCGCGGAGCGCGCGATTCACCGCCGAGACGATCGCCTTCAGCGACGCCGTCGAGATGTCGGCGTCGATGCCCACACCCCAGAGGCGCGTCCCGTCGACGTCCAGCTCGACGTAGGCCGCGGCCTGCGCGTCGCCGCTCGCGCTGAGCGTGTGCTCGACGTAGTCGTACAGCTTGACGCCGACTCCATGCGCCTCGAGGACGGAGATGAACGCGGCGATCGGCCCCGTGCCTCGTCCCGTGGTCGACTCGACGTCGTCGCCGATGCGCAGGTCGACGTCGAGCGCGGTCTCGCCGGTCAGGTCGCTCGACGTGCGGGTGCGGGTGAGCTCGAAGCGGCCCCACTTGTCGTCGGTCGAGTCGGCCGGCAGGTACTCGTCGCGGAAGATCGACCAGATGTTCGCGCTGGTCATCTCACCGCCTTCTTCGTCCGTGCGCGCCTGGACGACGCCGCTGAACTCGATCTGCAGCTTGCGGGGCAGATCGATGGCGTGGTCGGCCTTCAGCAGATAGGCGACGCCGCCCTTGCCGGACTGCGAGTTGACGCGGATGACCGCCTCGTAGCTGCGACCGAGGTCTTTCGGGTCGACCGGCAGATACGGCACGGCCCAAGGCAGCTCGTCGACCGATACTCCGGCGGTCTCGGCCTCGGCGGCCATCGCCTCGAAGCCCTTCTTGATGGCGTCCTGATGCGAACCGGAGAACGCCGTGTAGACCAGGTCGCCGGCCCACGGGCTCCGCTCGTGGACGGGCAGCTGGTTGCAGTGCTCGGCGGTGCGCTTGACCATGTCGAGATCGCTGAAGTCGATCTGCGGGTCGATCCCCTGCGTGAACAGGTTGATGCCCAGCGCGACGAGGTCCACGTTGCCGGTCCGCTCGCCGTTGCCGAAGAGGCACCCCTCGATGCGGTCCGCGCCGGCGAGGTAGCCCAGCTCGGCGGCGGCGATCCCGGTGCCGCGGTCGTTGTGCGGGTGCAGAGACAGGATGACGCTGTCGCGACGGGCGAGACGGCGGTGCATCCACTCGATCGAGTCGGCGTACACGTTCGGGGTCGCCATCTCGACGGTGGCCGGCAGATTGATGATCACGGGCCGAGCGGGCGTCGCGTCGAAGGCCTCGATGACCTGGTTGCAGATGTCGAGGGCGAAATCGAGCTCGGTGCCCGTGTAGCTCTCGGGCGAGTACTCGTAGAAGACCGCGGTCTGCGGGATGCTCTTCTCGGCTTCGAGACACAGCCGGACGCCCTCCAGCGCGATGTCGATCACACCCTGCCGGTCGGTGCGGAACACGACGTCGCGCTGCAGGGCGCTGGTCGAGTTGTACAGGTGCACGATCGCCTGCTTCGCCCCGGCGATGGACTCGTAGGTGCGCGCGATGAGGTGCTCACGCGCCTGCGTCAGCACCTGGATCGTGACGTCGTCGGGGATCGCGCCCTCGTCGATCAGGCTGCGCACGAAGTCGAAGTCGGTCTGCGAGGCGCTGGGGAACCCGACCTCGATCTCCTTGTAGCCCATGCCGACCAGCAGATCGAACATGATGCGCTTGCGCTCGGGGCTCATCGGGTCGATCAGCGCCTGATTGCCGTCGCGCAGATCTACGGCGCACCAGCGCGGAGCCTCGGTGATTCGGGCGGACGGCCACGTGCGGTCGGGCAGATCGACGGCGAACTGCTCGTGGAACGGGCGGTACTTGTGGATCGGCATGGCCGACGCGGTCTGGGTGTTCTTCATGGTCTCGAGCTCCTGGGCTTGCCGACAGTGTCAGCGCTTCGTTGGTCAGCCGACGACGAACTCCGCGACGAGGGAGGCCTGGGCTAGGACTCGTCGCGGCAGCTAAGGAGGAGCAGACCGAACAGCACAGGTCGAGGCTAGCACCGCCGCCCGGATCGGAGAGACCGAGGAGGCGCGCGATGGTCCGCCCGCCGCCCCGGTCTCGAGGCCGTCACTTCGTCAGGCCGTGCTCGTAGGCGTAGACGACGAGCTGCACGCGGTCGCGCAGCGACAGCTTCGACAGGACCCGGCTGATGTGCGTCTTGACGGTGGCCTCGCTGAGGAACTCGCGTGTCGCGATCTCGGAGTTGCTGAGGCCGCGGGATGCGAGGTCGAAGATGTCCCGCTCGCGGGTCGTCAGCGAGCGGAACGCCTCGGGCACGGCCCGGGAGCCACGGCCGTCGAAGTGCTCGAAGAGCTCCCGAGTGGCCGAGGCGGCGATGACGGCGTTGCCCGAGTGGACGGTGCGGATGGCGGCGAGGAGGAACTCGGGATCGGCGTCTTTCAGGACGAAGCCGCTCGCGCCTCCTCGGATCGCCCTGGTCGCCGCCTCGTCGAGATCGAAGGTCGTGAGGACGATGATGCGCGGGGGCTTGCGGACGGCCTGCTCGGCCTGCGCCAGCACGGCCGACGTCGCGGCGATGCCGTCCATGACGGGCATGCGGATGTCCATGAGGACGACGTCTGGCGTGGTCTCGGCGACCATGGCCACGCCCTCTTCGCCGTTGCTCGCCTCGCCGACGAAGACCAGGTCGGGCTGCGACCCCACGAGCATCTTGATGCCGGCACGGAACAGGGCCTGGTCGTCGACGAGCGCGACGCGGATGGGAGTGGGAGTCACCGGGCGAGACCTACTTCTTGTGTGAGTGCCGAGGTCGGCACGATGGCGTGGACGACGAAGCGGCCGTCGGCGTTCTGGGTGGTCAGCGAGCCGCCGGCGAGCGTCGCGCGCTCGCGCATGCCGTCGAGTCCGTGGCCGCCGCGGCGCTCTTCGCCGGGTGGCGTCGTGGGCACCGGACGGGTCAGGGGCCGCACCACGTTGCTGATGAGCAGGTGGAGGGACTCGTACCGCCAGTCGAAGACCAGCTCGACGACCTCGTCGACCGCCCCGTGCCGCAGCACGTTGGTCAGAGACTCCTGCACGATGCGGAAGACGGCCAGCTGCCGGTTCGTTCCGAGCTGCTGCGGCTCCCCCACGACCCGGTGGTCGATGCGGAGTCCGGAGGCGCGCATCTGCTCGAGCAGCCTGTCGAGGTCGCCGAGAGCGGGCTGCGGCGCCTCGTCCTGGCTGTGGCGCAGCTGCCCGAGGAGGACGCGGACGTCGCCGAGGGCCTCGCGCGCCGTCGAGGCGATCGTCGTCAGCGCGTCGTCGACGCTCGTGGGGTCGACCTTGGCGGCGTACCGAGCGCCGTCCGCCTGAGCGATGACGACAGCGAGGGAGTGCGCCACGACGTCGTGCATGTCACGCGCGATCCGGTTGCGCTCCTGCTCGACGGCGATGTCGCGCTCGGCTCGGGCTGCCTCCCGCTCAGCTCGAGCGGCGTCCCCCTCGGCGCGGATGGTCTCGCGCTCGGCGACCAGGCGGGCCTCGCGGCTCGTGCGCTCGGCGGAGCGCGAGCGGGCGAGCAGACCGCCGGCCCACGGAAGCCCCAGCAGCGCGAGCAGCCCGAGGAACGTGATGCCGACCTGCAGCATGATGCGGACGACGTCCGTGATGCCGCTCACGTCGTAGGAGACTCCGAAGATCGTCGTCTGCACGAAGGTCAGGTAGAACGTGCCGACGGCCGCGCCCACCACGAGCGACACCAGACCCAGCCACTTGAGCCGGTCGGTGCCGTACGCGGCGACCGTGTAGAGGATCACGCAGATGGCGATGTTGCTGACGTCGGGGGTCGTCCGCGCGAGCATCTCGCCGATGGCGACCACCCAGGCGATCGAGAGAGCGAGACTCGGCGACAACCGGCGCACGGCGAGGGCCACCGCGAGCCCGAGAGCCACGACGCCGGTGAACGAGTCGTTGGAGATGAGCAGCGCCGCACCGAAGAGCACGACACCCGACGCGGCGTCCACCACCAGCTGGTAGGGGGCGAGGCGACGGAAGAGCACGGGACTACCGTACGGCCCGTCGGGTCGCTTCACGAGCGGGCGCACGGACCTCGCGACGGGCGACGGAGGCGGGTCATCCTGTGGAGGGACCTCCGATCAGAAGCCGAGGCGCCCGAGCAGCTTCGGGTCGCGCTGCCAGTCTTTGGCCACCTTGACCCGGATGGACAGGAACACCTGCTTGCCGACGAGCGGCTCGATCTGGGCTCGAGCCCGTTCGCCCACCTCGCGGAGACGCTGACCGCCCTTGCCGATGACGATGGCCTTCTGGCTGTCGCGCTCGACGAAGAGGTTCGCGTAGATCTCGAGCAGGTCTTTGTCGTCGCGCTCGACCATGTCGTCGATCGTGACGGCCAGCGAGTGCGGCAGCTCGTCTTGGACGCCCTCGAGCGCCGCCTCACGGACGTACTCCGCGACGCGATCCTCGAGTCCCTCCTCGGTGACCGCGTCGGAGGGGTAGAGCGGCTGCGATCGGGGCATCAGCTTGATCAGCTCCGTCGCGAGGACGTCGAGCTGAACGTCTGTGACGGCCGACAGCGGGATGATGGCCTCCCAGTCGCGGAGACGGCTGACGGCGAGGAGCTGCTCTGCCACCGCCGGCCGGGAGGTCGTGTCCACCTTGGTGACGATGGCCACCTTCTTGGCCCGCGGGAACGCGTCGAGCTGCTCGTTGATGTACTTGTCGCCGGGTCCGATCTTCTCGTCGGCGGGCACGCAGAAGCCGATGACGTCGACGTCGCCGAGGGTGGTCTGCACCACGTCGTTGAGACGCTCGCCGAGCAGGGTGCGGGGTCGGTGCATGCCCGGGGTGTCGACGAGCACCAGTTGACCGTCGGCGTGGTGGACGATGCCTCGGATCGCTCGACGGGTCGTCTGCGGCTTGGACGAGGTGATCGCGACCTTCTGACCGACCAGCGCGTTCGTCAGCGTGGACTTCCCGACATTGGGGCGACCGACGAACGAGACGAAGCCCGCCCGGTAGTTCGAGCCGGGCTCGGGCCGGGTGGGGTCGATGGCCTGTGTCGGGTCGTCGGGGGTCGTCATGCGGTTTCCTTCGCGGAGCGGTTCGAGATGCGGTGCGGGGTGAGGTCGGGGTCGTGCTCGACGAGACCGGAGGCAGGATCCGTGCCGTCGGAGGCGACGACCGGGTTCCGTTCGACGAGGACCGTCTGGAGGTCGTGTCGGCGCCCCTCGGTGCGGTCGGCCGTCAGAGTCAGCCCGGAGACGGTCACGACGGACCCCTTCTCGGGCAGTCGCCCGAGCGTCTTGGTGAGCAGCCCGCCGACCGAGTCGACGTCGTCGTCGTCGAGGTCGAGACCGAAGAGGTCGCCGAGCTCGTCGACGGGCATGCGGGCGCTGACGCGGAAGACGCCGTCGGCCACCTCGCGGTGCGGTGCGACCTCGCGGTCGTACTCGTCGCTGATGTCTCCGACGAGCTCCTCGATGAGGTCTTCGAGGGTCACCAGGCCGGCGATGCCGCCGTACTCGTCGACGACCATCGCGAGGTGGTTCTTGTCGAGCTGCATCTGCCTCAGGGTGTCGTCGGCCTTCTTCGACTCGGGGACGAACGCCGCGGGCCGGGCGAGGGAGCCGACGAGGGCGTCGTCGTCGCCGACGTGCTCGTGCAGCCGACGGGCGAGATCGCGTAGGTAGACGACGCCCACGACGTCGTCGTTGTCGCGACCGACGACGGGCACCCGGGAGACACCGCGACCGAGGAACAGACTCATCGCGGAGCCGACGGTGGCCGTCGCCTCGATGGTGACCATGTCGGTGCGGGGCACCATGACCTCGCGGACGACGGTGTCGCTGAACTCGAAGATCGAGTGGATGAGCTCGCGGTCGTCCTCTTCGAGCACGTCGAGCTCGGTCGCCTCGTCGACCATGCTGAGCAGCTGCTCTTCGGACGAGAACGACGAGCTGGCCGGACGACCCGGGGTGACGCGGTTGCCGACGGCGACGAGCGCGTCGGCGACGGGGCCGAGCACCACTCGCACGAGACGGACGAACCCCGCCGTCGCGACGACCAGACCGCGTGCGTGGGCCCTCCCGACGCTGCGCGGGCTGGAGCCGACGAGCACGAACGACACCACGGTCATGATGAGAGCGGAGAGCAGCAACGCCACCCACCAGCGATCGACACTGAAGGCGAAGGCCAGCGACACCAGGACCGCAGCGGACGTCTCGGCGACGACCCGGACGAAGTTGACGGCGTTGACGTGCGCACCGGTGTCGACCGCGATCGCCAGCAGCGCCCTGCGACTGCGGGGCGACTGCTCGGCCTCGTCGGTGAGATCGGCCCGGCTGAGGACGCCGAGGGCCGAGTCGATGGCGGCGAGGAGACCGCCGGCGACCACCAGGACGACGGCCACGATGACGAACACGGTGACCATCACCGGGTCACCGCCGCTCGTCTGCGCCGGCGAAGGCGGCGAGGATCTCGCGTTGCAGGCCGAACATCTCGCGCTCGTCGTCCGGTTCGGCGTGATCGAAGCCGAGCAGGTGGAGGATGCCGTGGCAGGTCAGCAGCTGCATCTCGTCGAGCGGGCTGTGACCCGCGGTCGCCGCCTGAGCGACGGCGACCTGCGGGCAGACCACGATGTCGCCGAGCAGACCGGCCGGGGTCGGGTCCTCTTCGGTGCCGGGCCGCAGTTCGTCCATCGGGAAGCTGAGGACGTCGGTGGGGCCGGGCTCGTCCATCCACTGGACGTGCAGCTGCTCCATCGCGGCCTCGTCGACGAAGACGATCGCGAGCTCGGCCTCGGGGTGGACGTGCATCTGATCGAGTGCGAACGTCGCCAGACGCTGGATGGCGGCCTCGTCGACCTCGACACCCGACTCGTTGTTGACCTCGATGCTCATCGGGTTCCTCTCTCGGACGGACGGTTCTCGGACTGCCGGTCGCGAGGTGCCCCGGAGCCGTAGCCGGGATCGGTGCGGGTGGCGGCCGGCGCGGCCGACGCCGTGCCCGACGCCTCGGAGCGGGCGAACTGCTGCGCCTGCCGTTCGGCGTCGAACGTCGTGTAGGCGTCGACGATGCGACCCACGAGGGTGTGCCGCACGACGTCGTCGCTGGTCAGCCTGGAGAAGTGGATGTCGTCGATCCGATCGAGCACCCGCGTGACCAGCTGCAGGCCGCTCGCCCCGGTGGGCAGATCGATCTGCGTGACGTCGCCGGTGATGACCATCTTCGAGCCGAAGCCGAGTCGGGTCAGGAACATCTTCATCTGCTCGGGCGTGGTGTTCTGGGCCTCGTCGAGCACGACGAAGGCGTCGTTGAGCGTGCGCCCGCGCATGTACGCCAGCGGAGCCACCTCGACGGTGCCCGCTGCGAGCAGCTTGGGCACGATCTCAGGGTCCATCATCTCGTTCAGGGCGTCGTAGAGCGGCCGGAGGTACGGGTCGATCTTGTCGGTGAGCGTGCCGGGGAGGAACCCGAGCCGCTCGCCCGCCTCGACGGCCGGCCGGGTGAGGATGATGCGCTGCACCTCGCGGCGCTGCAGGGCCTGCACCGCCTTCGCCATCGCCAGGTAGGTCTTGCCGGTGCCGGCCGGACCGATGCCGAACGTGATCGTGTGCTCGTCGATCGCGTCGACGTACTCGCGCTGACCGGGGGTCTTGGCGCGGATCGGCTTGCCCTTGCCCGACACGATGGGGTCGCCGAACATGGCGGAGGGCGTGCTCTGACCGGCGTCGAGCACCCGCGCGGAGGTCTCGACCTCGGCGGGGGCGAGATCGTGCCCGCCGCGCACCATGGCCACGAGCTCGTCGACCAGGCCGCGCGCACGGCGGACCGGGTCCGCGGGGCCCTCGAGCACGACCTCGTTGCCTCGGACGAGCACGCGCACGTCGGGGTACTGCTTCTCGACGGTCTTGAGCAGGCGGTCTTGCGGACCGAGCAGCTGCACCATGGCCACGCCGTCGACCTGCATGTCGACGCGGACGATGTCGGCGGCGTCGTCGCCGCGGGGCTCGGAGGGGCGAGTGTCGCTAGTGGGCAAGGGTGCCTTCCTGGAGGGGGCCGCCCAGGACGTGGGCGTGGACATGGAAAACGGTCTGGCCGGCGGACTCGCCGGTGTTGAAGATCAGTCGGAACGACGAGCCGTCGAACCGCCGACCCTCGGCGTCATGGAACACCGCCGGGTCGGCGGCGAGGGCGGACGCGGTCGAGACGAGCTCGGCGAGAAGGGCGGGATCGCCCGCAGCGAGCTCGACGACGTCTCGGTACGACGACGTCTTGGGGACGACCAGGAGGTGCACCGGCGCCTGGGGCTGGATGTCTCGGAAGGCGATGAGCCGGTCGTTCTCGAAGACGATGTCTGCGGGGATCTCACGCGAGACGATGCGGCTGAAGACGCTCGGCTCGGCGTCGGGGTTCTGCTGATCGGACATGGACGCCATCGTACCGGCGACCCCCGACACTTCGCCGGTCGAGGGGACGGCCGCAGCCGCAGGCACGGCCACGGTCCTGGCCGCAGCCGCAGGCACGGCCACGGGCGGCCGCAGGCCTACCAGCGCCCGAGCCGAACGCTGAGCACGGCGATCGCCGCCGGCCCGGCCGTCGACGTGCGCAGCACGGAGTCGCCCAGCCGCACCGGGGTCGCCCCCGCGGCCGCGAGCGTCTCGAGCTCGTCGGGCGAGATCCCGCCCTCGGGCCCGACGACCACCAGCACCGAGGAGGCGCCGGTCAGGTCGACCGCGGAGAGCGCGACCTCGGCGCTCGGCTCGAGCACGAGCACCCGCGCGCCGCCGGCCCGGGCCGCGATCGCCTTCGTCGTGGCGAGGCCGCCGACCTCGGGGCCCCAGGCGCGGACGGCCTGCTTGGTGGCCTCGCGGGTGATGGCGCGCCACCGGGTCAGCCCCTTCTCGATCTTGGGGCCCTCCCAGCGCGAGACGCTGCGCGCCGCCGCCCAGGGCACGACCTCGTCGACCCCGAGCTCCGTCGCCGCCTGGACGGCGAGCTCGTCGCGGTCCCCCTTGGCGAGGGCCTGCACGAGACCGAGCGTCACCACGGGGCGCGGGTGGTGCGCGACGGACTCGGTGAGCATGACGACGAGGTCGGCCCGCGCCTCCTGCACGATCCCCTCGGCGACGAGCCCTCGACCGTTGCCGACCCGCAGCGGGTCGCCGACCCGCAGGCGGCTGACGGTCACCGCGTGCCGCGCCTCCGCGCCGGTCAGGACGACGTCGCCGCCGACCGACGCGTCGTCGAGCGACTCGACGAGGTACGAGTGCGCCACGATCAGAAGTTCAGGAACCGGTCGCGCAGCTTGCCGAAGAGCCCCTGCTGGAACTGCGACAGCTCGGGCCCCTGACCGCGGCGACCCGACGCGAACTTCTCGATGAGCTCGCGCTCTTTATGGCTGAGCTTGGTCGGGGTCACCACCTGGACGCCGATCTTCAGGTCGCCCCGGCCGGTGCCGCGCAGCTTGGTGATGCCGCGGTCGCGGATGGTGATGATGTCGGCGCTCTGGGTGCCGGGCTTGATCTCGAGCTCGACCTCGCCGTCGATGCCGGACAGCGTCGTCGACGTGCCGAGGATCGCGTCGGCCATCTGCACCTCGAGCGTCGCCAGCAGGTCGTCGCCGTCGCGGCTGTAGGTGTCGTGGTGCTTCACCTTGACCTCGAGGTAGAGGTCTCCGTTCGGACCGCCGGCCTGACCGACCTCGCCCTGGCCGGGCAGCTGCAGTCGGAGCCCCGTGTCGACGCCCGCGGGGATGTCGATCGGGATGGTGCGGCGGGCACGGACGCGACCCTGCCCCTGGCAGGTGGCGCAGGGGTTGGGGATGACCGTGCCGTAGCCGCGGCAGGTGCCGCAGGGGCTCGACGTCATGACGTTGCCGAGCAGCGAGCGGACGGTGCGCTGGATCTGACCCGATCCGTTGCAGATGTCGCAGGTCTGCGGCGAGGTGCCGGGCGCGCAGCACGAGCCGTTGCAGGTCTCGCAGAGCACGGCCGTGTCGACCTCGATGTCGCGCTGCGTGCCGAAGACGATGTCGTCGAGCTCGACCTCGAGGCGCAGCAGCGCGTCCTGACCGCGCTCGCGCCGCGATCGCGGGCCCTGCCGCTGACCGCCGCCCCCGCCGCCGAAGAACGCGTCGAAGATGTCGCCGAAGCCCGCCGCGCCGCCGCCGCCCCCGCCGCCGAACCCGGCCTGCGGGCCGAGGTCGTAGCGCTCGCGCTGCTGGGGGTCGCTCAGGACGTCGTAGGCGTGGGTCACGTCTTTGAAGCGCTCGGAAGCGTCGGCGCTCGGGTTCACGTCGGGGTGCAGCTCGCGGGCGAGTCTGCGGTACGCCTTCTTGATCTCTTCGGGCGTCGCCGACCGGTCGACTCCGAGCACGTCGTAATGATCTGCCACTTGTTTCGTCTACCTCTTGGTGTCGTAGCTGGAAGTTGGGGGGAAGAAGGGGAGGCCGAGGAGGCGCGGGTCGGGTCTCAGCGCTCGGCGAGCGTCGACGACAGGTAGCGGGCCACCGCGCGGACGGCCGCCATGTTCGACGAGTAGTCCATCCGCAGGGGGCCGAGCACGCCGATGCGGGCGATCTCGCTGCCCGACGAGGTGTAGCCGCTCGCCAGGACCGAGGTCTGCGCGAGCCCGAACGAGGCGTTCTCGCGCCCGATGCTGGCCACCACGTCGACGGCGTCGAGTTGCATCTCGCCGAAGAGCCGGAGCAGCGCGACCTGTTCTTCGATGGCCTCGAGCACAGGATAGAGGTTGCCGCTGAAGTCGTCGCCGGTACGGACGAGATTCGCCGCGCCCGACATGACGAGACGGTCCTGGCGCCCCGCGGCCAGCTGTTCGACGAGGCTCGCGACGACGCGCCGCACGATGGCGGCGAGGTCGGGCCGGAAGCGCTCCGGCAGGTCGCTGAGCGATCGGGCGGCGTCGCTGAGCGCGGCGCCCCCGACGACGGCGTTGACCGACGCCCGCAGCTCGGAGAGGAACACCTCGTCGACGGGCGTGGGCAGATCGATCAGGCGCTGCTCGACCTGGCCGCTGTCGGTGATGAGGACGGTCATCACCCGCGTCTCGCCGAGACTGACCAGCTCGATGTGCCGCACGCGTGCGCGCGAGAACGAGGGGTACTGCACCAGCGCGACCTGGTTGGTCAGCTGCGAGAGGAGTCGGACCGTCCGCCCGAGGACCTCGTCGAGATCGGTCGAGTCGCCGAGGAAGGTCTCGATGGCCTGACGCTGCGCCGAGGTGAGCGGACGCAGATCGGCCAGCTCGTTGACGAAGAGACGGTAGCCCTTGTCGGTCGGGACCCGACCCGACGACGTGTGAGGCGCCGTGATCAGCTCCTCCTCTTCGAGGAGGGCCATGTCGTTGCGGATCGTCGCGGCCGACACGCCGAACTGGTGCCGCTCGACGATCGACTTCGAGCCGACGGGCTCACGGGAGGCGACGTAGTCGTGCACGATGACACGGAGGACTTCGAGTCCGCGTTCCGAGACCACGACGCACCTCTCTTCCGACTGTCTGGCACTCGCCGTACCAGACTGCCAATCCTACGTCACGTGCGCCACGCGACCTACACGCGGCGCACTCGGCATCCGGAGCTCCCTACTGCCCGCGGGGTGGTCTGCCCTAGGGTGAGGCCATGACCGACATGCCTCCTTCGCAACCGAACGACCCCCGCGCGGGCCAGCAGCCCTTCGGCCAGCAGCCGAACGGCCAGCCGCCCTACAGCCAGCAGCCGAACGGCCAGCCGCCCTACGGTCACCAGGGGCAGCCGTCCATCCCGCCGATGCGTCCGGAGGACGAGAAGCTCTGGGCGACGCTGATCCACCTCGGCGGCATCCTGTTCTGGATCGTCCCCGCGCTGGTGGGCTACCTCGTCTTGAAGGACCGCGGCCCGTTCATCCGCGAGCACACCCGTGCCGCCCTGAACTTCCAGATCACCATGGCCATCGTGCTGGTCGCGTCGGGTCTGCTCAGCGTCATCATCATCGGGGCCATCACCGGCTTCGCCGCCGGCGTCGTCATCGTGATCTTCTCGATCATCGCCGCCGTCGCCGCCAACCGCGGCCAGTACTACAAGTACCCGCTGACGTTCGAGTTCATCAAGAACTGACGCACGGCACCGAATGAAGGGCGCACCTCCTGAAGGAGGCGCGCCCTTCGTCGTCTGCGGAGCTCGCGACGGTCGCGGGGCCGGCTCTACGACGGCAGGAGTCGGCGGACGACCGCGTCGGCCATGAGGCGGCCCTCGCGGGTCAGCACGACACGCCCCTGGAGGGCGGGGCGACCCTCGACCCAGCCGTCGGCGATGAGCCCGGCGACGGCCTGACGACCGTCGTCGTCGAGTTCGGACACCGGCAGCCCCTCGCGGATCCGGACGCCGAGGAGGACCCTCTCGACCCGACGCGTCTCGTCGTCGAGCGTCTCGCGACCGGCGCCCGGCGACTGCTCGGCCGCCATGCGCTGCTGGTAGGCCGCCGGGTGCTTGACGTTCCACCAGCGGACTCCCCCGACGTGGCTGTGCGCGCCCGGGCCGATCCCCCACCAGTCGTGGCCCTGCCAGTAGGCGAGATTGTGCCGCGAGCGGTGGTCGACCCCGCGCGACCAGTTGCTCACCTCGTACCAGTCGTAGCCGTCGGCCGCGAGGCGGTCGTCGGCCACCTCGTACATGTCGGCCGCGAGGTCGTCGTCCGGCGTCGCGACCTCGCCGCGGCGGATCTGGCGGGCCAGCTTCGTGCCGTCCTCGACGATGAGCGCGTACGCCGAGAGGTGATCGGGCTGCTGCGCGATCGCGACGTCGAGGGAGCGCTTCCAGTCGTCGAGCGTCTCGCCGGGGGTGCCGTAGATCAGGTCGAGGCTGACGTCGAGGCCCGCCTCGCGAGCCCACTCGACGACGAGCGGGATGCGCTCGGGGTCGTGGGTGCGCTCGAGGGTCGCCAGCACGCTCGGCACGGCCGACTGCATGCCGAAGCTGACCCGGGTGAAGCCGGACGCCTTGAGCGCCCGGAGGTAGTCGGCGTCGACGCTGTCGGGGTTCGCCTCGGTGGTCACCTCGGCGCCGTCGACGAGACCCCAGGTGTCGACGACGGCGTGCAGCATCTCGGCCAGATCGGACTGCGGCAGCATCGTCGGCGTGCCGCCGCCGAAGAAGACGGTCGACGCGGGTCGAACCGGCAGTCCGGCCTCGGCGAGGACGCGACCGCCGAGCGCGACCTCGGCGACGGCCTGCCCGGCGTAGTCGTCGCGCTTGGCGCCGCGCAGCTCGTCGCCGGTGTACGTGTTGAAGTCGCAGTAGCCGCAGCGGACACGGCAGAACGGGACGTGCAGGTAGACGCCGAACTTGCGCTGGTCGGCCCCGGCGACGACGGACGACGGGAGACCGCCGTCGACGGGCGCGGGGTCGCCGAGCGGGAGGGTGCTCGGCACCCTCAGTCGTCCAGCCGACGGAGGGTCGGGTCTTCGGGGGCGGTCTCGGGCGACTCGGCCGCCGTGATCGCCGCGGCGTCGAGGTCCGTCTCGGGCTCGGGACCGGGCTCGTTGATCGACAGCGCCCGGAGGTAGCGACGCGTGTAGAGGGCCTGGGTGCGCTTCATGAACGGCTCGACGAGCTTCCAGCGGAGCGACGACGGACGCGAGAACGACCGGATCGAGAGCCAGACCGAGCCGTCGTCGGTCTGATCGACGATCCACGACTCCTCCCCGCTCTCGGGGTGCCCGTCGAGGGTGCCGTAGGCGAAGCCCTTGCGCGTGGGCTCGTCGATCACGTAGACCACCCGGACCGGTGCCTCCACCTTGCGCCCGTAGGCCTCGATGGTGAGCGTCGCAGTCGTCCCGGCCGTGAGCAGGGGCGTGCCGTCGGGGGCGAAGCGCGCCTCGTCGGGCGAGCGCGACCAGTGCGCCGGGTCGACGGGTGCGCCGTTCTCGTCGAAGGTGACGGGCGTGTAGCCGCCCTCCTCGAGGGGCGGGACGGCGTCGACCCGGACCTCGATGCCGCTGCGGCGCTGGATCTGCCAGGTCATCGTCGCGATCCAGGCCGCCTCGAACCGGGCATCGCCGTGACCGACGCGGGTGCGGTACTCGGCGGGTGTGAAGCCCGTCGGCGGGTACTGCATCAGGTCGGGGGCCTGCGTGGCCCCGACCTCGCCGTACGTCGTACGGGTCTCGGTGTACGTCGCGCGTCTCATGCGACTACTTCTTGTCTTTCTTCTCGGTGTCACCCGAGAGGGCGGCGATGAACGCCTCCTGCGGCACCTCGACACGACCGATGGTCTTCATGCGCTTCTTGCCCTCCTTCTGCTTCTCGAGCAGCTTGCGCTTTCGTGAGATGTCGCCTCCGTAGCACTTCGCGAGGACGTCCTTCCGCATGGCGCGAATGCTCTCGCGCGCGATGATGCGCGCTCCGATAGCGGCCTGGATGGGGACCTCGAACTGCTGACGGGGGATCAGCTCGCGGAGGCGCCCGGTCATCAGCACCCCGTAGGCGTACGCCTTGTCGCGGTGCACGATCGCGCTGAAGGCGTCGACCGTCTCGCCCTGCAGCAGGATGTCGACCTTGACGAGGTCCGCCTCCTGGTCGCCGATGGGCTCGTAGTCGAGGCTCGCGTAGCCGGCCGTCTTCGACTTGAGGCTGTCGAAGAAGTCGAACACGATCTCGCCGAGCGGGATCGAGTAGCGGATCTCGACCCGGTCTTCGCCGAGGTACTCCATGCCGAGCAGATTGCCGCGGCGCTGCTGGCAGAGCTCCATGATGACGCCGACGTAGTCTTTCGGCGCCAGGATCGCGGCCTTCACCATGGGCTCGCTGACGCTCGCGATCTTGCCCCCGGGGAACTCGCTCGGGTTCGTCACGGTGATGGTCTTCTTGTCGTCGGTCATGACCTCGTAGACGACGCTCGGGGCCGTGGTGATGAGGTCGAGGCCGAACTCGCGCTCGAGGCGCTCGGTGATGATCTCGAGGTGCAGCAGCCCCAGGAACCCGCAGCGGAAGCCGAAGCCGAGCGCGACGGACGTCTCGGGTTCGTAGACCAGCGCCGCGTCCGACAGCTTCAGCTTGTCGAGCGCCTCGCGGAGGTCGGGGTAGTCGCTGCCGTCGATCGGGTAGAGGCCCGAGTAGACCATCGGGAGGGGCTCGACGTAGCCGGCCAGCGCCTCCGTCGCGGGCTTCGCCGCCGTCGTGACGGTGTCGCCCACCTTCGAGAGCCGCACGTCTTTGACGCCGGTGATGAGGTAGCCGACCTCTCCGACGGAGAGCCCCTGACTCGGCGTGGGCTCGGGCGACGACACCCCGATCTCGAGGATCTCGTGCGTCGACTTCGTCGACATCATCTGGACCTTCTCGCGCGGGTTCAGCGTGCCGTCGATCATGCGGATGTAGGTCACGACCCCGCGGTAGCTGTCGTAGACCGAGTCGAAGATCATGGCGCGGGGCGAGGCGTCGAAGTCGCCCGTCGGCGACGGGATGCGGTCGACGACGCGGTCGAGCAGCTCTTCGACGCCCATGCCCGTCTTGCCGCTGACCCGCAGGACGTCGTCGGGGTCACCGCCGATCAGACCGGCCAGCTCGGCCGCGTACTTCTCGGGGTCGGCGGCGGGGAGGTCGATCTTGTTCAGGACGGGGATGATCTCGAGGTCGTTCTCGAGGGCGAGGTAGAGGTTCGCAAGCGTCTGAGCCTCGATGCCCTGCGCCGCGTCGACGAGCAGGATCGCGCCCTCGCAGGCCGCCAGCGATCGGCTGACCTCGTAGCTGAAGTCGACGTGCCCAGGGGTGTCGATCATGTTGAGGGCGAAGGTCTCGCCGTTGCGCTCCCATGGCATGCGGACGGCCTGGCTCTTGATCGTGATGCCGCGCTCGCGCTCGATGTCCATGCGGTCGAGGTACTGGGCGCGCATCGCGCGGTCTTCGACGACGCCGGTGATGCCCAGCATGCGGTCGGCCAGGGTCGACTTGCCGTGGTCGATGTGGGCGATGATGCAGAAGTTGCGGAGCGACGCGGGCGGTGTCGACGCCGGTTGCAGTGCACGGGAGGCTAGGGGGCTCACACGGTCCTCAGGGGGTGTTGGGCGGGGGGCGCGTCGATTCTCCCACGCCGGGGCGGGAAACCGGGTCTAGGCGATCGGCGCCGGGAGCTTCGACAGGCCGCGGGTGAGCACCTCGGGCTCCGTCGCGAGGCAGACGCGGATCCAGCCCTCGCCGCTCCGGCCGAAGGCGCTGCCGGGCGCGACGGCCACGCGTTCGGTCAGCAGCAGCCGCTCGGCCCACGAGGCCACGTCCCCGCCGGAGGCGTGCGACATGTCGATCCAGAGGTAGAAGGCGCCGGTCGGCTCGAGGTAGCGGATGCCCCGCTCGTCGAGCAGGGACGTCGCGAGCTCGAGGTTCTGGCGGTAGTGGTCGCGGGCGTCGGCGACCGGCTGATGATCGCCCACGACGGCCGCGAGGGCCGCGTGCTGGTCGGGTTCGGCGACGCAGCTGATCTGCGCCTCCTGCACGGTCCGCATCGTGTCGGCCAGCCCCTTCGGGGTCACGAGGTAGCCGACCCGGACACCGGTCATGGCGTAGGTCTTGCTCAGCGAGAAGACGCTGAAGACGCGGTCGTCGTGATCGAGGGAAGCGAGGCTGACGTGCTTCGACCCGTAGGTGAAGTACTCGTAGACCTCGTCGCTGATCACCCAGAGGTCGTGCCGACGGGCGAAGTCCAGGAGGCGCACCAGGGTCTCTTCCGAGTACACGACGCCGAGCGGATTGGAGGGCGAGTTGACCACGATCGCGCGCGTGCGGTCGCCGACCAGCCGGTCGAGCTCGTCGATGTCGGGCACGAAGTCGGCGGCGGGGGCGAGCGTGTAGGGCACCGGGACCGCGTCGAGCATGTGGGCGTTCATCGTGAAGGTCGTGTAGCCCGGGTCGGGCACGAGCACCTCGTCGCCGGCGGCGAGCAGCAGACCCATGGTCTGGTGCAGCGCCTGCGTGCCGCCGATCGTCACCCAGACCTGCTCGACGTCGACGTGGATGTCGTTCTCGCGGGCGAGCTTCGCGACCAGCGCCTCGCGCAGCGGCGCGATGCCGCCGTTCGGCGTGTAGTTCGTGCGGTCTTCGGACCACGCCCGGCGGGCGGCGTCGCCGATGTGCCGGGCGACGGGCACGTCGGGCTCGCCGATCACGAGCATGTCGACGTCGTCGAGCTGGGCGGCGATCTCGAAGACGCGACGGATGCCGGAGGCGGGGACGGAGGTCATGTGCGGGGCGAGCTGCGGCATGATGGCACGGTACTACGCACGACACGGCGCGCCGCCCGACGGCTGTTCGTTGAGACTCGGGCCACCTGCTGGTAACGTTGCCTGTTGGCTTACGCGTTACGTCTGCACGGGCGGAACGCGATCGCAGCCGAGAGCCGCTCCGGTGGCCATCACCGGCGGCAGCACCGGGTCGATCGACGAGAGTCGATCGGTCGCTCGGCTGGCGCACATCCGTCCGAGACACAGAATCCAGAAAGTAGTTCACGTGGCAAACATCAAGTCGCAGATCAAGCGCATCGGCACCAACAAGAAGGCCCAGGACCGCAACCGCGCGGTCAAGAGCGAGCTCAAGACCGCCGTCCGCGCGACGCGCGAGGCGATCACCGCCGGCGACAAGGACAAGGCCACCTCGGCCCTCCTCGTCGCGTCGAAGAAGCTCGACAAGGCCGCCAGCAAGGGTGTCATCCACCAGAACCAGGCCGCGAACCGCAAGTCGTCGATCGCGAAGCAGGTCGGCGCTCTCTGAGTCGCTCCCCCGTACGAAGGCCCCGTCTCGATCGAGACGGGGCCTTCGTCGTTCCCCGGGGCCGCACCGCCGCCGAGGCGGGGACGAGTCAGCGGGGCCGGGTCAGCGGGGGCGGTCGCCCCGCATCGAGATGACCGTGACCATGCGCTCGAGCGCGTAGACGGCGTCGCGTTCGGCGCCCTTGACGGCCGCATCGGTCTCGGCGACGACCTCGATGCAGCGCCCGAGGCCGTCCTCGCTCCAGCCCCGCACCTCCCGCTGGGCCCGTTCGACCTGCCACGGCGCCATGCCGAGTCGCGACGCGAGCTGACCCGACGGACCGTAGGCCCCGTGCACCTTGGCCATGCCGCGGATCTTCATCGCGAAGGCCGCGACGACGGGCACCGGGTCGGCGCCCGATGCGAGCGCGTGGCGCAGCAGCACGAGGGCCTCGCCCTGCCTCCCGGCGACGGCCATGTCGGCGACCTTGAACGAGTTCGTCTCGACCCGCCCCTCGTAGTACTTCTCGACCGTGGCCTCGGTGATCTCCTCCGCGGCGTCCGAGATGAGCTGCTGGCAGGCGCTGGCCAGCTCGGCGAGATCGTCGGAGAACGCCGTGACGAGCGCCCGCAGCGCCCCCGAGGTGACCCGTCGACGTTCGGACGCGAACTCGGCGGCGGCGAAGTCGAGCTTCTCGGTGTCCTTCTTCAGCTCGGCGCAGACCACCTCGAGCCCCTGGCCGGTGCCGCCGCGGATCGTGTCGAGCAGCTTCTTGCCGCGCACTCCCCCGCCGTGCCGCAGCACGAGGTAGGTGTCGTCGGCGGGCGACTCGAGGTACCGCAGTGTCTCGGTGAGGAACGCGTCGGTGCACTTCTCGACGTTGGCCACGCGGATGAGGCGCGGCTCGGCGAACAGCGACGGGCTCGCGAGGGTGATCAGCTCGCCCGGCTGGTAGTGATCGGCCTCGAGGTCGTTGACCTCGAGACTGGGGTCTTCGGCGGTGAGCTGGTCGCGCAGCTGCCGCACGGCGCGGTCGGCCAGGAACTGCTCGGGGCCGCTGACGAGGATCACGGCGGCGGGCCGGATTCTGTCCCATCCGACCTGATCGATGGCGACACCGGTCTTCTTCGCCGGCTTGGCACTCGCTCGCGCGGCCACGGTCCTCCTCCGGCGACCGGATGCGGAACGGACGCCGCGACCAGCGTAGACGAGGCCTCCGACGAGGAGGCGCGCTCACGCCACAGACGGAGCCCGCCGTCGCCGACCACCACCGCCGCGGAGCCGTCCAGGTCCGACCGGGCCACGGCGGACGCGGTCTCGTCGAGCACGGCGAGCAGCGAGTCGGTCGGATGCCCGTAGGTGTTGTCGGCCCCCACGCCGACGAGCGCCACGGCCGCGCCGAGCGACCGGTAGAGACCGGGGTCCTGATCGGCCGAACCGTGGTGGGCCACCTTCACGACGTCGACCCGCTCGGGCAGCTTCCCGGTCGCGGACAGGCGGCGTTGCGCCTCGGCCCCGAGATCGCCGAGGGCCATGAGATCGAGGCACCCCGCGCGGCACCCGGCCGTCGGTCGGAAGCGCGTGACCAGACTCGCGTCGTTGCCCGGTGGCGGCGAGGCGCCCTCGAGGGGCGGCCACAGCACCTCCCAGCTCGACTCGCCCAGCACGCCCGAGGTGCCCGCCCGGGTGTCGACGACCTCGACCCCGGCGGCGACGAGCCGCTCGACGACGCGCTCGTCGGCGCTCCGCCCGGTCGGGCCGACGAGCGCGGCGTCGACGCGGCGCTCGACGGCCGCGACGGCCCCCACGTGATCGGTGTCGAAGTGGGTGAGCACGAGCAGGTCGACGCGGTCGACGCCGAACAGGTCGAGGCAGCGGTCGAGGGCGGCCTCGTCGTCGCCCGTGTCGATCAGCGCGACGCTCGCCGCACTGCGGACGAGCACGGCGTCCCCCTGCCCGACGTCGCACTGCGCGACGGTCCAGTCGTCGGGGACGCTGCCGCGGGAGCCGATCCCCGATCCCAGCACCGCGCCTCCGGCGATCACCACGACGCCGACCAGCCCCGCTGCCGCCACCCGACGCGCCCTGCTCCGCCGCCCGGCGAGCACGAGCACGACGACGAGCCCGGTCAGGGTCGCGAGCAGCCCGACGGCCACGATCCCCTGCCCCCACTCCACCCGGGCCGCCGGCCAGTCGGCGACGGAGCGGGCGACCGCCGCGACCCACGAGGCCGGAGCCCAGGCCACCCCGGCCACGAGACCGGCCGCCCCCGGCGCCCACCCCGCCAGCACGCAGACCAGCAGCCCGAGGACGGTCGCCACCGGAGCGGCGGGCTCGGCGAGCACGTTGGCCGCCACGCCGTGCAGAGGCAGCCCGGGGTCGAGGAGGAGCAGCACCGGGCCGCAGGCGAGCTGAGCCGCGATCGGCACGGCCAGCACGAGGGCGAGCGGTTCGGGCATCACCCGGGCGAGCAGACGGGCCAGCGGCGCCGCGAGCACGACCAGACCCGCCGTCGCGAGCACCGTCAGCGCGAACCCGATGTCGCGGGAGATCCACGGGTCGGCCATCAGCATGCCCGTCACCGCGACGGCGACGACCGGAAGCCCCGAGACGGGCCTCGACCCGGCCAGGTGCCCGAGCACGACGAGGGCCATCACAGTGGCCCGGACGATGCTCGCATCGGGGGTCACCAGCACGAGGAACGCGAGCAGCACGACCGACGCCGCGACGACCCGCACCGCCCGAGGCACCCCCAGCGCGCCGCCGACCAGCATGGTCAGCGCCACGAGCACGGCGCAGTTCGAACCCGACACCGCCGTCAGGTGCGACAGCGACGACGTGCGCATCGCGTCTCGCAGGTCGTCGGGCACGGCCGAGGTGTCGCCGATCGTCAGGCCGGGCAGCAGCGCACCGCCGTCGCCCGGCAGATCCGCCGCGACGGCTCGGAAGGAGGCGCGCATCGCCTCCGCCCGCCCTGCCGATCCCGAGGCGGGCGCGCCGGGTCGCAGCTCGCCGCGCGCCGCGACCACGAACGCGGCGTCGCCACCCGGCTCGACGGGCAGCACCGTCGCCCGGAGCGCGACGCGCTGGCCCACCTCGACGGCGCCGGAGACCCGAGGCGCCAGCACCAGCATCGAGACGCGCCCCTGCCACATCCGCTCGCCGCTCGTCACCGACCGGACGTCGAGGGACGCGACCTGCGAGGCGTCCGTCAGTCGCTCGGACGCCGTGGCGTCGAGCTCGACCGTGTGCCCGACGAGGGCGGTGAGCTCGGGCGGGTACCGGACGTCGTGACGGACGGCGGCGCCGGCGAGCAGGAGGCCGGCCAGGCCGACGCTCACGGCCACGGCGGTCGCGGCACCCACCGCCCGCGAGGAGGACGACCGCCCGCTGCGCGACCACGTGCGGGCCGCCACGAGCGCCGTGACCGAGACGGCCCCCGCCACCGCGGCCGCGAGACCGAGCCGGTCGGGGCTCGGCAGCAGGACGACCAGCGCGATCCACCCGACGGCGGCGGGCATCGCCCAGCGCACGTCGAGCACGGGCCGGTCGTCGATCACACCGTCACCTGCGGACGCAGCTTCTCGAGGGTCTTCTCGCCGATGCCGGGGACGCCGAGCAGATCGTCGACGGAACGGAAGGCGCCGTTCTGCTCCCGCCAGTCGAGGATCGCCGCGGCCGTGGCCGGCCCCACCCCCGGCAGGGTCTGCAGCGCGGCGTCGTCGGCGAGGTTGAGGTCGACGGCCCCGCCACCACCGGCACCCGCCCCGCCCGCACCCGCCCCGCCGGCGCCCGCTCCGCCCGCGGCCCCACCGGGACCCGCCGCTCCCCCGCCGCCGTCCCCCACGGCCGCCGCGGGCTCCCCCACGGCCGGCACCCGCAGCTGCTCGCCGTCGACGAGCGGTCGCGCCAGGTTGACCCCCGCCTGGTCGGCGCCGTCGGCGAACCCGCCGGCGGCGGCCACGACGTCGACGACCCTCGCCCCCGCCGCCAGCTCGTAGAGACCGGGTGAGACGACGGCGCCGTGCACGTGCACGAAGAGCGCGGCGTCCGCGTCGCCGGACGACGCCCCCGCCCCGCCGGGCGCACCCGGATCGGACGACGCGCCGGTCGACGGAGGCGAGGTGATCGTGGTCGTCCCCGCGCCTCCTGCGGTCGAGAGGGCCGACACCACGACGGTCACGACCAGCGCGGCGAGCACGAGCACGACCGCCGCCCCGACCCCCGTCCGCCAGCGCGGCCCCCGCGACGGATCGGGTGCGGTGCTGAACGAGACGGTCATGGCGGCACGCTACGAGCCGCCCGACGCCCCCCGCAGACGACGACGGGCCGCCCCGGGGGCCCCGCAGGGCGGTCGCGGCGGGGGGGGGG
>NZ_JAXCWB010000007.1:29173-178735 GCF_034045305.1 Frigoribacterium sp. CFBP9029
CGCCCTGGGGACACCAGGGCGGCCGTCGCGGTCGGGGAGGAATCATCCGCCCCGGCGAGGTCACTTCACCGCGATGTTCACCAGTCGCGGCGCGCGCACGATGACGTTCACGATCTCCTTCTCGCCGATCGAGCGCTGCACGGCGGCCGAAGCCCTGGCCAGGGCCTCGAGCTCCTCCGAGCCGATCTTCGGCGACACCTCGAGTCGATCGCGCACCTTGCCGTTGACCTGCACGACGGCGGTGACGCTCGTCTCGACCAGCAGGGTCGGGTCGGCCTTCCGCCAGCCGTGCTTCGCGACGGAGACGCCGTCGTAGCCGAGCTTCTCCCACATCTCGGACGCCGTGTAGGGCGCGAACAGCGAGAGCCCCAGGGTCACGGTCTCGACGGCCTCGCGGACCGCCGGGTCGCCCGCACCGGCACCCGAGTCGACGACCTTGCGGATGGCGTTGACCAGCTCCATCAGGCGGGCGACGACGACGTTGAACTTGAACGCCTCGGTCAGCCCCGGGGCCTCGGCCAGGAACCGGTGCGTGACCCGGCGGAGGGCCTGGTCGCCGTCGGCCCAGACCACGTCGCGAGGGCTCGACACCTCGCCCGAGAGCCGGAACGCCCGAGCCAGGAACTTCGCCGAGCCGGCGGGCGAGACGTCCGCCCAGTCGATGTCGTCCTCCGGCGGGCCGGCGAACGCCATGGTGAGGCGGATCGCGTCGACGCCGTGCTTCTCGACCTCTTCGGAGAGAGTGACGAGGTTGCCCTTGCTCTTGCTCATCTTCGCGCCGTCTTGAAGCACCATGCCCTGGTTCAGCAGCGCGCTGAACGGCTCGGTGAAGTCGAGGTGACCGAGGTCGAACAGCACCTTCGTGATGAAGCGCGCGTAGAGCAGGTGCAGGATCGCGTGCTCGACGCCCCCGACGTACTGATCGACCGGCGCCCAGCGGTTGACGACGGCGGGGTCGAAGGCGCGGTCGGCGTCGGTCGGGCTGAGGAACCGCAGGAAGTACCACGAGCTGTCGACGAAGGTGTCCATCGTGTCGGCGTCGCGCTTCGCCGGGGTGCCGTCGATCGGGTTCGGCACGTTCACCCAGTCGGTGGCCGCGCCGAGCGGCGAGCTGCCCTTGGGCTTCAGGTCGAGACCCTCGGTGGGCGGCAGCAGCACCGGCAGCTGGTCTTCGGGCACCGGGATCTCGGTGCCGTCGGCGCCGTGCACGATCGGGATCGGCGTGCCCCAGAAGCGCTGACGCGAGATGAGCCAGTCGCGCAGACGGTAGGTCTTGGCGCCCTTGCCGGCGCCCGAGGCCTCGAGCAGCTCGATCACGCGCTTGATCGCGTTCGACTTGCTGAGCCCGGTCAGCGGACCGGAGTTCATCAGGCGGCCGTCGCCAGAGAGCGCGACCCCCGTCTCGCGCGGGTTCAGCTCGGGCAGGTCGTCGGGCAGGATCGCCTGACCGTCGGCGTCGAGCTCGAGCTTCGGGATGACACCCGTCACCGGCGCGTTCGTGTCGACGACGACGCGCACGGGCAGGTCGTACTCGATCGCGAAGTCGAGGTCGCGCTGGTCGTGGGCCGGCACGGCCATGACGGCGCCGTGCCCGTAGTCGGCCAGCACGTAGTCGGCCGCCCAGACCGGCATCGGGTCGCCGGTCAGCGGGTTGACCGCGACGCGCCCGAGGGGCACGCCGGTCTTGGGTCGATCGGTCGACTGCCGCTCGATCTCGGTCGTCTTCTGCACGGCCGTCAGGTACTCGGCGAAGCGCTGGCGCACGTCGTCCGTGGCGTCGGCCACGAGCTCGGCGGCGAGGTCCGAGTCGGGGGCGACGACCATGAAGGTCGCGCCGTAGAGCGTGTCGGGTCGGGTGGTGAAGACCGTGACCCGCTCGTCACGCCCCTCGATCTCGAAGTGCACGTCGGCGCCGACCGACCGGCCGATCCAGTTGCGCTGCATGTTCAGCACCTTCGACGGCCAGCGGCCCTCGAGCTGGTTCAGGTCGTCGAGCAGACGGTCGGCGTAGTCGGTGATCTTGAAGTACCACTGCGTCAGCTTCTTCTTGACGACGACGGCGCCCGAGCGCTCGCTCGTACCGTCGGCCAGCACCTGCTCGTTCGCGAGCACGGTCTGGTCCACAGGGTCCCAGTTGACCCAGCTGTCCTTGCGGTAGGCGAGGCCCTTCTCGTACATCTTGAGGAACAGCCATTGGTTCCACTTGTAGTACTCGGGGTCGCTGGTGTGCAGCACGCGGTCCCAGTCGAACGAGGGCGCGTAGAGCTTCATGCTCTGCTTCTGCTGCTCGATGTTCGCGTAGGTCCACTCGCGGGGGTCGACGCCGCGCTTGATGGCCGCGTTCTCGGCCGGCAGGCCGAAGCTGTCCCACCCGATCGGGTGCAGCACGTTGAAGCCCTGCTGACGCCAGTAGCGCGCGATCACGTCGCCGAGCGCGTAGCCCTCGGCGTGCCCCATGTGCAGGTCGCCCGACGGGTACGGGAACATGTCGAGGATGTACTTGCGCGGGCGCTTGTCGTCGGGGTCGACGGCGAACGGCTTCGCCTCCTCCCAGATGGCCTGCCACTTGCGCTGCAGACGCGCGACGTCGTACTCGCGCTCCTCTTCGGGGCGGGGCGGACGCTCGCCGGCGGCGGTCTTCTCGGAAGGCGCGGTGTTGTCGTGCTCGTGTGCCACGGGACTCTCATTCATTCCTGGGGAGGGACGCACCTGCTGCAACGCACGTCGACGTGCGGGCACGGCGACCCGACGATCTAGCGTAGATGACCGGCCCGCCGTCCGCCGAACCCGGATCCGCCGCTGGGGAAGCCGCCCTCAGGCCGGCACAGGAGGGGGAGCTCAGGAGGCGCGGGTCGGCCCGTCCGCCAGCACCGCCAGCAGGGCGGCCGCCTTCACCCCCACCTCGTCCCACTCGGCGCGGGGCACCGACGCGGAGGTCACTCCCCCGCCGACCCCGACGGACGCCGTGCCGACGCCGTCCGCCCCGGCCCGGTCGACGACGATCGAGCGGATCACCATGGCCAGCGAGACGGTGCCGTCGAGTCCGAACGTGCCGATCGCGCCCGAGTAGATCCCCCGGGGGCGCGCCTCCCACGCCGTCAGCAGTTCGACGGCCCGGCGCTTCGGCGCGCCGGTCATCGACCCCGCGGGGAACATCGAGGCGACGGCGTCGAGCCCCGTGAGCCCGGGTCGCAGGCGCCCGCGCACGGTGCTGACGAGCTGGTGCACCGCGGGGTACGAGTGCACGGCGAAGAGCTCGACGACCTCGACGCTGCCGGGGGTGCAGACGCGGGTCAGGTCGTTCCGCACGAGGTCGACGATCATCAGGTTCTCGGCGAGCTCCTTCTCGCTCGTCGCGAGCTCGTCGGACAGCTCCGCGTCGGCGAGTGCGTCGCGCCCCCGCGGGCGGGTGCCCTTGATCGGCGACGACGAGACCGTGCCGTCGGCCGAGACCTCGACGAAGGCCTCGGGCGACGCGCCCAGCACCGAGGTCTCGCCGATCCGCACGAACGACGCGCGCGGGGCGGCCGACGTGCGTCGGAGGCGCCGGTAGACCGCCAGATCGTCGACGGCTCCGTCGACCGCGACCCGGGTCGTGGGGCAGAGCACGTACACCTCGCCGGCGACGATCGCCTCCTGGCAGCGGGCCACGAGCGCGAGGTACGACTCGGCGTCGTGATCCCAGCGGGGGTGCGTCGAGGAGGCGCGGTGCGGGGCGGTCTCGAGCCGCGCCTCCTCGGCCTCCAGGTGGTCCCACCGGGCGACGACGCCCTCGAGCCAGTCGGGCGCGGCGGTGCTGACCGCCTCGACCGTGCGGAGCGCGTGATCGAAGACGAGCGCCCGGTCGGTCCGGAGCAGGGCGAGATCAGGAGGCGCGGTGCCGTCGGCGCGTTCGCCCGCGTCGATCACGGGGTGCGCCCCGCGACCGAGTCCGCCGTCGCGGTCGAGCAGCCAGAGGCCGACCCCGTAGCCGAGCCAGCCGGCCCAGCCGAGCGGATCCGCGTCGGCGCGCGGTGCGGAGAGGTCGTCGTGCAGCGCCGACCAGACCGCGTCGAGTCGACCGCCGGACGCGGAGGCGGTCACGGCCTCGCCCCACGCCACCACCGATCGACCGGTCGCGGCGTCGAGCCCGGCGTCGATCCAGACCACGTCTCCCTCGGCCGCGAGAGACGACACCACGAGTTCTGGGTCGCGCCACTCGAGCGGCGCACGGACCACCGGAGGACGCATAGCCTTGAGTGTATGAGCACCGCGACGACCCTCCTCTGGCGCGGCGGACTCCTCGAGCCCCTGCCCGACGCCCGGCGAGGTGCCGACGGCGTCGGTGCGGCCGACACCGGTGCGGCCGAGCCGACGCTGCTGGTCGCCGACTCCTGGCTGGTCGACGAGGGTCGTGTCCGAGCCCTCGACGTGCACCGCGACCGGTTCGCCGGGTCGGTGGACGCCGCGACGGCCGGGATGACCGGTCGGCCGACCCCGGACGACGTCGACGCGTTCTGGACGGCCGTGGTCGCCCGGCTGCCGCGCACGGGCCGGTGGTTCCCCCGGGTCGAGCTGGTGGCGGCCGGGGACGACGCGACCGGCGGGGCCGACACGACCGGCGGGGCCGACACGACGGGCGGGGCCGACGCGACCGGCGGGGCCGACACGACGGGCGGGGCCGACTCGACCGACGGGGCCGACTCGACCCGCGCCTCCTCGGTCGCCCTGCGACTGCGGCTGCGGCCCGCTCCCCCGGCGAGCGCGACCGTGGTGCTGGCGACGGCCACCCACGACCCGCGGATCAGCCCGCTCGTCAAGGGGCCCGATCTCATGGCGCTCGGCCGGGTGCGCGACGAGGCCCGCTCGCGGGGAGCCGACGAGGCGGTCGTCCTGAGCGGAGACGGTCATGTCGTCGACGGGGCGTGGAGCTCGATCGTCTGGTGGCGCGGCGACGCCCTCTGCCTGCCGTCCGACGATCTGCCGCGTCTGCCGGGCGTCACCGTGCGGACTCTGGCCACCCTCGCTGCGGTGATGGGCGTCGACGTGCTGCACGAGCACGCCCGACCCGACGAGCTGAGCGGCTTCGAGGTCTGGACCACGAGCGCTCTGCACGGCATCCGCATCGCGACAGGCTGGGTCGACGGCCCGTCGCCCGCCGAGCAGCCCGGTCGGCTGGCGCTCTGGCGGTCACGGCTCGACGCCCTGCGCCGTCCGCTGCCGTCGGTCTGACGGCGCCCCCTTCAGGCGCGAAGGCGATCAGGCCCGGGGGCCCTGAGGCACGGAGGCATGGAGGCATGGAGCCTAGGAGGCGCGGGTCGCGTCGACGATCCGCCCCGCCTCGACCCGGACCCGACGGGTCACGAGTGCGTCGTCGACCGGCACATGCGAGATGAGCAGCACGGTCGTGCCCTCCTGCTGTGCCGTCGCGAGCACGTCGGCGACGAGACGCTCGGCCAGGTCGGCGTCGAGCCCGGCCGTCGGCTCGTCGAGCACGAGCACCGGGAACCCGTGCAGCAGGGCCCTGGCCAGCGAGATCCGCTGCGCCTGACCGCCGGACACCAGGGCGCCGCGTTCACCGAGTCGGGCGTCGAGGCCGCCGCGGGCCCGCACCCAGTCGGCGAGGTCGACCCGGTCGAGCACGGCCCAGAGGTCGTCGTCTGTGGCGGAGTCCCTGGCGAAGAGCAGATTCTGGCGGACGGACTCGTCGAAGAGGTAGGGCGCCTGCTCGATCAGGCCGACGGTGGCCCGCACCCGGTCGGCCGGGACCGTCGACGCGTCGACGCCGCCGACCTCGTAGCGACCCCGGTGGTCGAGGAACCTCACCAGCACGGCGGCCAGCGTGCTCTTGCCCGCCCCGCTCGGTCCCTCGACGACGACGCGCTCGCCGACCCGGAGGTCGAGGTCGACGGTGTCGAGCGCCGGCGAGGTCGACCCGGGCCAGGCCGCCGACAGGGCCGCGAGGCGGAGGGCGGTGCCGCCCGCGGGCGGCAGCGGCAGCCGGGCCGAGGCCGCATCGACCACGTCGGCCCCGTCGGCCCCGTCCGCCGCGGCGGAGTCGCCGGGCTCGGCGGGCTCCGCGGGCCCGGCGTCCCCCGGCACCTCGTCGACGACGACGCCCGCGGGGGCGACGGCCGGGACCGCCGACTCGAGGCGCTCCCCGCTGGCCCGCACCCGACGCCAGGCGAGCACGGCCGTCGGCACCGAGCCGACGACCTCGAACACGGCCAACGGCACCAGCGCGACCAGGGCGAAGGAGGGCCCCGAGAGGTCGCCGCCCGCCACCGTCGGCGCCGCCACGACGATGGTCGCGAAGACGGTGGCGCCCGACAGCAGCGACATCAGCGCCGCGACCACCCCGGTCGAGGTGGCCCGGCGGCGGGCCGCCCGCCGCAGGTCGTCGTCGAGCCGGGCGACCCGGTCGAGCTGACCGTCGAGGGCGTCGAAGGCCGTCAGCACGTCGAGGTTCTGCACGGTGTCGAGCACGGCGCCCGAGAGCGCGCCCCGTCGGTCGGCGAGTGCGCGTTCGCTGCGACGCGCCAGGGCGTCCGCCGCCGCGCAGCCGACGACGAAGGCGACGGCGAGCCCGGCGGCGAGCACGAGCGCGGCCCGGGGCGAGAAGAAGGCCACACCGGCGACGGACACGGCCGACGCGACACCGGACACGATCAGCGGCTGGACGACGCGGAGAGGGAGGTCCTGCAGCGCGTCGACGTCGCTGACCATCCGCGAGAGCAGATCGCCGCGGTCGGTGCCGCCGAGCCCCGCCGGGGCGATTCGCACGAGTCGGCGGTAGAGCTCGGTCCGCACGACCGCGAGCTGACGGAAGGCGGCGTCGTGACTCGCCAACCGCTCGAGGTAGCGGAAGAACGCCCGCGCGAGGGCGAACGCGCGCACCCCCACCATCGACAGCGTGAGGAAGAGGATCGGCGGCTGCTCCGCGGCGTGCGTGATGAGGTGCGCCGACGCGGCGAGCAGCGCGATGGCGCTCAGGGCGCTCAGCACGCCGAAGACGATGCCGGGCAGCGAGCGTCGCGCCGTCGGCTGGGCGGTGCGGAGCAGGGAGGTCGTCATGAGAGGGCGCTCCGGTCGAGGGCGGACAGGGTCACGACGGTGTCGGCCGCATCGCGGACGGCTGCCCGATGGGTCACGACGATCACGGCGACGCCCGAGCGCGCGATGTCGACCAGCCCGTCGATCATCCTGGTCTCGGTGACGGGGTCGAGCGCCGACGACGGCTCGTCGACGAGCAGCAGCCGGCCGCCGCGACGCCGCAGCCGGTAGACGGCCCGGGCCAGCGCGACCCGCTGCGCCTGCCCGCCGGAGAGCCCCGTGCCGCCCGCGCCCAGCTCGACCGCGGGGTCCATGCCCTGCCCCCCGGCGGCCGCGAGCGCCGCGAGCACGGCCTCGGGGTCGACCTCGTCGCCGAGTGCGATGTTGTCGGCGACGGTGCCCGAGACGAGCCCGGGGGTCTGCCCCGACCAGGCGATCTCGTGCGGGGCGGGGGCGCGGTCGGCATCCTGCCAGCGCGCCTCGCCCTCCGACGGCACCGCACCCCGGAGGGCGGCGAGCAGCGAGGTCTTCCCGGCGCCGCTCGGTCCGACGATCGCGACGAGGCTGCCCACGGGGGCGACGAACGACGTCGTCGGGGACGAGGGCGCGCCTCCTCGGTGCACGGCGACCTCGGAGACGATGAGGGCGTCGGTCGGACCGACGGCGGCGAGGGGGGCGGAGGCGCGGGCGGGGTCGGCGGCGCCACTGGCGGTGGTCGTCTCCCGGTCGGCGTCGTCGAGCAGCTCGACGACCTCCGTCGCGGCGGCGACGCCGTCGGAGGCGGCGTGGAAGTTCGCCCCCACCTGCCGCAGCGGCAGGTAGGCCTCGGGGGCGAGCAGCAGCACGAACAGCGCGACAGGCAGCCCGAGCGACCCGTCGACGAGCCGGATGCCGATCGACACGGCCACGAGGGCGACGGAGAGCGAGGCGGCGAGCTCGAGTGCGAAGCCGCTGAGGAACGACACGCGGAGCACCGACATGGTCTGCGTCCGGTAGTCGTCGGTCAGTCGGCCGATGCGGGCGACCTGGCGTCGCTCGCGGCCGAAGACCTTGAGGGTCGACAGGCCGTTCACCGCGTCGAGGAACGACGAGGCGAGACCGGCGAGCCGATCCCACTGCCGGGCCTGGGCGGTGCGGGTGGTCCAGCCGATGAGCACCATGAAGACGGGGATCAGCGGCAGGGTCAGGACGACGATGAGCGCGGAGAGCCAGTCGTTCGCGCCCATCACGGCGACGATGAGCGGGGTGCTGAGCGCCGTGAGGATCAGCTGCGGCAGGTACTTGGCGAAGTAGTCGTCGAGGGCGTCGAGGCCCGGGCCGATCAGGGTGGCGAGCCGGGCCGAGTTCCGGCGAGCGAGCCACTCGTGGCCCCGGTCGGTGACGGCTCGGACGACGCGGCGGCGCAGTTGGCTCTTCACCACGGCAGCCGTCCGCGCGGCGACGGCCTCGAGCGCCCACGAGACGAGCGAGCGGGCGATCACGGCGAGCGCCAGCCCGACGAGCGCCTCGGTGAGGGCGGGTGCGCCGCGGCCGTCGACGACGGCGACCACCGAGCGGGAGGCGGACCAGGCGACCGCGATGACGCACGCCGTCTGCACGACCCCGAGCACCGCCCCGATCACGAGGAACGTGCGGGCGGCGGCGGCGTAGCCGAGGAGGCGCGGGTCGAGCGGCTTCACGGTCGTCGGCTCACGAGGCGGCCGGGATCGTCGCGCGGCTGATCCTCTTGCGGAAGATCCAGTACGTGAACCCCTGGTAGCCGAGGATGAGCGGCACGAAGACGAGGGCGACCCAGCTCATCACGGTGAGGGTGTAGTCGGAGCTCGCCGCGTTCGCGATGGTGAGGCTGTTCGCGGGGTCGTTGCTGGCCGGCATGACGGCGGGGAACAGGGCGGCGAACAGGCTCGCCACGGCGAAGGCGATGGTCACGGCCATCAGGGCGAACGCCCGCCCCTCGCGTCCCCGGAGGTTGGCGGCGAACGAGGCGATGAGGGTCACCGCGGCCGCCGCGGAGAGCACGGCCGACGCGATCGTGCCGTGCATCAGCGTCGTGATCACCAGGAACGACGCGGCGACGACGATCGTGACCAGCCCGGCCCGCACCGCGAGTCGCCGTGCCCGCTCGCGGATCTCGCCCTCGGTCTTCAGCGAGACGAAGACCAGGCCGTGGGTGAAGAAGAGCAGGAGGGTCGTGAAGCCGCCGAGCAGGGCGTAGGGGTTGAGCAGATCGGTCAGGCCGCCCGTGTAGTTGAACCCCTCGTCGAGCGGCACCCCGCGGACGACGTTGGCGAAGACGAGTCCCCAGACGAAGGCGGGCACGGCCGAGCCGACGGTGATCATCAGGTCGAAGCGGCGCTTCCAGGCGGCCTCGGGGCGCTGGTGGCGGTACTCGAACGAGACGCCGCGGGCGATGAGCGCCAGCAGGATCAGCAGCAGGAGCAGGTAGAAGCCGCTGAACAGGGTCGCGTACCACTCGGGGAACGCCGCGAACATGAACGCGCCGGCCACGATGACCCAGGTCTCGTTCAGATCCCAGACGGGGCCGATCGTGTTGATCAGCACCCGACGGTCGGTGTCGTCCCTGCCGAGGAACGGCAACGACATGCCCACGCCGAAGTCGAACCCGTCGAGCACGAAGTAGCCGACGAAGAAGAACGCGAGCAGCAGGAACCAGAGGGTGGGGAGGTCCATCAGTACACCGTCGCTTCGTGGCGGATCTCGCCGGATTCGGGGTCGGGCACGGGCGCCTCGCCCGGCCCCTTCTGGGCGGCCTTGACGATCAGTCGGAACTCGACGACCGCGAGGCTGCCGTAGATGAGCGTGAACGCGATCAACGAGATGAGCACGGTCAGACCGGTCACGTTGGGCGAGACGCCGTCCTCGGTCTTCAGCAGCCCGAAGACCAGCCAGGGCTGTCGTCCCATCTCGGTGAAGACCCAGCCGACGATCATCGCCATCAACGGGAGGGGGTACGACCAGACGGCCGCGCGCCACACCCACCGGTTGACCGGGAGGCGGCCCTTGCGGGTCACCCAGAGGCCGACGAGGGAGATGAGGATGGCGACCATGCCGAGGCCCATCATCCAGCGGAACGACCAGTAGGTCACCCAGATGATCGGCGTGTAGTCGCCGGGGCCGTAGAGCTGCACGTACTGCGCCTGCAGGTCGTTGATGCCCTCGACCGTGCCGTCGAACGTGTGCGTCGACAGGAAGCTCAGGAGGTACGGGACCCGGATGCTGAACAGCTCGTGCACCCCGTCGGGCGTGCCGAGGGTGAAGATCGAGAACGAGGCGTCGGCACCGGTCGAGGTCTTGTAGAGCGCCTCGGCGGCCGCCATCTTCATCGGCTGGGTCTCGACCATGGCGAGGCCGAGCTGGTCACCGGTGAGGACGGTGAGGGCGCCGGCGGCGACCATCGTCCAGAGACCGAAGCGCAGCGCGGGCCGCATGGTCTCGAGGTTCTGGTTGCGCGAGAGGTGCCAGGCGGCCACCGCGACGATGACCGCGGCCGACACCATGAAGCAGGCGAAGATCGTGTGGGGGAACGCGGCGAGGGCGACCTTGTTGGTGAGGACCTCCCAGAGGCTGGTGAGCTCGGCCCGGCCCTTCTCCTCGTTGATCGCGTAGCCGACAGGGTTCTGCATGAACGCGTTCGCGGCGATGATGAAGTAGGCCGACAGGATGCTGCCGACGGTGGCACCCCAGATGCTCGCCAGGTGGAGCTTCTTCGGGACCTTGTCCCAGCCGAAGATCCAGATGCCGATGAAGGTCGCCTCGAGGAAGAACGCGAGCAGACCCTCGAGGGCGAGCGGCGCCCCGAAGACGTCGCCGACGAACCTCGAGTAGTCGGACCAGTTCATGCCGAACTGGAACTCCTGCACGATTCCGGTCACGACGCCCATGGCGAAGTTGATCAGGAAGATCTTGCCGAAGAACCGGGTGAGCTGCAGATAGTGCAGCTTCCCGGTGCGCACCCATGCCGTCTGGAAGACCGCGACCGTGAAGGCCATGCCGATCGTCAGGGGCACGAAGAGGAAGTGGTAGATCGTCGTCAGACCGAACTGCCACCGCGAGAGGAGGAGCGGGTCGAGGAGGTCGTTCACAGAGACAGTATGCGTCCCCAGTTACACAACAGGTGTCGTTTAGCGGTTCTGGTCGCTGCCGAACGGCTGTGAATAGGATCGAGCTCGTGAACGACCTCCTCGGCAGCCTCCTCGACCTCGTCCAATCGGTCGATCCGGTGCTGCGGACCCTCCTCGCCGGTCTCGCCATGGTGCTCGAGACCTCGGTGCTGCTCGGACTCGTCGTGCCGGGCGACACCGTGGCGATCGTGTCGGCCACGGCGGTCGCGACGCCGTTCGAGTTCGTCGCGCTGGTGCTGGCGCTCGTGACCGGGGCTCTGATCGGCGAGAGCGTGGGGTTCGCCCTGGGTCGGCGCTTCGGCCCCGCGATCCGCCGCAGTGCGGTCGGGCGGCGCCTCGGCGAGCGCAACTGGGTCCGGGCCGAGAACTACCTGGCGCGTCGCGGCGGGGTCGCCGTGTTCGTCTCGCGCTTCTTACCGGTGCTGCATTCGCTCATCCCGCTGACGGTCGGCATGAGCCCGATGCGCTACCGGACGTTCCTGGCCTGGACGGCCCCGGCCTGCATCCTGTGGTCGACGGCGTACGTCTCGGTCGGTGCCGCCGCCGCGGGCGGCTACCGGGAGATCGCCGACCGGCTGCACTGGGCCGGCTACCTCTTCGTCGCGGTGATCGTCGTCTTCGGCGTGGCCGTGGTCGTCGTCAAGAGGATCGTGCACGCTCGGGAGGAGCGGCACATGTCCGCTCCCGACGACGCCCCCTCGGAATGACCGCTCGTGGCGAGCGCCCGGAGTCAGCGTCCGGAGCGCCCGATCAGGGTGACCGCTCGGGTCAGCGGACGGCGAGGACCGGCTCGAGGTAGGCCACGACGACGCGTCGGCACTCGTCGATGAAGCGCGGGTCGCCGTCGCCGCCGGACACGAACGCCCGGGCGAGGAGGGAGTTGCCGATCTCGACGACGACCTCGACCGCCAGCTCGGTCTCGGCGTCGCGGACGACCCCGAAGCGGTCGACCAGCAGACTCGTGATGCGATCGGCGAGAGGGCTGCCCGCGGGCGCCTCGTGCGGCGCGCCGAGGTCGGGAGCGTCGCCGAACCTGATGGCGCGGAACCCGGGCTCGTCGCGGTACATCTCGGCCTTGGCGTCGATGAGCGCCTCGATGGCACGACGCCAGTCGACGATGTCGGGGTCGGCCACCCGCTCGGCGACCGTCGCCGTGAGGCGCTGGATGCAGCGCAGTGCGAGGGCGTCGACCACGGCGATGCGGTCGGGGAAGTACCGGTAGACGGTGCCGATCGAGGCGCCCGCGCGCTCGGCGACCATTGCGGTGGTCAGGCGCTCGTAACCGATCTCGTCGATGATCGACGCCGCGGCGTCGAGCAGCCCCGTGAGACGCGCGGAGCTCCGGGCCTGGACCGGCTCGTTCCTGAGCAGTGATGATCCCCCGGGCAGTGCTTCTGTGACCTCGGTGGCGAGCAACGGTTCTCCTTCTGCGATTCGCGACGTCGTCGCGACATGGTGCTGGACGTCGATCGAGGGCGCCGTGAGCGCGGTGCGCACCGACCTCGTGCACCGCTCCGCCCGTCGGTGGCGGCCGATGTCGGTGCGAGCCGGGAGAATGGACGCATGTGCGGACGATTCGTGATGGCTCGCGCCTCGAGCGACCTGGTGGCCCTGTTCGACGTTGATGTATCAGGAGACACTCTCCCAGATCCTTCCTGGAATATCGCTCCGACCCGCCCGGTGAATCTGCTGGTCGACGCCGCCCCCCGCGGCGCCGACGCCGGCGGCCCGCCTGTGCGGCGGCTCGCGGCGGCCCGATGGGGACTCGTGCCCGGCGGGTCGAACGGGCCCGAGGGCGCCCCGGTGTTCAACGCCCGATCGGAGACGGCGGCCGAGAAGCCGATGTTCCGCGACGCGGTGGCGGCCCGCCGCGGGCTGGTGCCGGCCACCGGCTACTACGAATGGACGACCGACCCCGCGGGCGTCAAGCACCCCCATCTGGTGCGCCTCCCCGACGACGAGGTCATGCTCTTCGCCGCGCTGTACGAGTGGTGGCGCGACCCGCGGGCGGCACCGGACGCACCGTCCCGGTGGCTGCTGTCGACGACGATCCTGACCCGCGCCTCCTCGGGGCCGCTCGAGACCCTGCACGACCGGATGCCGGTCTTCGTGGGGGCCGACGTGATGGACGACTGGCTCGATCCCGAGACCGAGGGCGACGACGATCTCGTGCAGGGGGTCGCGGGGCTCGCACCCGAGATCGCGGACCGCATGTCGTTCCACGAGGTCTCGTCCGAGGTCGGCTCGGTGTCGTCCGACTCCCCCGCCCTCGTCGAACCGGTCTGACGTGACAGGATGGGCGCATGCCCGACACCCGTAGACCGGCACCGGCCGGAGTCGAGCCGCTGCTGCACCGCGCCGCCCGCATCGAGAACTCGGTCCACCGGTTCCGCGAGAAGCGCGCCCGCAAGCGGGGCCTCCTCCCGACAGTCGTCCCTTACACGGGCTACGGCTCGTCCGGCTGGGCCCGCGTGCTGTCGCGGGTGCTGCTGACCCGCAAGGGAACCCTCGAGGGGATCGACCGGGCGAACGTGCGCGGTTGGCGCAGCTTCACCAGCGTGCCGGTCGAGAAGGCCAGGGTCGACGTCGTGCTCGGCGGGCGCACGCACCACCTGACGACCGACCGCGGCGGCGTGCTCGACGTGCGGGTCGAGGTCGACCTCGAACCGGGCTGGCACGTCGCCACCGTCAGCTGCGAGGGCTCGCTGCCCGTCGACGCCCCGGTCTACGTGATCGACCCCGACGTGCGGTTCGGCGTCGTGTCGGACATCGACGACACGGTCATGGTGACATCGCTGCCCCGGCCCTTCCTGGCCGCCTGGAACACGTTCGTCCTGAACGAGCACGCCAGACGCCCCGTGCCCGGCATGTCGGTGCTCTACGAGCGACTGCAGCGCACGGCCGGCGGCTGCCCGGTGATCTACCTCTCGACCGGCGCCTGGAACGTCGCCCCCACCCTCTCGCGGTTCCTCTCGCGCAACCTCTACCCGAGCGGTCCGCTGCTGCTGACCGACTGGGGCCCGACGCACGACCGCTTCTTCCGCAGCGGACGCGAGCACAAGCACGCGTCGCTCGACCGGCTGGCGAAGGAGTTCCCGCACATGCGCTGGCTGCTGGTGGGCGACGACGGCCAGCACGACGAAGAGCTCTACGGGCGGTTCCTGCACGAGCACCCCGACTCGGTCGCCGCCGTGGCGATCCGCCAGCTGTCGCCCAGCGAGGCCGTCCTCGCGGGTGGCCGGTCGACGCGCTCCGAGCACGCCCAGGGCAGCGACACCCCCTGGGTGTCCGCCCCCGACGGCGCGGGCCTCTGGGATCAGCTCGCCGACGCCGGCGTCGTCGAGTGAGGGCGTAGCAGCCTCTCGATCCTCCCTCTCGCGGGTCGGATGTCGGCGGCCGACCGTACACTTCGTTCGAACACACATTCGAACGACGACGAGCGGGGCGAGACGACATGAAGGTCGACGAGAAGGTACCGGTCGAGACGACCGACGACGGGGCGCCGCTGCGATTCGTGTGGCGGGGCGTCGTGTACGGCGTGGTCAGCCCGCCCGAGCGGTGGATCACCCGCCGAGAGTGGTGGCGGTCGGCTGCCCGGGCGCCTCGGGGCGGGGCGGTCGATCTGCTCGAGCTGCCGGTCTGGCGGGTCGACGCCCTGCCGCTGACCGACGGCGCCCATCGGATCGACGGCACCTTCGACCTCGCCCTCGACCCCGCGCTGGGCTCATGGCTGCTGCTCGGCGTCTTCGACGACCGCGTCGAGCAGCAGCTGTTCGCCTGATCGGCCGGCACTCGGGAATGCCGACACTCGGGAATGAACGACGCACCCCGCTCGTTCCGACCTCGGCGACTCGAGCGCCGTGGCAGATCACGGAGACCGTCGTCGCCACGACCAGGAGGACGACGTGCAGGTGATCCGGTGGCTCTTCGACGCTCAGCTCGTGCTGGGCGATCAGACCATCCTCTGGCGAGAGATCGTCGGCAACGTCTTCGGTCTGCTCAGCGCCCTGGGCGGCATGCGCCGGAAGGTCTGGGCCTGGCCGATCGGCATCGTCGGCAACGCCCTGCTCTTCACGGTGTTCCTCGGCGCGGTCTTCGACACGCCGAACCCGGTCAATCTGCTCGGCCAGGCCGGGCGTCAGGTGATGTTCATCGTGGTCTCGATCTACGGGTGGCGCCGCTGGCGGCAGAGCGAGACCGGGGCCGGCGCTGCGGTCGAGCCGCGGTGGGCCGGCTGGCGCAACCGCGTCCTGCTCGTCGTGGCGCTCTTCGGCGGCACGGCCGTGCTCACCCCGATCTTCGGCGCCCTGGGCTCGTACGAGCCCGTCTGGGCCGACGCCTGGATCTTCATGGGCTCGCTGCTGGCGACGTACGGCATGGCCAAGGGCTGGGTCGAGTTCTGGCTGATCTGGGTCGCCGTCGACCTCGTGGGCACACCGCTGCTGTTCAGCGCCGGCTACTACGCCTCGGCGTTCATGTACGTCTTCTACGGCGCGTTCACCCTGATGGGCTTCGTCGTCTGGGCGCGCACCCGCCGGCAGAAGCCTCAGATCGAGACACGCTGGCCCGACCCCACCCTCCAGCGGGGTCGCTGACCGGACTGCTTGGATGGCCGCATGCCCCTGCCCATCGAGAACTACGCCCTGATCGGTGATCTGCACACCGGATGCCTCGTCGGCACCGACGGCAGCATCGACTGGCTGTGCCTGCCCCGCTTCGACTCCGCCTCGACCTTCGGCGCCCTGCTCGGCGACCACGACGCCGGGCGGTGGCTGATCGCCCCGACCGACGCCGACGCCACCGCGACCCGTCGCTACATCGACGACACGTTCGTGCTCGTGACGCGGTGGCAGACCGCCACGGGCGTCGTCGAGGTCACCGATCTGATGCCCTACGGCGACCGCCGCGCCGATGTCGTGCGCCGGGTGACGGGGGTCTCGGGCACCGTGACCCTGCACGTCGATCTGGCCATCCGCTTCGGCTACGGCAGCGCCATGCCCTGGGTGCGGCAGGTGACCGACGGCGACGACACCGCACTCGTCGCGACGGCCGGCCCCGACGCCGTCGTCGTCCGAGGGCCGCGCCTGACCGCCACCGACCACACCCATGCGACCGAGTTCGACGTCGCGGCCGGCGAGGTCGTCGACCTCTCACTCACCTGGTACCCCTCGCACCGGCAGCCACCCGCGGCGGTGGACATCGACGCGGCCATCGACGACACGGTCGGCTGGTGGCAGGCCTGGGCCGCACGGTGCACGACTCCCCCGGCCTACGAACGCGAGGTCCGCCGTTCGCTGCTGATCCTCCGAGCGCTGACGCACGAAGACACCGGGGGCATCGTCGCCGCCGCGACGACCAGCCTGCCCGAGCAGTTCGGGGGCTCGCGCAACTGGGACTACCGCTACGTCTGGCTCCGCGACGCGTCGATGACGCTGCAGGCGCTGATCCTGCACGGCTACGTCGAGGAGGCCGATCGCTGGCGCGGCTGGCTGCTGAGGGCGATCGCCGGAGACCCGGCCGACGTGCAGATCATGTACGGCCTCGCCGGCGAGCGCCACCTGCACGAGAGCGAGATCGACCACCTGCCCGGCTACGGGGGCGCCGCTCCGGTGCGGGTCGGGAACGCCGCCTACAAGCAGTACCAGGGCGACATCTTCGGCGAGGTCATGATCGCCCTGCACGAGGCCCGCCAGCTCGGCGTCGACGAGACCGAGTACTCGTGGCCGTTGCAGCGGGCCCTGATGCAGTACGTCGACGACAATCGCACCCGGCCCGACAGCGGCATCTGGGAGATCCGCGGCGAGCTGCAGCACTTCACCCACTCGCGGGTCATGATCTGGGCCGCGCTCGATCGCGCCATCGCGGGCGTCGAGCAGTTCGGCCTCGACGGCCCGGTCGACCGCTGGCGCGAGCTCCGAGACGAGGTGCGGGCCGAGGTCGAACGCGACGGCTGGAACGCCGACCGGAACTCCTACACGCAGCACTACGACACCACCGAGGTGGACGCCTCGCTGCTGCAGCTCGCCCAGGTCGGCTTCGTCGCCGCCGACGACCCCCGCATGCTCGGCACCGTCGCCGCGATCGAGCACGACCTGCTGCACGACGGACTGCTGCTGCGCTACCGCACCGAGAGCGGCGTCGATGGGCTGGCGGGCGACGAGAACCCCTTCCTGACCTGCTCGTTCTGGCTCGCCGAGCAGTACGCGGCCTCGGGGCGGGTGGACGACGCCGTCACCCTGATGGATCGCCTGGTCGGCTACTGCAACGACGTCGGCATGCTGTCGGAGGAGATCGAGGTCGCGACGGGGCGACACGTCGGCAACACGCCTCAGGCGCTGTCGCACCTGGCGCTGGTCCGTGCGGCGGACGCGATCGGGCGCGCGCAGGCGACCCGCGCCTCCTAGGCTCCACGGGTCGGCGGAACGGACGACGGCCGCCCTGCTCGATGCGAGCGGGGCGGCCGTCGGGGTGCTGCCGTGGTTCAGGTGGGCCGGTGGATCAGGCGGGCCAGTCCGCCGGACCGGTCGAGCCGGCCGCGTACGTGTCGAGCGGCACCTGGCCGGCCTGCCACGCGTCGATCACGGGAGCGACGATGGCCCAGCAGCGCTCGGCGACGTCGCCTCGGATCGAGAGGGTCGGGTCGTCGTGGAAGATGCCGCTGAGCACCTCGCCGTAGGGGGTGAGCTCCGGCTTGCCGAGGGTCACCGACATGGTCGACTTCTCGAGGTCGAAGGGGTTGCCGGAGCCGTTGGTCGTGACGCCGAGCTCCATCGTCTCGGGGCTGATCTCGATGCGCAGCGTGTCGGGCGTCGACGAGCCGTTGAGCCCCTCGGGCAGCGCCGGCACGGGCTTGAAGGTGATGAGGACCTCTTTGCGGATCTTCGTCATGCCCTTGCCCGAACGGAGGATGAACGGCACGCCGGCCCAGCGACGCGTCTTGACCTCGAACTCGACCTCGGCCAGGGTCTCGGTCTGACGCTCGTCGTCGACGCCGTCCTCGTCGGCGTAGGCGGGGACGTCCTTGCCGTCGATGGTGCCGGCGGAGTACTGGGCGCGACGGCTCGACGCGACGGGGTCGCCGCCCTTGACCCAGGTGGCACGCAGCACGCGCGCGATCTCGCTGCGCAGCTCGACCGAGTCGATCGACGACGGGGCGTCCATCGCGATGACCGCGAGCACCTGGAGGAGGTGGCTCTGGATCATGTCGATCAGGGCGCCGGCCTTGTCGTAGTACTGGGCGCGGCCTTCGAGACCGAGCACCTCGTCGTAGAAGATCTCGACCTTCTCGATGTTCTCGCTGTTCCAGACCGGCTCGAACAGGCGGTTCGCGAAGCGGAGGCCGATCATGTTGAGCACGGTCGCACGACCGAGGAAGTGGTCGGTGCGGTGGATGCGCTCTTCGGGGACGATCTTCAGCAGCTCGGCGTTCAGCTCGCGAGCGCTCTTCTCGTCGGAGCCGAAGGGCTTCTCGAGGGCGAGGCGGAGACCCTCGGGGAGGTCGATCTCGGCCAGCGACTGGATGACCTTCGTGCTGATCGCCGGCGGGAGGGCGAAGTACATGACGGGCGTGCCCTCGCTGGCCTCGAACAGCGCCTTCAGGTGCTCGACCGTGGTGGGGTCGCCCTGGATGTAGCGGCTCGACGCGAGGGTCTTCTTGGCGAGGTCGCTGCCGGCGTCGCCGTTGAACGCCGTCTTGACGACGTCGTCCCACTCGTCGGCGCTGCGCTCGCTGCGGCCGGTGCCGATCAGCTGCACGTCGACTCCGCGGTCGCTCTTCAGCAGGCTGGCGAGGCCGGGGAGCAGCAGACGCTCGGTGAGGTCTCCGCTGGCTCCGAGGATGATGAGGGTGGTGGTGTCTGTCACTGTGCGGCTTTCATGGATGAGGGCGGCGAACGGATCGTCGCTTGTCGATCTGGCGGCGGGTGGGGTGCTCAGGCCACGAGTGTCAACGCACAGGGCGGACGGGCATTCCCGTCGACCGCCCCGGCCGGTCAGGGCACGGGTCGCGTCTCGGCGTCGGTGCCCGGTCAACCGTACTGCTCTTGGGCGGCGGGCGTCGCACCCCGTCAGTCGGCGTCGCGTCGGACGGTGTCGCGGGGCGCCTCGTCGTCCTCCGTGGCCCTGGCCGTGCCGTCGTCGCCCGTGGTGCCGTCGGCATCCGCGGAGTCGTCGGCATCCGCGGAGTCGTCGGCATCCGCGGAGTCGTCGGCGGTGGCGGTGTCGTCGGCGCCGGTCGTCTCGTCTCCGTCGGCTCCGTCGGATCCGGGGCGCGCCTCCTGGGTGTCGGTCCCGGCCTCCGCCGTCCCCGCGTCCGTCTCGGAGGGCCGGGGCGCGGTGCCGTCGTCGGGGTCGAGCGCGGCGACGATGCGACCGAGCGAGACGGCGATCGACACCCCGCCGCTGGTGTCGGTGGTGGGGCGGTCGCGGTGGGCGTCGATCGCCTCCCAGAGGTCGGCGATGCGACGGCGCGCCTCGACGAACACGTCGGCGTCGGAGTCGTGGCGCCTGATCACCTCGGCGACCCCGTGCAGGGTGTGCGCCACGGCCGGGGCGAGCGAGTCGGGCATGCCGATCTGGCGGCCGATGCGTCTGCCGAGGACCCCGGAGACCTCGGCGATGTCCTGCAGATGGAACGAGACCCGCTCGAACGCGGCCAGTTCGGCGTACTCGTGGCCGAGATCGCGTCGACGCAGCAGCCACCGGGGATTCATCCGCCGCGACTCGTCGGCGTACTGCACCGACGAGCGCACGCTGTGGAGGGTCGCGGGCAGCTCGCCGACGCGCTCCTCCCAGTCGTCGTCCTCGAGGGGCCAGGGCGTCTCGAAGACGCCGGCGATCTCGTCGGCCCGGTCGGCGAGCGCCTGCCGGACCCGCCGGAGCCGCGTCTCGGCGCGCGAGGTGTTCAGAGGCGGCACGATCACGAAGTTGACGACGACGCCCACGACGACGCCGACGCCGAGCTGGACGATGTAGCCGATGCCGTACGACTCGGTGTCCGATCCTCCGAGCAGCAGCACGAACAGGCCCGCGGTGAGCACCCAGTCGCGACCGGCCCCGAGCCAGCGGATGCCGGCGAGCACGACGCCGATGCCGACCAGCACGCCGACCGCGAGGACTCCGGGCGGCCCGTCCTGCAGGGCGAAGACCGCCGTGGCGAGGGCGATGCCGACGACGACGCCCAGCAGCACCTGGATGCCCTGTCGCAAGGAGGCCCGCAGCGTCGGATACATGGCGATGACCGCGCCGAGCGGCGCGTAGTAGGGATAGTCGGCCGCCGTGCCGGGGATCTGCGGGGCGATCCAGTAGGCGAGCCCCGCGGCGAACGCCGTCTTCACAGCCAGCAGGAGGCGCGGCTGGGCGAGCAGCACGCGGGTCCAGTGCCCGACGGCGCGGGCGTCCCGGTCGAGGGTCGAGCGGCGGTCGGTCATGGCTCGATGATGCCAGCCGGCGGGCGTCGCCGCCGGGTCGTCGACCACGTACACTGATCGAACATCTGTTCGAACCGACCCGGCCGGGGGTCTGAGCACGAGGCACCAGTCATGCGTTTCACCCATCTCCGCGTCGCGTCGTCGTTCAGCGCGCACTACGGCACCGCCCACCCGAAGACCCTCGTCGAGACCGTGGCCGGGCGACGGGCCGACGCCGCGGCGATCACCGACCGCGACGGGCTCTACGGGGCGATCCGGCACATCGGCGCGTGTCGCGCCGCGGGCGTCGACCCGATCGTGGGGGTGGAGCTGGGGTGCCGCGACGATCGGGCCGGTGCCGGGGCTGGCGCCGGTGCCGGCGGACGCGCTGGTGCTGCGGGCGCGGGTGCCGGCGGAGGAGCTGCCGGAGGCGCTGGTGCTGCGGGCACGGGTGCTCCGGTCGATCGGATCGTCGTGCTGGCGCACGGGTCGATCGACGGCGGCGCTCCGGGTGCGGGGTGGGCGGCGCTCTGCCGGTTGATCAGCGCCGCGCACGGCCGGGCGACGCGGAAGGCGAGCGGCAGCGCGAACAGCGTGGCGACCATCGGCCGGTCACGGGTGCGGGCGTTCGTCCAGGGCGAGTCGGGGCCCGCCGCGACCGTGCTGCTCGGCCCGGACTCCGACGTGGGTCGACTGGTGCAGGCGGGTCGGCACACCGAGGCGGCGGCGTCGCTGGCCGACTGGGCGGCCGAGCTGCCGGGCGGCGTGGTGGTCGAGGTCGTCTGCCATCTGACCGAGCCGGGCGAGAGCCGCAGCATCCGGCACGCGGCCCGCATGCTCGAGCTGGCCGACCACGTCGGGGTGCCGGCCGTGCTGACCAACGCCGTCCGCTACCTCGACCCCGACGAAGCGGTCACCGCCGACGTCCTCGACTCGGCGGGGCACCTCGCCGCCCTGGGCAGCTTCCGCCCGCAGCCGAACGCGCAGGCGTTCCTGAAGTCGGCCGATGCGATGCGCGCCGTCGCGCGGATGGTGACCGACGCCTCCTCGCTGCCTCGCAGCTCCGCCGACGAGATGCTGTCCGCGACCGAGCGGCTGGCCGACCGGTGCCGACTCGACCCCGCCGCCGATCTGGGCTGGGGTCGGCCGAAGGTCCCCGAGCCGAGTGCGATCGGAGTCGACGGCGATCCCGACCAGGTGCTGTTCCGCCGGGCGGAGGCGGGGATCACCGAGCGGTTCGGCGACGCCGGTCGCGCTCTGCGCGAGAAGGTCGACGAGCGCATGCGCTACGAGCTCGGCATCATCACGGGGTTCGGCTTCGCCGGGTACTTCCTGACCGTGGCCGACGTGTCGAAGCTGATGCGCGACATGAGGGTGCGGAACGCCGCACGCGGGTCGGGGGCGGGCAGCCTCGTCACCTATCTGCTGCGGATCTCGAACGTCGATCCGATCGAGCACGATCTGCTGTTCGAGAGGTTCCTCGGCAACAAGCGGGAGACGCTCCCCGACATCGACATCGACGTCGAGTCGGCGAGGCGGCACGAGGTCTACCGGGCGATCTTCGACCGGTACGGCAGCAACCGGGTGACACTCATGTCGATGCAGTCGACCTACCGGGGGCGAGGCGCCGTCCGTGACGCCGGTCTGGCGCTCGGTCTCGACGACGAGCAGATCGACCTCGTCGCCAAGAACGTCTGGCGCTCGAACGCCCGCGACCTGCGGACGGCCCTGGCCGAGAAGCCCGAGCTGCGCGAGATCGCCGAGCTGGCCCGCAGCGACGGGCAGATCGACCTGCTGGTCGATCTCAGCGAGCGACTCGACCGGCTGCCGCGGCACATCTCGATGCATCCGTGCGGGGTGATCCTCGGCGACTCCGGTCTGCTCAGCATGACGCCGGTCCAGCCGAGCGGCATCGGTCTGCCGATGAGCCAGTTCGACAAGCACGACATGAACGACGCCGGTCTGCTGAAGCTCGACGTGCTGGGGGTGCGCATGCAGAGCACGCTGGCGTACGCGCTCGACGAGATCGAGCGCGTGAACGGCTCGAGGGCCGCGGTGGCCGGTGCGCTGCCGGTGGACGCACGGTACGTGAACAGAGAGGGGCGGATCGAGCTCGACGAGATCCCGCACGACGACGAGCCGACGTTCGCGGCGATCCGGACGACGCACACGCTCGGCATGTTCCAGATCGAGAGCCCGGGGCAGCGCGAGCTGATCGGCAAGATGCAGCCCGACCGCTACTCCGACCTCATCGCCGACATCTCCCTGTTCCGCCCCGGGCCGATGAAGGGCAACATGATCGTGCCGTTCCTCGACACGAAGCACGGGTTCCAGCATCCCGACTACATCCACCCGAGCTTCGCGGGGTTCCTCGACGACAGCTACGGCGTCGTGATCTACCACGAGCACGTCCTGCGGATCCTCGAGGCGACGATGCAGGTGAGCCTCGCCGAGGCCGACGAGATCCGACGTCACATGGGCAAGGGCGACGACGACGCCCTCGAGGCGACGTTCCGCGCCCGCACCCGGGCCAACGTCGCCCCCGAGACCGGGCTGCGCCGCTACGACGACGCCGACGTCGACCGCATCTGGGCCGTGCTGAAGGGCTTCGGATCGTTCGGCTTCTGCAAGGCGCACGGTGCCGCCTTCGCCCTGCCCACGTACCAGAGCGCATGGCTGAAGACGCACTACCCGGCCGAGTTCCTCGCCGGCATCCTGACCCACGATCCCGGCATGTACCCGAAGCGGCTGCTCCTGACCGAGGCGCGGCGGATGGGCATCCCGGTGCTGCCGCTCGACGTCAACGCCTCGACCGACGTCTACCGCGTCGAACGGCTGCGCGCACCCGCCACCCCGATCGCGCCGACTCGCACCGGCGACCTCGGCATCCGGCTGTCGCTCGTCGACGTGCACGGCATCAGCGACGCCGAGCTCGCCCGGGTCGTCGTGGGTCGCCCGTACGAATCGATCACCGACTTCTGGCAGCGGGCGACACCGTCGCGGTCGTTGTTCGAGCGACTCGCCCAGGTCGGGGCGCTCGACTCGCTCGCCGGCCCGGGGCGGACGAGGGGCGATGTCCTGGCCAGGGTGCGCGCGCTGACCGGCAGGTCGTCACGGCCCCGGGCGGCCGACGTCGAGAACCAGCTCGACTTCGTCGTCGACGACTCCGACACCGTGCCCACCGGCACCCCCGACGTCGGAGTCCGCGACCGGGTGAGCGACGAGCTCGACATCCTGTCGATGGAGGTCAGCGAGCACGTCATCGAGAGCTACCGTCCGATGCTCGACGACCTCGGCGTCGTCCGGGCCGCCGACCTGCGCGACCACTGGAACGGCACGACCGTCCTCGTGGCCGGCATCCGCATCGCCACCCAGACCCCGCCGATGCGCAGCGGTCGGCGCGTCGTGTTCATCAGCCTCGACGACGGCAGCGGCGTCTCCGACTCGACGTTCTTCGACGAGGCGCAGCAGCGCGCCGGCTCCCTCCTGTTCGGCACGCAGCTCATGCTGATCCAGGGCCGCACCCGTCGCACCGGCGAGCGGGGGATCTCGCTCGAGGCCGACGACGCCTGGGATCTCAAGACGATGTGGCGGGAGTGGAGCGCGACCCGCGCCTCCTCGGCCGCCGGTCTCGACGCCGTCGACGTCGGCGCCTGACCCGCGCGTCGGCAACTCCTCCTCCCTGCCGCCCGGCCGCACCGGACGTCGGCGTGTCGCGGCCCGGCGTGACACCGGACAGGAGTTGCCGACCGGGCGTGCGTAGGGTGGCGGCATGAGCGAGCAGCACGCGAAGGGCACCTACGTCGAGCCCGGCCAGGAGTACACCCGCGACACCAACTACATCGAGGACCGCATCACGCGCGACGCCGCCGACGGCTGGCCCGTCGAGTCGGGCCGTTACCGCCTCGTCGCGGCGCGGGCCTGCCCCTGGGCGAACCGCAGCGTCATCTCACGCCGACTGCTCGGCCTCGAAGACGCGATCTCGCTGGGACTGCCCGGCCCGACGCACGACGCCCGCAGCTGGACCTTCGATCTGGACCCCGACGGGCGCGACCCCGTCCTCGGCATCGAGCGCCTCCAAGAGGCCTTCTTCGCCCGCACGCCCGACTACCCGCGCGGCATCACGGTGCCGGCGATCGTCGACGTGCCGAGCGGCAAGGTCGTGACGAACGACTTCCCGCAGATCACCCTCGACTTCGCCACCGAGTGGACGGACCTCCACCGCGACGGCGCACCCGACCTCTACCCCGAGCACCTGCGCGCCGAGATCGACGAGGTGAACGCCGTGGTCTTCCGCGACGTGAACAACGGCGTCTACCGTGCCGGTTTCGCCGGGTCGCAGAAGAGCTACGAGCGCGCCTACCGCACCCTCTTCGAGCGACTCGACTGGCTGTCCGAGCGACTGACCGATCAGCGGTTCCTGGTCGGCGACACGATCACCGAGGCCGACATCCGCCTCTTCACGACCCTGGCCCGCTTCGACGCGGTCTACCACGGCCACTTCAAGTGCAATCGGAACAAGCTCACCGAGATGCCCGTGCTCTGGGCCTACGCCCGCGATCTGTTCCAGACCCCCGGATTCGGCGACACGATCGACTTCGACCAGATCAAGAAGCACTACTACATCGTGCACAGCGACATCAATCCGACCGGCATCGTCCCCGCCGGGCCCGACCCGTCGGGCTGGCTGACCGCGCACGGTCGCGAGCAGCTCGGCGGACGGCCCTTCGGCGACGGCACTCCCCCGGCGCCGCCCCGTGCGGGCGAAGAGGTGCCCCCGCTCGTCGTCTCGTGATCGGGCCCGTCGCCCGCCTCGAGGGCATCCGCGACGATGCCCTCTCGCTCGCCGAGCGCCTCCGCAGCGACATGGAGGCGGTGGCCGAGGCCCGCGAGTCGGCGAACGTTGACGACGAGCACGACCCAGAGGGCTCGACGATCGCCTACGAGAGGTCGCAGCTCGACGCCATCCGCCGGTCGGCGCTCGACCGGGCGGACGACGCGCGCTCCGCTCTCGAGCGCCTCGCCGCGGGGACCTTCGGCCGCTGCGAGCGCTGCTCGGCGCGCATCGGGGACGCCCGGCTCGACGCCCGGCCGACCGCTCGACTCTGCATCGACTGCGCGCGCTGACCCGCGCCTCCTGCCGAGCCGAGGAGGCGCGGGTCGGCTGCCGCCCGCCCCTCCCGGAGTCGTCTCCCTAAGCTGGTCCGTGCCCGGGCCCTCGCCCGAGCACGGATTCGGTCGAAGGAGACGGAATGAGAATCGACAGCGCCGATGTGATCGTCACGAGCCCCGATCGCAACTTCGTGACACTGAAGCTGACGACCGACGAGGGGATCACCGGACTCGGCGACGCCACGCTGAACGGCCGGGAGCTCGCCGTCGTCGCGTATCTCACCGAGCACGTCGTCCCCCTCCTCGTCGGACGGGACCCCGCCCGCATCGAGGACACCTGGCAGTTCCTGTACCGCAGCGCGTACTGGCGCCGGGGGCCGGTGACGATGGCGGCGATCGCCGCCGTCGACGTCGCCCTCTGGGACATCAAGGCGAAGACCGCCGGCATGCCGCTCTACCAGCTGCTCGGCGGCGCCTCCCGGACAGGGCTGCTGACCTACGGGCACGCCTCCGGCAAGGACCTCGAGGAGCTCTTCGACAGCATCCGGGATCACCAGGAGCAGGGGTACAAGGCGATCCGGGTGCAGACCGGAGTGCCCGGGCTGAAGTCGATCTACGGCATCGCGTCCAACGCGACCTTCGACGCCAACACCGGCGTCCGCTACGACCACGAGCCCGCTCAACGGGGTGCGCTGCCGAACGAGGAGGACTGGGACACCCGCTCGTATCTGCGTCACGTCCCCACCGTCTTCGAGGCGGTCCGCAACGAGTTCGGCCCCGAGATCCCCCTCCTGCACGACGGGCACCACCGCATGACGCCGATCCAGGCGGCCTCCCTCGGAAAGAGCCTCGAGCCGTACGACCTCTTCTGGCTCGAAGACGTCACCCCGGCCGAGAACCCCGAGGCCCTCCGCCTCGTCCGCCAGCACACGACGACGCCTCTGGCGATCGGCGAGATCTTCAACACCGTGTGGGACTACCAGCAGATCGTCCGCGAGCAGCTGATCGACTACGTGCGGAGCGCCGTGACCCACACCGGCGGCATCACGCATCTCAAACGGGTTCTCGAATATGCGGCGCAATACCAGATCAAGTCGGGCATGCACGGCCCGACGGACATCTCGCCCGTCGGGATGGCCGCCGCGATGCACCTCGGTCTCTCGATCCACAATTTCGGGATCCAGGAGTACATGAAGCACGGTGCGCGCACCGATCTGGTCTTCGACCAGGGATTCACCTTCGTCGACGGCATGCTGCACCCGGGTGATCGACCCGGCATCGGAGTCGAGCTCGACGTCGACGAGGCCGGCCGGTATCCGTACGAGAAGGCCTATCTGCCGTACAACCGGCTGGCCGATGGCACGGTGCACGACTGGTGAACCGGAGAGATCGCACCCTCTCGGAAGGACATATGCGGATATCCCATCGCCCCTGATAAAGCGAACGGCTCGTCGAATACGTCATTGTTCAGTGGATTCGTGAGAAAAGCTCCAGGTGCGATTAGCGCGGAAATAAGCCATAGTGAATCCGATAAGTCGCCTCTGTGATTTGTCTAATCGCCGAACAAAGGATTCCCGTGGCCCAGAAGACCTTTATCCAACTCGTCGACGATCTCGACGGCTCGCCCATCGCCGATGGCGAGGGCCGCACTCTGACCTTCTCCCTCGACGGCGCCACGTACGAGATCGATCTGCACGACTCGCATGTCGACGAGCTCACCTCCGCGCTCTCGCCGTTCGTCTCCGCCGGCCGCCGGACGGGGCGGAAGCAGACCCCGAGCCGGGGCCCCGCCGGCAAGTCGAACCCGGCGGAGCTGCAGGCGATCCGCGAGTGGGCGCGCGCGAACGGCCACGAGGTGTCCGATCGCGGCCGCGTCTCGGGTTCGGTCCGCGAGGCCTACGACGCCGCTCATTGATCCACCGGGGGCGCCGGCGGCGGGGTGGCGACCACCGGCCGCCGGCGCTCCCGTCTACGGGGTGGTCGGGCGGGGCAGAGCGTAGACGCCGTGACCCACGCGTTCGACTCGACCCTGCCTGGTCAGCACGCTGAGCGTGGAGAGCACGCTGCTCCGCCGGTAGTCGGGCAGCGCCGCCGCGATCTCCGTCGTGCGGAGCTCGCCCGCCCGCAGCATCTCGGGGATGCGGTCGGCCAGCGAGTCGCCCGCACCGACCCCCTCGGGACCGGGCGAGTCCGAACCGCTCCCGTGCGCCTCCTGCAGGTACTCCGCCCTCGCGAGGTCGACGCCCTCGGCCGACACGCGACTCGACGCCCCGTCGGAGCCTGACGCCTGCGCGTAGGGCGCCAGCGTCAGCGAGCGCCCCACCCGGGCGTACACGGCGGACGGGCTGGTGCCCTGATGCTCGGCGATCTCGGGATACGAGGCGCCGCCCAGCAGCAGCACGGCCTCGCCCTCGAGCCCCAGCCACTGGCCCAGGCTCGCGATCTCCCAGCCGGCCGTGGTGACGGCGGAGCCCCACACCTCGATGTCGTCGGCGTGCTCGGTCGTGATGCGTCGCAGGTCCTCCAGCAGGTCGACGAGGCGCTCTCGGGCGTCGTCGACGATCTCGGCGGTGAACTGGGGCGGCCGGCGAAGTTTGATCGGTCGTGACATTTGTGAAAGACTATCCAAGTTGCCCTCGTGGCACCACGACGTCGCTCGGCAGTCCGGGCGTCACACCCCCCTCACTTTGGAGTTCCCATGGCTTTCGCAATCGTGCGCGCCGGTGGCCGTCAGGAGAAGGTCGAGGTCGGAACGATTCTGACCGTCGACCGCCTCAAGGCCTCCACCGCAGACACCGTCTCGTTCGTCCCCGTCCTGCACGTCGACGGCGACACGATCCTCTCGGGCGACGACCTGGGCAAGGTGACTGTCGAGGGCGAGGTCCTGAACGACCTCCGCGGCCCGAAGATCGTCATCCAGAACTACAAGAACAAGACCGGGTACAAGCGTCGCATGGGCTTCCGTGCCGACCTCACCCGCGTCAAGATCACCTCGATCACGACCAAGTAGCACTGTAGAAGATCAGGAGCTGACAGCACATGGCACACAAAAAGGGCGCATCGTCCACCCGTAACGGCCGCGACTCGAACGCCCAGCGCCTCGGCGTCAAGCGCTTCGGCGGCCAGGTCGTCCTCGCCGGCGAGATCATCGTCCGCCAGCGCGGCACCCACTTCCACCCCGGCGCCAACGTCGGCCGCGGCGGCGACGACACCCTCTTCGCCCTCGCACCCGGCTCCGTCGAGTTCGGCAACAAGGGCGGCCGCAAGGTCGTCAACATCGTCGCCGGCGCCTGAGCCTCCTCCGCGAGGCGCGGCACCAGCTGCGACACACCGTATGGGCGAGCGTTGCTCGCCCATACGTGTTCGACCCGGGAGTCCATCCCCGGCCCCCGAGAACCGAAATGACTGCACACCCATGGCCACATTCGTCGACCACGTCACCCTGCACCTCCGCGCCGGCAACGGCGGCAACGGCTGCGTCTCCGTCAAGCGCGAGAAGTTCAAACCCCTCGCCGGCCCCGACGGCGGCAACGGCGGGCACGGCGGCGACATCGTGCTGGTCAGCGACACCGGCGTCACGACGCTGCTCGGCTTCCACCGCGCGCCGCACCGTTCGAGCGAGAACGGCGGCTTCGGCATGGGCGACCACCGAAGCGGCACGAACGGCGAGCTGCTCGAGCTGACCGTGCCGGTCGGAACGGTGGTCAAGTCCGAAGACGGCACCGAGCTGATCGACATGGTCGAGCCCGGCATGCGCTTCGTCGCCGCGCAGGGCGGCATCGGCGGCCTCGGCAACGCGGCGCTGTCGTCGACCAAGCGCAAGGCCCCCGGCTTCGCGCTGCTCGGCACGCCCGGCTGGCAGGGCGACGTGCTGCTCGAGCTCAAGGTCGTGGCCGACATCGCGCTGGTGGGCTACCCGTCGGCCGGCAAGTCGAGCCTCGTGGCCGCGCTCTCGGCGGCGAAGCCCAAGATCGCCGACTACCCGTTCACGACGCTGCACCCGAACCTCGGCGTGGTCGAGTCGGGCGAGACGCGCTACACCGTCGCCGACGTCCCCGGTCTCATCGAGGGCGCGAGCGAGGGCAAGGGGCTCGGTCTCGAGTTCCTCCGTCACGTCGAGCGCTGCTCGGCCCTGCTGCACGTGCTCGACTGCGCCACCCTCGACCCCGGCCGCGACCCGCTGACCGACCTCGAGATCATCCTCGGCGAGCTCGAGGCGTACCCGGTGCCCGAGGGGCAGCTGCCCCTGCTCGAGCGCCCGCAGCTGATCGCACTCAACAAGGTCGACGTCCCCGACGGCCGCGAGCTCGCCGACTTCGTCACGCCCGAGCTCGAGGCGCGCGGCTACAAGGTCTTCGAGATCTCGGCGGTGAGCCACGAGGGTCTCCGCAACCTCTCGTTCGCGCTGGCCGAGGTGGTCGAGACCAGCCGGGCCGAGATCGCCGCCCGACCCGCGCCTCCTCGGCTCGTCATGCGACCGCGCGCCGTCAACGAGAAGCCGTTCGTCATCCGGGTCGAGGGCGGCACGTACGGCAACGTCTACCGCATCCTGGGCGAGAAGCCGCAGCGCTGGGTGGTGCAGACCGACTTCAACAACGAGGAGGCCGTCGGCTACCTGGCCGACCGGCTCAACACGATCGGCGTAGAAGACGCCCTGTTCAAGGCCGGCGCTCAGGCCGGTTCGACGGTCGTCATCGGGCCCGAGGGCGGCATCGTCTTCGACTGGGAGCCGACCCTCACGTCGACCGCCGAGCTGATGACCAGCGCGCGCGGCACCGACCCGCGTCTGATCAAGAACGACCGCCCGACGCGCAACCAGCGCCGCGAGGAGTACTTCGAGCGGATGGACGCCAAGGCCGAGGCCCGCGCCGAGCTGCAGCGCGAGCGCGCGTCGGGCATCTGGACGGACGACGAGGGCTTCCTCGTGAAAGAGGGCGACGACAAGGCATGAGCGACACGGCGTCGTCGGCGGACCGCCGTGAGGGCCCCCGGGTGACCGACCGGGCCGGCATCGCGTCGGCTCGGCGCATCGTCGTCAAGGTCGGCTCGTCGTCGATCAGCGGCGACAACGCCGGTCAGATCGAGCCGCTCGTCGACGCCCTCGCGGCCGCCTACGGGCGGGGCGCGGAGATCGTGCTCGTCTCGTCGGGGGCGATCGCCACGGGCATGCCGCATCTGCGGCTCGACTCGCGACCGACCGATCTCGCGACCCAGCAGGCCGCGGCCGCCGTCGGGCAGAACGTCTTGATCTACCGCTACCAGCAGAGCCTCCGGCGGTACTCGATCGTCGCCGGACAGGTGCTGCTGACGGCCGGCGACATCCAGAACCCGACCCACCGGAGCAACGCCCAGAGGGCGATGTCGCGCCTGCTCGACCTTCGCATCCTGCCGATCGTCAACGAGAACGACACCGTCGCCACCCAGGAGATCCGCTTCGGCGACAACGACCGCCTCGCGGCCCTCGTCTCGAAGCTGATCGCCGCCGACGCCCTCGTGCTGCTGAGCGACGTCGACGCCCTCTACACCCGACCGCCGCACGAGCCCGGAGCGGTCAAGATCACCGACGTGCCCTTCGGCGATCAGCTGACCGGCGTGACCTTCGGAGACGTCGGCGCCGCGGGCGTCGGCACGGGCGGGGCGGGCACCAAGGTGGCCGCCGCGCGCTACGCCGCCGAGGCGGGCACCCCGGTGCTCGTGACCTCGACGGCGAACGTCTCGCGGGCGCTGTCGGGCGACGACGTCGGCACGTTCTTCGAGGCTGCGCGACCGTAAGATCAGGGGCATGTCGCCCTCCGAAGTCGTCGCCCCCGCGTTCGTCGACAAGCTGACCGCGGCCCGGTCCGCGTCCGGCGTGCTGGCCACGGCGACGGCCGACGCGAAGAACGCGGCCCTCCGGGCCATCGCCCGTGCACTCGTGACCGCCGAGCCTCGCATCGTCGCCGCGAACGCCCTCGACCTCGAGGCGGCCGCCGAGGCCGGTCTGTCGGAGTCGCTGCGTGATCGTCTCCGCCTCGACGGCGACCGGCTGGCGGCACTCGCCGCGGCCACCGAGCTCGTCGCGACCCTCGTCGACCCGATCGGCGAGACCGTGCGCGGGCGCGTGCTGCCGAACGGCCTCCGCCTCGATCAGGTCCGCGTCCCGTTCGGGGTCGTCGGCGCCATCTACGAGGCCCGGCCGAACGTCACCGTCGACATCGCCGCCCTCGCGCTGAAGAGCGGCAACGCGGCGGTCCTCCGGGGCGGCAGTGCGGCGCTGCACACGAACGCGGCCCTCGTCGAGATCGTGCAGGAGGCGCTGGTCGGGTCGGGACTCCCCGCCGACTCGGTCGTCACCGTCGACGAGTTCGGACGCGACGGCGCCGGCTGGCTGATGACGGCGCGCGGCCTGGTCGACGTGCTCGTCCCGCGGGGGAGCGCGCAGCTGATCAGCACGGTGGTCGAACGCTCGACGGTGCCCGTCATCGAGACCGGGGCCGGTGTGGTGCACGTGTTCCTCGACGAGACGGCCGACGCCGCCATGAGCATCGACATCGTGCTCGACGCCAAGACGAGCCGGCCGAGCGTCTGCAACGCCCTCGAGACCCTGCTCGTGCACGAGTCCGCCGCCGAACGGCTGCTGCCGTCGATCGTCGCCGCCCTGCACGAGGCCGGCGTCACCGTGCACGGCGACGAGCGGACCCAGGGGCTCGTCGCGGGCGTCGTGCCCGCGACGGACGACGACTGGGCGGCCGAGTACATGAGCCTCGACCTCGCCGTCGCCGTCGTCGCGGACCTCGACGCGGCCATGGCGCACATCGACCGCTGGTCGACGCGTCACACCGAGAGCATCGTCACCAACGACCACGCCAACGCCGAGAGGTTCCTGGCCGAGGTCGACAGCGCGGTGGTGATGGTCAACGCCTCGACGCGGTTCACCGACGGCGGCGAGTTCGGCTTCGGCGCCGAGGTGGGCATCTCGACCCAGAAGCTGCACGCCCGAGGGCCGATGGGACTCGGCGAGCTGACGAGCACCAAATGGATCGTGCGCGGCAGCGGCCAGGTGCGCGGCTAGACTGTCCCGGATCGTCCTCTCGAAACGGAGTACCCATGCTCGACGTCACACTGCTCGCCGCGGCCCACGAAGAACTCGCGCCCCTGCTGGCGCCCCCGGTCGTGATCTCGCTGGTGTTCGGCGTCTTCTTCCTGTTCCTCGGCTACGTCGTGTGGAGCTACCGCGACGTCGCGAACCGAAGCCCCCGCAAGGCGAAGACGCAGGAGCACAAGGCCGGGCCCATCGACGAATACGGCCACCCCGAATCGCACTGACGCGAGAGACGGACACCATGGTCGCGGCGGACAGCCCGATGTCGTCGTCGGGCGCGACGTCGACCGGTGACGAGTCGTCGGACGGAGGCGCGACCGAGTCGGTCCGTCGACCCCGCGTCGGCATCATGGGTGGCACGTTCGACCCCATCCACCACGGCCACCTCGTCGCCGCCAGCGAGGTGGCGTCGTCGTTCGACCTCGACGAGGTGCTGTTCGTCCCCACGGGTCAGCCCTACATGAAGACGGGTGTCACCGACGGCGAGCACCGGTACCTCATGACGGTGATCGCGACCGCGTCGAACCCGATGTTCACCGTCAGCCGGCTCGACATCGACCGGCAGGGGCCCACCTACACGATCGACACCCTGCGCGACGTCCGGGCCCAAAGACCCGACGCGCAGCTCTTCTTCATCACGGGCGCCGACGCCGTGGCGCAGATCCTCGACTGGAAGGACGTCCAGGAGCTCTGGGACCTCGCGCACTTCGTCGCGGTCTCCCGGCCGGGTCACGACCTCACCGTTTCCGGATTGCCCGAGAGCGACGTAAGCTTGCTCGAAGTCCCCGCGCTGGCCATCTCGTCGACCGACTGCCGCGCTCGGGTCGCCCGAGACTCCCCGGTCTGGTACCTGGTCCCCGACGGGGTCGTCCAGTACATCTCCAAGCACCACCTGTATCGGAGCGTTGCATGAGTTCGTCCGACGGCCAGCCGCCTCTCACCCGACGGCAGGTTCGAGACCTCGAGCGTGCGCGCGAGGCGGGCCAGGCGATCACCGGCGCCGTCCCCGTCGGCGCCCCGTCGTCGTCTCCGACCGCCGCTCCGGCGTCGATGCCGACGCCCGCCTCGGCTCCCGAGCGCTCGTCGGCTCCGAGTCCGGCGGCGCCCGCCTCGGCTCCTGAGCCCGCGTCGGCTCCCAGCCCGGCCAGCCCGGACTCGGCTCCCGAGCCCGCAGTCGCGCCGGCGTCGGCCCCCGACCCCGTGTCGTCAGCCGACCAGGCGCCGGCCTCCGTCCCGGCCCCCGGCTCCGTCTCGTCGCCCGAGCGTGGACTCACACGCCGCGAGCTGCGGGCGCTCCGCGAGTCGCAGTCGGGCCGGTCCGCCGAGCCCGTGCCGCTCCAGGCTCCCGGGCCCGAGCCGCGCCGACCGCTCTCCGAGGCGCTCAGCACCGTCGACGAGTTCATCGCGCCGGGTGGCGCATCGGGTGTCGGTGGCGACCACGACTCCTCCGTCGCCGATTCGTCCCCGCTCCCCACGCCCGCCGGTCAGAACCCGTCGGGGCCCGTCGACGGGGCGATCGACGGCGATGCCGACGACTCGACCCGCGCCTCCTCGGGGCAGACCCCCGCGCTGCGACCCGCGTCGTTCGAACGGCGCGACGACTCCGCGCCGGCGGCTCCTGCCGCTGTGCGCCCGATCGTCCCGACCGTCCCCGCGTCGGCGCCCGAGTCGAACGGCCTCGTGCCGCCCGTCGGCCACTGGACGAGTCAGAGCGCGGCGCCCGACGACGAGACGGCTCCCGGTCGCGCGCTCGGCACGCACACCGGGCAGACGAACGCGCTGATCCTCACCGATCAGCAGATCGCCGACGTCACCGGGGCGCTCAACGCCACCGGCGAGATCATCATCACCGGGTCGATCGACCTGCCGCGGAGCCTCGGCGCGACGGGGTCGCAGGCCCGTGTCGACAACGCCGACATCGACCGCCTCCTCGAGCAGGGCGACGCCGAGAACGCCGAGACCGACGCCGTTCCCGTGCGGGCCAGTCGGGCCATCAGCACCCACACCTCGACCCGGGCCGTCGTGCTCGCGGCGTCGCAGCCGAAGTCGAGTCGACTGCCGTTGTTCCTCGGCATCGGCGGGGGCATCATCGGAGCAGGTATCATCGGTGTGGTCGTCGCGGGTTTCGCGACGGGCATCCTGGGTCAGTGACCCTCGTCATCCTCCGCACCACCGACACGTAAGGCATCCGTGACAGCCACTCCTCGCGCCATCGAGCTCCTGCAGATCGCGGCCCGCGCCGCCGACGACAAGCAGGCCGACGACCTCGTCGCGCTCGACGTCTCCGAGCCGCTGCCGCTGACCGACATCTTCCTGCTGGCCTCCGGTCGAAGCGAGCGCAACGTCGTCGCGATCGCCGGCGAGATCGAAGACAAGATGCTCGAGGCCGGCGTCAAGACGCTCCGTCGCGAGGGTCGCGCCGAAGGCCGGTGGATCCTCCTCGACTTCGGCGACATCGTCGCGCACGTGTTCCACGACGAAGACCGTCAGTACTACTCGCTCGAGCGTCTGTGGAGCGACTGCCCCACGATCCCGATCGAGCTGCCCGAGCCCGCTCAGAACGAGGCGTGACCCGCCCCGTCCTGTCGAACACCGCGAGGTGAACGAGACACCGCATCGCGGCGTGTCGTTCACCTCTCGCATGTCGCGGGCCGAATCCGCGACGGGCGGAGCGCGCGGAGGAGGCGCGGGGCGATGGTCGAGAAGGGCCGTGTTCAGCACCGCTCGATTTCTGTAGTAGGGTTGACGAGTTGCTTCGCAAGGGGCACGACAAGCAAGACAACTGAACATGGGTCTGTGGCGCAGCTGGTAGCGCACCTGCATGGCATGCAGGGGGTCAGGGGTTCGAGTCCCCTCAGATCCACCAACACCGAAAGGCATCCGCTCAGCGGGTGCCTTTCGTCGTTTCACCACGGCGTCACCATTGCGCAGCCGGCGTCGCCCCCGATCTCTTTCTGGGAGCGCTCTGCATATCCGCTCCACGCCTCAGGGCGCGACGGTAGAACTGATGCATGAGCAACGACCAGCCCGGCACCGGCAGCACACCCGAACAGCACGCGACCCCCGCCTCCCACGAGCCGGACCCCCAGGCGCGACCCGAGGTGACTGCGCCCGCCCCCGACTCCCGTCCGCGACCGGCCTACGGCGAGTACGCGCCGACGCCCGCGGCCGGTTCCGAGCCGCAGCCCGGGCAGACTCCGACGACGCCGCAGCCCGGTCAGGCCCAGGTGCCCGGTTCATCCGCCCCTGCGGGCCCTGCTGCAGCTCCCGTCGCCGGGCGGCCGACGACCACCGAGGGCACCCCGGGCCCGCGCGGCACCGGGGCGTTCGCCGGCGCCGGTCACCCGCAGACGCTCGCGACGTTCTCCCGCTACGAAGACGCGCAGTCCGCGGTCGATCTGCTCTCGGACCAGGGGTTCCCGGTCGAGAGCGTCTCCATCGTGGGTCACGACATCCGCACCGTCGAGAACGTCTCCGGTCGTCTCACCAAGGGAGGGGCCGCCGCACGCGGCGCCGGGGGAGGTGCCTGGTTCGGGCTCTTCCTCGGTCTCCTCTTCGGTCTCTTCGCCACGAACGTCGCCTTCATCGGCATCCTGCTGATCGCCGTGGGCGGCGGCGCCCTCTGGGGTGCCCTCTGGGGCTTCGTCGGGCATGCGGCCCTGCGGGGACGTCGCGACTTCGCGTCGACCAAGACCATGGAGGCCGGCAGCTACGAGGTGCTCGTGCGCGGCGAGCTCGCGACGCAGGCGCACCAGCTGCTGTCTCAAGGTCGGGGCATGACGCCGTAGTCCGACCCATCGGCACCACAGGGCGGCCCGTCGCATCCGTGCGGCGGGCCGCTCGTGCGTCAGGACATCGCTTGGTGTGCGAATCATTGGTACACTAACTGATCGTGAGCCCGAGACGAGATGACCGCGAACCCCGCAGCTACGAGCACGGCAGCCGCTTCGGCGACCTGATCGAGGGGCTCAACCGGCGTCTGCGTCCGTACATCGGCGGGGCGCAGCTCGGGCTCAAGAACGAGGCGCCCCTCGTGCCGCCCGTCCACGGGGGAGCCTGCCCGCTCTGCGGCCACCCGATGGACGAGCACGTCGTCGACCGCTCCGGTGTGCGGACGATGCTGCACTGCCCGGCACCGCAGGCCGAGCGGTGACCACGCCCATCGCTCAGGCGGTGCCGACCGGCTCGCCCGCGGCCCAGCGTCCGGAGGTCGACCCGCTCGCCCTCGAGAGTCAGATCTGCTTCGCGCTCTCCGTCGCGTCCCGCAGCGTCGTCGCCGCCTACCGCCCGGTGCTCGAGCCGCTCGGGCTGACGCACCCCCAGTACCTCGTGATGCTCGCCCTCTGGCAGGGCCCCGCGCTCGCCCTCAAAGACCTGGCGACGGCGCTGCGTCTCGACCCCGGCACGCTCTCGCCGCTGGTCAAGCGGCTCGAGGCGCAGGGGCTCGTGACGAGGAGGCGCGGGTCGGCGGACGAGCGCACGCTCGCCATCGCACTCACCCCCGCCGGTGCCGCCCTCCGGGCCGAGGCCGAGTCGATCCCGGCGCGGATGATGGAGCGCCTCGGGGTCGAGCGCGACGAGCTGGTGGTGCTGCACCGGACCATGTCGAAGCTGATCGCCGCGGCGGAGGGCTGACCCGCGCCTCCTCGGCGGGGTCAAGGCGCGCCGGGCGACGACGCCGCGACGGGCTCAGCGGAGGGGCAGCGGTGCGTGCGCGTCGCGGGACCAGCTGACGGCGAGCGAGTCGTCGAGCGTGCGGATGGCGAGCTCGGAGCGGAGGGAGTCCTCGAAGTGACGCGCCGATCGCTCGTCGGCCACGACGACGTCGAGCCGCAGCGAGCCGACCTCGTCGGTCACGAGCACGGGGCCGTCGGAGAAGCGCACGAGGTACTGGTGCGCGGCGATCGGGAGGCTCTCGTAGTGGCTGCGGAGGCTGCGCTCGAGCAGGCGCACGGAGTCGCTGCCGGTGGTCGGCGTCACACGGGCGCTCATCGCGATCATGCGGGCATGCTGCCCTGCCGAGGCGTCCACGGGGTGAACGGGACGTGTCGGGCCGGCCGAGAGTCATCCGCGGGTGGGCGGGAGTCACCCGGTCCCCTTCTTGGGGGATCGGCTCCGCGGGCGATATCGTCGCCTCTGGCGGAACCCGAACCCGCCACCCGTCAGGAGAACACCCCCATGAACCGATTCGCCGGCATCGTCGCCGTGGCAGCGATCCTGTCTCTGGGGGTGGCGGCCCCGGCCGTCGCAGCCCCCTCGGGCACGAACAGCACCAGCAGCACGAGCAGCACCAGCAGCACGAAGGGCTCGACCGGCCCGAAGACCGCGACCGCGGCGAAGACCGCGACCGGCCCGAAGACCGCGACCGGCCCGAAGACCGCGACCGGCCCGAAGAAGAAGGCCGTCGTCAGGGCCCCCTCCGCCCCGCGGTCGGTCACGGCCACCGCGGTCGGGGCGACCTCCGTCGACGTGGGCTGGAAGGCCCCGGCGTCGTCCGGCTCGCCGGCCCTCGCGGGCTACTCGGTCACCCTCGTCTCGGTCGGCGGGCATGCCGTCGGACGGACGATCCGGGTCGGCCCGACGGTGCGGACCGCTCGCATCACCGGGCTGACCCCCGGCAGCCGCGCGCGTCTCGAGGTCAGGGCGCGGAACGCGTCGGTCTCGAGCGTCGCCGCCGCGGTGTCGTTCACGCCCGCGACCGCGCCCGTCACCCCCGTGGACGAGGGGACCGCCGTCTTCGCCGTGACGAACGGACGCATCGTGGTGTTCCCGACCGTCGACTCGTCGCCCCTCGACGTCGCTGCGGCGCCGGCCGCACCCGGCGGCTACGACGTGGCCGCGAACGGCGACGTCACGGTGCTCGACTCGACGGCCGGCACTCTCGTCCGGTACCCCTCCACCCGGGCGGCCCCGGTCACCCTGGCCACCGGGCTGGCGGGTTCCGACGAGCTGCATGTGTCGCCGAAGGGCGTCGCGTACCTGCTCACCGCCTCGGGCGCGCTCGTCGAGTTCGGCGTCGACGGCACCCGCCGCACGGTCGCCGAGTCGTTCCCCTCGGCGCCCCTGCAGCTGACCGTGCGGGCGAACGGCGACGTCGTCGTGCTGTACACCAGCGTGCTGCGCACCTACCCGGCCGGCGGCGGCGCCCCGGTCGAGAGCACCTTCTCGCAGGGCACCACCCGTCTCGCCGACCTCGTCGCCGGCGCCGGTCGCACGAACTACTTCGAGGCCAACAGCGGCGGCGCCGTGGGTCTCCAGTTCTGGTCGACGGACGACGGCTCCGGCACCTCGGGCGGCAGCCCGTCGCTCACCGACCGCACCATCTACGCCGCGGGCGGTTACGGTCTGAACGGCTCGTTCTACTCGCTGCAGGCGACGACGTTCTGCTTGCCGCAGGGCGCGAATCGCCCGCCGTGCACGGCCGACCTCGCCACGAAGGACGTCGCCGTCACCTCGCCGAGCGGCGTCCGCACGGTGGTGCCCGCCACCGGTCTCGCCCTGCAGAGCCAGACGCGACCCGGCAGCATCGCGGCCGACGCCGACGGGGTCCTCTTCGTCGGGCTCGCCAGCGGTGCCACCCCCGGGCTGTGGAGCATCGCCCCCGCAGGAGGCGCGGCGCAGCTGGTCGAGGAGGGCGCCTTCACCGACGTGCAGGTGATCGACTGACCCCTCCGGCGCGTCGTCTCAGAGGCCAGGGGCCGCTTCGCGCTCGTCGTCGAACTCGGCCACGGTGGCCGTGATCAGCGCCTGCGCGGCGGCGAAGGCCCCGTCGGCGTCGCCGTCGGCGAGGGCGTCCGCCAGGGCGTGGTGCCGGGCGGCGCTGGCGGGGGTGTACTCGGTGATGGTGAAGCGTCGCTCCTCGGTGCGGGTACGCAGCAGCGCTTCGACCGTCGTGGCGAAGTGGCCGATGACGGCGTTGCCCGAGCCGTGCAGGATCGCCGAATGGAACGCGATGTCGGCCTCGAGGTACTTCCGCCCGTCGCCCTCGACGCCGGCTTCGACCATCGCGCTGGCCGCCTGGCGGACGAGCGCCGCCTGCAGGGGGTCGAGCCGCCCCGCGCTGAGGCGGGCGGCCACCGGTTCGAGGCCGAGTCGCAGCTCGAGCAGCTCGCGCATCTGCGTGTGGTACTCGGGCCCGCGGCCGCGCCACACGATGATCTGCGGGCTCATCAGATCCCACGAGGCGCGGGGGAGCACCTGGGTGCCGACCCGCTGGCGCGGCTCGACCATGCCGAGCGACTGCAGCACCCGGAGCGACTCGCGCAGCACCGAGCGGGAGACCGAGAATCGGACGGCGAGCTCGTCGAGGTTCACGATGGACCCCGGACCGAGTCGACCGTCGACGATCTCCTGACCGAGGACGTCGACCACCTGAGCGTGCAGACCGCGCTCACGGGATGACTGGAGTCCGGGCGTCATCGTCAGCTCCTGGGATCGGGGCGAGGGCGCCTTGCCGGGTGGGTCGCCCTGTGGCAGACTCCATAAATCTGATTTATCAGCATCGATCAGATCGACTCGCGCCTCAAGACTGCCAGATCGACGGGTGGCCGGCGCGAGGCCCCGCCCGTTCGAACCCGCACCATCCCCCTGACGACGAGGTCGCGACGACGCGTCCTCGAAAGGACGCGACAGCATGACCCCCAGCGCTGCGGCACCCGCCGCCCCCACCACTCCGAGCAGCGAGACGCCCGTGTCGGCAGGCGGGGTCGTCTGATGGCCGTCGTCGAGAACGCGGGTCGCGCCTCCTCGGGGCCGTACGCCACCGATCCCGTGCTGGTCGTGATGGGCGTCTCCGGCTCGGGCAAGTCGACCCTCGCCGCGATGCTGGCCGAGCAGCTCGGCTGGGACTTCTACGAGGGCGACGACCTGCACCCCGACGAGAACGTCGCCAAGATGGCCGCGGGCACGCCCCTCGACGACGACGACCGGGCCCCCTGGCTCGACACGGTGTCGTCGTGGATCATCGAGCACGCCATGGCGGGCGTGCCGGGCGTCATCACCTGCTCGGCGCTGAAGCGCAAGTACCGCGACGTGCTGCGCGAGCACAACGTCGTCTTCGTCTACCTCCGGGGCACCCGCGAGATGCTCGGCGACCGCATGGCGTCGCGCGAGGGGCACTTCATGCCGAGCGCTCTGCTCGACTCGCAGGTCGCCACGCTCGAGCCGCCGCAGGCCGACGAGCGGCACGTGGTCGTCGACGCAGGGCGCGCACCCGCCGAAGAGGTCGACGACGTCATCCGGCTGCTGGGTCTGACGCGCGCCTGAGCGGGGCCGAGCGGGGCCGACCTCGCCGGGACCAGGCGGGTCGGACGGATCCGACGGGTCAGGCGAGTGCTCCGGGTCAGGCGGGCGCGCCGGCCAGGGCCGCCACCGAGACGACCGTGGCCTGGTCGCGGTCGAGATCGATGACCGCGAGGTGATCGAGGATGAGCACGGCGCCGACCGACAACGCCGCCTGCCGGGTCGCCGTGACGTGCGGTCGATACCCCGCGCCGTTCCGATCGGGGTCGTCCGCGGCCCAGCCGATCGACTCGAGCGCGGCGAGCAGGCTGGTGTGCAGCGCGGTCAGCAGCTCGGGCTCGACCAGGGCGACGGGCGTGTCGCTGTCGCGCCCGAACCGGGCCGTGGCGCCGATCGCCGTGGGGATGGGCTGGGTGCCCGCGGCGACGCCAGCGACGGCCTCCTCGACCGCGTGGCGCCCCGACAGGGCGGTGAACGGCGGCACGACGGTGGCGTGCAGCGGCAGGCGCCCGACGGTGTGGCGGTCTCCGACGACGAGGGCGTCGATCGGGGCGATGATGGCGTAGTGCGGCACGTCCGTCACGCTACGCGCGGGCCCCTGCGCGGATCGCCGACGGCGGCCCCGTCGGGGGACACGTCAGGAGGCGCGGGCCGGGCCCGTCGACCCCGGCGTACGACCGCTCGCCGCGCGGGCCCGTGCCGTGTCGCTGCGCGGACCGACCGGGACCGAACGCGTCGCCTGCGCGAGACCCGACACGGTGCTGTCGACGTACATGCTCTCGGCGCGGTCGACCACGAACGTCTCGTGCCAGATGCCGACGGCGCCCGGGGCCGAGCGGGCGCGACGGTTGAAGGCCGTCCAGGCCGGGCGGTGCGCCTGATCGGGCGAGCTCGCGTAGGCGTAGAGCTTCTCGAGCGACGTCCAGTACTGGACGAGCACCGGACCGCCGCGGCCGATCGTGACGCGGAAGCCGGCGAGGCCGCTGTCGGGGTCGCGCATGAGCTCCGTGAGCATCGGCGTCATGGCGCCGAAGACGGGCAGCCAGCGGTCGGGTCGCCACCAGCGGTTGACGGTCATGCCGATCAGGAACACCACGAGCTCGCCGTCGTGCTCGTGCGTCGTGCGGCTCGGCTTGGGCTTGACTCTCGTCATGGTCTCTCCTTAGATGGATAGTGCGGCTCTCCAATAATGGAGAGTCCCGCTATCCAATGTCAAGGGGAACCGTGCGCATCTCCCAGCTGGCCGAGACGACCGGGGTGCCGGTCGCCACGATCAAGTACTACCTGCGCGAGGGTCTGCTGCCCGAGGGCGAGCGCACGAGCGCCACCCAGGCGCAGTACGGCGACGACCACGTGCGCCGCATCCGGCTCGTCCGGGCCCTCGTGGGCGTCGGCGGCCTCAGCGTCGCGACGGCGCGCAGCGTGCTCGAGCAGCTCGACGCCGAGCACGACTCGGTCGCCGAGATGCTCGGAGTCGCCCAGGGGGCGGTGACCCCGACCGCCGTCGACGGGCTCGACGTCGGTCGCGCCCGTGCCCTCGTCGACGGCTGGGGGTGGACGATCGACCCCGGCTCGCACGACGTCCTCGCGGCCCTCGAGGTCGCGATCTCCGGGCTGGAGGCGGCCGGCTTCGATCTGCCCGACGGCCGGCTGGACGGCTACGCCGAGGCCATGGCGACGGTCGCCGAGGCCGAGATCGCCGGCATCCCGGTCGACTCGGTCGACGCCGCCGTGCAGTACGTCGTGCTCGGCACGGTGCTCGTCGAGCCGCTGCTGCTCGCGCTCCGTCGCCTGGCCCAGCAGGACGCCTCCTGGCGCCGCTTCGGGGTCTGACACCGCGCCTCCTGCCGGGCGCGGGGCGGCTCGTCCGTCGACCGGTCGGACCTCAGGAGGTGCGGGCCCCGCCCCGCAGACCGACGAACGAGACGACCGCGCTCGCCCCGAGCAGCAGGGCGACCACGACGACGACGCGATGGAACCCGTCGACCGTCAGCGCGCCTCCGGCGATGACGCCCAGGAACGCGACCGCGACCAGCCCGGAGACCCGCGAGATCGCGTTGTTCACGGCGGAGGCGATCCCCGACTGCGCGGCCGGGATCTGCGACAGCACCGTCGAGGTGAGCGGCGCGACCGTCACCGCGAGACCGAATCCGAACAGGACGACGCCCGGCACGATCTGCCACCAGACGTCGATCGGCTCGCGGACGAGCAGCATCCAGAGGAACCCCGCCGCCGTGATCAGGGGCCCGACGGTCATGAACGGGCGCGGGCCGTGCCGGGCGGCGAGGGTGCCGAACAGGGTCGAGAACAGCAGCGACACGATCGTGGTGGGCAGCGTCACCAGCCCGGCGAGCGTGGCCGAGAGCCCCGCGAGCTCCTGCACGACGAGCGGGATGGTCAGCGTGCCGAGGTTCAGGGCGGAGTAGACGCCGACGGTGGCCAGGTTGCCGACCGTGAAGGCGCGGGTGCGGAAGAGCGAGAGCGGCATCATCGGGGCGGGGGCGCGGCGCTCCCACCAGACGAAGGCGACCAGCGCGGCGAGGCCGACGGCCAGCGGCACGACGACGAACCAGGCGCCGAAGCCGACCCGCTGCCCCTCGATCAGCGCGAAGACCGGGCCGGCGAGACCGACCGCGGCGAGCACGGCGCCGATCGCGTCCACGCGCGGCGGAGCAGCGACCGAGCCGCGGTGCGCATCGCCGGGGAGGCGCGTCATCAGCAGCAGGGTCAGCACGACGGGCACGACCACGACGGCGAACACCCAGCGCCAGCCGATCGTGTCGACGAGGGCCCCGCCGGTCAGCGGGCCGATCAGGAACGCGACGCCCGTCCAGGCCGTCCAGCTGCCGATGGCCCGGCCCTGTGCCGGGCCGCTGAACGTCGACGTGATCAGCGCGAGACTGCTCGGCACGAGCAGCGCCGCCGCCACGCCCTGCAGAGCGCGCGCGGCGATCAGCAGACCGGGGTCGGGCGCGAGGGCGGCGAGCACGCTCGTGACGGCGAACGCGATCAGACCGGCCCGCAGCACCCGCACGCGGCCGAAGGTGTCGCTGAGCGAGCCGGCCACGAGCATCAGCGAGCCGAGGGCCAGCAGATAGGCGTCGACCACCCACTGCTGCAGGGCGAGGTCGGCGCCGGCGGTGGCCCCGGTGCCCGAGCCCGCGAGCTCTCGCGCGATGGCGGGCAGCGCCACCGTCACGATCGAGCCGTCGAGGAACGCCACGAACGACGCCAGCACCGCCACGACGAGGACGACGCGCCGGCCGCGCAGGGTCGCGGCGTCGTCGCTCGGGGCCGGGGGAGGTGTGCTCATGCTGCACTCAACACCCGGAGGACCACGAGTGATACCCCGCCGTCACCGTACGCCGCCACGAACTCGACATGCCGCCACGCGATTCGGTGGCGGGATGTCGAGTTCGTGGCGGTGTGGCGGTGTGGCGGTGTGGCGGCGGCGGGAGGCGCGGGCCGGGTCGCGCAGACCGCACGCCGCGCCACTCACCCCTCGCGGACGACGTCCTCCGGCGACTTGTCCGGCCGCCAGCCGCGCCACGCGGGCTGACGCAGCCGCCCGGTCGAGGTCCACTCGGCGATCGACACCTCGCCGACCCGCGACGGCGTCACCCAGTGGGCGTCGCGCGCGTCGGCCGCCGGCACGCCGACCAGCGGGCTGGTCTTGCGCTCCGCCGCGCGCAACGACGGCAGCAGCTCGTCGAGCTCGCGGTCGGTGAAGCCGGTGCCGACGCGCCCGACGTACATCAGCCCCTCGTCGCCGGGGACCCCCATCAGCAGCGAGCCGACCCCGTCGGCCCGACGCCCGGCACCGGGCCGCCACCCGGCGATCACGACCTCCTGCGTCTGGTGGTGCTTCATCTTGATCCAGGCCCTGGACCGCCGCCCGACGCTGTACGCGGCGTCGCGGCGCTTGGCGACCACCCCCTCGAGTCGGAGCCGCTTCGACGTCGCGACCGCCGCCTCCTGATCGCCGTCGAACGCCGGGGGCACGTCGATCGCGCCGCCCGAGTCGACGATGCGCGTCAGCACCTCGCGCCGATCGTCGTACGGGTCTCGCACGAGCGACCGGCCCTCGGCCCGCATCACGTCGAAGAGCAGGTACCGGACGGGCGCGTCTGCGGCGACCCGGGCGATGTCGCGCGGGCGGCTCAGCCCCATGCGGCGCTGCAGCAGGCCGAAGTCGGGGCGCCCCTTCTCGTCGACTGCCACGATCTCGCCGTCGAGGACCGCGCCTCCCTCGCTGTCGACCCGCTCGGCGAGCTCCTGCAGCTCGGGGTAGGCGGGGGTGAGGTCGTTGCCGTTTCGGCTGGTGAACGTGACGGCTCCGTCGTGCACGATCGCGACGGCGCGGATGCCGTCCCACTTCATCTCGAACGCCCAGTCGCCGTCGGCCAGGTCGTGAGCGTCGCCCGTCGTGGCGAGCATCGGTGCGACCGGGTCGGGTGCGGTTGCGGGTGCGGTTGCGGGTTCGGGTGCGGGTAACTCCTGCTTCCCGTCGCGAGCCGAGGAGGCGCGGCCCGACTTCCCGGGGGAGTCGCCGCGCGAACGCGACACCCGTGAGGAGTTGCCGACGCGCGAGTCGCCGCCGCTGCTCTCGCCGCTGCCGCTGCGGCTGCCGCTCTTACCGTTGCCGTTGCTCTTGCCGCTGCCGCTGCGGCTGCCGCTCTTACCGTTGCCGCCGCTCTTCCCGCTCCCGTCGGCGTCGTCCTTCATGCGGTGGATCAGCCAGTTCGACTCGGCCCGCCCACCGCCGTGGCCCGTGTGGATCAGAGCGACGCGTCGGGTGCCGCGCTGCTCGCCGTGCAGCACGACGATGACCTCCTTCCCCTCCCGCCACTTCTCGAGGTCGTACTCGCCCGAGTCCCAGATCGTGACCTCGCCCGCGCCGTACTCGCCTTTCGCGATGGTGCCCTCGAAGGTGCCGTACTCGAGCGGGTGGTCCTCGGTCTGGACGGCGAGGTGGTTCGTGCCCGGGTCGTCGGGCTCGCCCTTCGGCAGGGCCCAGCTGACCAGCACGCCGTCGTGCTCGAGGCGGAAGTCCCAGTGCAGCGAGCTGGCGTGGTGCTCCTGGATGACGAAGCTCGTGCCGTCGGTCGAGGCCGGGGCCTCGGCGGGCACGGGCTCGGCGGTCTTGGACGCGTCGCGCTTCGAGCGGTAGACCTCGAGGCGGTCGCGGGTCTTCTCGGACGGGTCGTGGTCGGGAGCCTCGGTGTTGCGGAAGTCCTCGCCCAGCTCGCCCGACGGCACCGGCACGTGCGCCGACACGTCGGCCAGGGGGTCGCCACGCCGCTTGAGCCGCGAGAGCACGTCGGTGTACTCGAGCTGCACCAGCGACTTCGAGGCGAGCTCGCGCCAGGTGCGCGGCATCGCGACGGTCGGCCGCGTCCGCCCACGGAGCGAGTACGGAGCGACCGTCGTCTTATTGCCGTTGTTCTGCGACCAGTCGAGCAGCACCTTGCCCCGGCGGTCGGCCTTGCCCATCGTGCTCAGCACGAGGTCGGGGTGATCGGCCTCCATCGCGCGGGCCAGCTCGTGGGCCACCTCGCCGACCTGGGCGCTGGTCTGCTTCCCGTCGAGCCGGGCGTAGAGGTGCACGCCCTTGCTGCCGCTGGTCACGGGCATCAGCTCGAGTCCCATGCCCTCGACGATGGGCCGCAGCAGCTTCGCCACGGCGACGCACTCGGCGAGGCCGACGCCTTCGCCCGGGTCGAGGTCGAGCACCAGCCGGTCGGGGTTCCGCTGCGCCCCCTTCGGGCCGAACCGCCATTGCGGCACGTGCACCTCGAGCGCGGCGACCTGCGCCAGCCAGGTGAGCGTCGCCACGTCGTTCACCATCGGGTAGACGTTGGCGTGGTCCTTGTGCTCGATGGTGTGCCGGGCGACCCAGTCGGGCGCGGAGTCGGGCAGGTTCTTCTCGAAGAACACCTCGCCGTCGACGCCGTTGACCCAGCGCTTGCGGGTGGCCGGTCGACCCTCGACGTGAGGCAGCATCCACTCCGCGACGGCGGCGTAGTAGCCGAGCACGTCGGCCTTGGTCGTGCCGGCGTCGGGGTAGAGCACCTTGTCGAGGTTCGTCAGCTGCAACCGGTGCCCGCCGACCTCGACGGTCTCGCCGCGTCCCTTGCCCGCCATCGCGCGCCTCCTCGTGTCGTGTGGTTCTCGTTCTACCCGGCTGCATCGGGTCCGTGTCATCGGCGGCGGGTCGGCGCCGCCCCGCCGCCGACGACGCGAACCCGCCCCATCGACCGCGGCCCGCCACCCCGCGCGAGCGGGAGGACGGGCCGCGGTGGAACGACGGAGCCGAGGAGGCGCGGTGTCAGACCGCCGGCATCGCTCCGGCGATCGTGATGGTCGCGCCCGAGGTGTAGCTCGACTCGGGGCTGACCAGGTGCACGTAGGCGGCGGCGAGCTCGGCCGGCTGGCCGGGGCGGCCGAACGGCGCCTGGCCGCCGAACTCCGACACCGTCTCGGCGTCGTCGGAGCCGGGCTGCAGGGGGGTCCAGACCGGGCCGGGGGAGACCTGGTTGACGCGGATGCCCTTGGGCGCCAGCTGCTGGGCGAGACCGGCGGTGAAGACGCCGATGGCGCCCTTCGTCAGCGCGTAGTCGATCTTGTCGGGGCTCGGCTGCGTGCCCTGCACCGAGCCGGTCGTCACGATCGACGAGCCGGGCTCGAGGTGGGGGATGGCCGCCTGGGTCAGCCAGAACAGCGAGTAGACGTTGGTCTTGATGGTCGAGTCGATGTCCTCGGTGGTGAGCGTGAGGATGTCGTCGTTGCTCTTCATCCGGCCGGCCACCATGACCAGGGTGTCGAGCCCACCGAGCTCGTCGACGGCGGTCTGCACGAGGTCGCGGCAGTACTGCTCGTCCGAGATGTCGCCGGGCACGAGCACGGCGCGGCGGCCCTCGCCCTCGAGCAGGTCGCGCACCTCCTCGGCGTCCTCCTGCTCGCTGGGCAGGTAGCTGAGCACGAGGTCGGCGCCCTCGCGGCTGAGCGCGATCGCGGCGGCGCGACCGATGCCCGAGTCGCCGCCGGTGACGATGCCGCGGAAGCCGGTGAGGCGCTCCTTGCCGACGTAGCTGGTCTCGCCGTGGTCGGGCTTCGGGTCCATCTTCCAGGCCTCGCCCGGCAGCGACTGCTCCTGCTTCGGGAACGGCGGCGCGGGGTAGAGGTCGACCGGGTTCTTCTTGTCGTATTGGCTCATGCCGTCCACGGTGCTCGCACCGCGCCTCCTGCGCTCACGGGGTGTACCCCGCAGACGGGCATTCGGAGGCCATGCGGAGAAAGATGACGGGCATGCGATCGATCTGGAAGGGCGCGATCACGTTCGGGCTCGTGAACGTGCCCGTCAAGCTGTACAGCGCCACGGAGGACCACGACGTCTCTCTGCACCAGGTGCACGACGCCGACGGCGGACGGATCCGGTACCAGCGGAAGTGCGAGATCTGCGGCAAGGTCGTCGACTACGAGCACATCGACAAGGCGTATGACGACGGCGACCGCACCGTGGTCATCACCGGCGACGACCTGAAGTCGCTGCCGGAGGAGAAGTCGCGCGAGATCGACGTGCTCGAGTTCGTGCCCAGCGATCAGCTCGACCCGATCATGCTCGACCGCAGCTACTTCCTCGAGCCGGACGGCACGTCGCCGAAGGCCTACGTGCTGCTGCGCCGGACCCTCGAGGAGACCGACCGCACGGCCATCGTCCACTTCTCGCTGCGGCAGAAGACCCGGCTCGCGGCCCTGCGCGTCCGCGGCGACGTGCTGATGCTGCAGACGCTGCTCTGGGACGACGAGGTGCGGGAGGCGCGGTTCCCGGCGCTCGAGAAGCAGACCCGGATCACCGACAAGGAGCTCGACATGTCGTCGTCGCTCGTGGACTCGCTGAGCGACGACTTCGAGCCGGCGGACTTCAGCGACGACTACCAGGAGGAGCTGCGCCAGCTGATCGACGCGAAGCTGGAGGAGGGCGAGTCGCTCGACACCGACGCCACCTTCGGCGAGAAGCCGGAGGACGACGACGAGGGTGGCGAGGTCATCGACCTGATGGAGGCGCTGCGCCAGTCGGTCGAGAAGAACCGGTCGGGCGGACATCGCAAGCCCGCGAAGAAGTCCGCCGCTGCCGAGAAGCCGGCCGCCTCGTCGTCGACATCGAAGCCCGCGGCGAAGAAGGAGTCCGCGAAGAAGGAGTCCGCGAAGAAGTCGCCTGCGAAGAAGGCGGCCCCGAAGAAGAAGGCCGGCTGACCGCGACGGTCAGTGTTCGCGGAGCGCCTCGATCAGGTCGGCCTTCTTCAGGTCGGAGTAGCCGGTCACGCCCAGTTCCTTCGCGCGTCCCCTGAGCTCCTCCACCGTCCAGTCGTCGTACGAACCGGACTTCCCGCCCCTGGCGGCCACCTTCTTCTCGCTGTCGCCCTTCTGGGCGGCGGCGTTCGAGATGCGCGCAGCCTTCTCCTTCGACGCCCCCTCGTCGCGGAGCGCCTCGTACATGTCGGGGTTCTTCAGCTGCGGGGGAGTCTCGTCCTTCGGCGTCATGCGCCCGACCGTACGCCCGGCGCGGCGGCTTGTCTCACGCCTCAGGCGCCGAACTGCCAACCGGTCACGTCGGGGTGGTCCTCGCCGTGCTCGTACGCGTACGCCCGGGCGGCCTCGCGGCGCGACTCGAAGTCGGCCACCAGCTCGGGGTGCTCGTCGGCCAGCCCCGGCACGCGGTGCAGCACGTCGAGCACCAGCCGGTACCGGTCGATGTCGTTGAGCATGGCCATGTCGAAGGGCGTGGTCGTGGTGCCCTTCTCCTGGAAACCCCGCACGTGCAGCTCGTCGTGGTTCGTGCGCCGGTAGGTCAGCTGGTGCACGAGCGACGGGTAGCCGTGGAAGTCGAAGACGACCGGCTTCGAGGTCGTGAAGAGCGCGTCGAAGTCGTCGCTCGTCAACCCGTGCGAGTGCTCGCGGACGTCCTGCAGACGCATGAGGTCGACGACGTTGACCACGCGGGTGCGCAGCGACGGCAGCACCTGACGCAGCAGATCGGCGGCGGCGACGGTCTCGAGGGTCGGCACGTCGCCGGCGCAGGCCAGCACGACGTCGGGGTCGACGCCGTCGACGGGGGCGCCCTCGGTGCCGGCCCACTCCCAGATGCCGACGCCGCGGCGCACGTGCTCCTCCGCCTCGGCGAGCGACAGCCACGCGGGTGACTCCTGCTTGCCCGCCACGATGACGTTGACGGTGTCCGTGGTGCGGAAGGCGTGGTCGGCGACGGCCAGCAGGGTGTTCGCGTCGGGTGCCAGGTAGATGCGCACGAGGTGCGCCTGCTTGTTGACCACCACGTCGAGGAACCCCGGGTCCTGGTGCGAGAACCCATTGTGATCCTGCCGCCAGACGTGCGACGACAGCAGGTAGGTGAACGACGAGATGGGGGCGCGCCAGTCGATCTCGTCGGCGCTCTCGAGCCACTTGGCGTGCTGGTTGAACATCGAGTCGACGATGTGCACGAACGCCTCGTAGGTGTTCAGCAGCCCGTGCCGCCCGGTCAGCAGATAGCCCTCCATGAGCCCCTGCAGGAGGTGCTCGCTCAGCACCTCCATCACCCGCCCGCTGCGGGCGACGTGCTCGTCGTCGGGCCAGACGTCGGCCGACCAGACCCGGTCGGTCACGTCGAACACCGGGTCGAGTCGGTTCGACACGGTCTCGTCGGGCCCGAACAGCCGGAACGTCGAGGGGTTGTCTCGCACGATCTCGGCCAGCCACCGGCCGAGCACGCGCGTGGCCTCGGCCTGCGTCCGGCGGTCGTCCGACGTCTCGACGGCGTGCCGGCGGTAGTCGGTCAGGGTGAGATCGCGACGCACCAGCCCGCCGTTCGAGACCGGGATCGCGCTCATCCGCTTCTCGCCCTCGGGCCGGAGATCGCCGAGCCAGGCGACGGGGCGCCCGTCGTCGTCGAAGAGCTCGTCCGGTCGGTACGAGCGCATCCACGCGTCGAGCTGCTCACGGTGCTCGTCGTTCTCGCGGACCCCGCTCAGCGGCACCTGGTGGGCGCGCCAGGTGCCCTCGATGCGCTCTCCGTCGACCATCGCGGGCCCCGTCCAGCCCTTCGGGGTCTTGAGCACGATCATCGGCCAGCGGGGGCGCTCGCCGCCGTCGCCGGTGCGCGCCTCCTGCTGCAGCTCGTCGATGCGGGCGAAGGCCCGGTCGAGGGCCGCCGCCATCCGTTCGTGCACCCGCATCGGATCCTCGCCGTCGAAGCCGCCCGCGACGACGATCGGGTCGTGACCGTAACCGCGCATCAGCTCGAGCAGCTCGCTCTCGGGGATGCGCGAGAGCACCGTCGGGTTGGCGATCTTGTAGCCGTTGAGGTTCAGGATCGGCAGCACGGCGCCGTCGTGGCGGGCGTCGAGCAGCTTGTTCGCATGCCAGCTGGTGGCCAGCGGCCCCGTCTCGGCCTCGCCGTCGCCGATCACGCAGACGGCCACGAGATCGGGGTCGTCGAGCACGGCGCCGTACGCGTGACTCAGCGAGTAGCCGAGCTCGCCGCCCTCGTTGATCGAACCGGGCGTCTCGGGCGCCGCGTGCGACGGGATGCCGCCCGGGAACGAGAACTGCTTGAAGAGCCGCTGCAGCCCCCGCGCGTCGGGCGTGATCTCGGGGAACAGCTCGGAGTACGTGCCCTCGAGGTACGTGTTCGCCACCATGGCCGGCCCGCCGTGCCCCGGGCCGCAGACGTAGAGCAGATCGCGGTCGTCCCGGCGGATGACGCGGTTCAGGTGCGCGTAGACGAAGCTCAGCGCCGGAGACGTGCCCCAGTGACCGAGGAGGCGCGGCTTGATGTCGTCGCGCGCGATCGGCCGCGTGAGCTGCGCGTTCTCCATCAGGTAGATCTGCCCCACGGTGAGGTAGTTGGCGGCCCGCCACCACGCGTCGACGAGAGCGAGGTCGTCTTCGGCGGCTGTCGGGACGGGGGCGGGTGCGGGGCTGCTCATGGGGCCTCCTTCTGGTCGTCGGTCGCGTCGGTGCTCAGCTCGTGGATGGTGATGGCGGCGTTGACCAGCGCGAGGTGGCTGAGCCCCTGCGGCATGTTGCCGAGGAACTGGCCGTCGTCGGCGCTGATCATCTCGGTCATGAGACCGAGGTCGTTGGTCTGGTCGACGAGCTCGTCCATCAGGGCCACCGCCTCCTCCTGTCGGCCGACGCAGGCGAGGGCGCTCGCCATCCAGAAGGCGCAGGCCACGAAGGTGCCTTCCTCCTCGTGGACGTCGCTGTAGCGGAACACCAGCGGCCCCGCCCCGAGCTCGCGGCGGATGGCGTCGATGGTGCTCGACATGCGCTCGCCGCGGTCGAAGCCGCTGGGGGCGTGCAGCAGCACCGAGGCGTCGAGCTTGTCGCTGCCCGGGTACATCACGTACGCCCCGAGCTCCTCCGACCAGCCGTGCGCGTCGATCCACTCGACGATGAGGTCGCGGTTCTTCTTCCAGTGCTCGAGGTCGTCCGGGTCGGGGTGCATCTGACCGATCTCGGTCAGCCGCAGCGCCGAGTCGATCGCCTGCCAGCAGCCCATCTTGCTGCTGACGTAGTGCTGCTCGTCGGGGAGCTCCCACATGCCGGAGTCCTTCTCCTGCCAGCGACGGCAGGCGTCGTCGGCGAAGCTCGCGAGGAGGTCGCCGGTCGAGACGTCGAGGATGTTCCCGTCGTCGGCGTACTGGCTCATGATCGACAGGATGTCGGCGAAGGTGCCGAGCTGCAGCTGCTCACCGGCCGGGTTGCCCTTGTAGACCGGTCCGATGCCGCGCCAGCCCTCGGATCCGGTCTCGTGCGTGCCGTCGGGCACGGTGCCGTCGAGGTTGAGGAAGATGTGCATCGTGCGGCCGTTGGCCTTGAGAGCCGAGAGCATCCACGACACGGCCGCCTGGGTCTCCTCGCGGAGGCCGAATCGGACGAGGGCGTTCACCGTGTAAGCGAGATCGCGCACCCACGCGAACCGGTAGTCCCAGTTCTTGTCGCCGGTGAAGTTCTCGGGCAGCGCGGCGGTCGCCGCCGCAGCGATCGCGCCGGAGGGGCTGTAGATGAGGAGCTTCAGGGCGAGGGCGCTGCGCTGGACCTGCTCGGCCCAGGGGCCGTCCCAGTTGAACTCGTCGGACCAGGTCTGCCAGTTGCCGATGGTGCGGTCGATCCCCTGGTCGACGACGTGCGGATCGGGCAGGTGCAGGGGTTCGTCCTCGACGCCGCAGAGGCACAGGAGCGAGCGCGACCCCGGCTCCGTCGTGAACTCGCCCCAGAAGCGGTGCGGGCCCCCGTGCGTCTCGCCGTCGCCCGGCTCGGTCGAGTCGATGCGGCCGTGGCCGAAGCCGACCAGGGCGATGTTGATGTCGGCCGCTCGGAGGACGGGCCCGTGCAGCGTGTCGAACCGTCGGATCGGATGCGTGCCGAACGTGTTGCCGGGCACGACGGCCCAGCGCATGTCGACCGAGCCCTCGACCCCGTCGATCCGTCGGGCGAGCTCGGCCCAGGGGAGTCGACCCGCGATGCCGGTGACCAGGGCGTCGGTCACCTCGACGACGCCCGTGGAGGTGCGGAAGCGGGTCACGAGGACGTTGGTGTTCGCGACGTACCGGCGCTGCACCTCGAAGTCGTCGTCGACCGGCCGCAGCTCGATGCGACCGCCCTTCCCGGCGTCGACGATGCCCGAGAACACGGGGTCGGAGTTCAGCTCGGGCATCGGGAGCCAGTCGATCTGCCCGTCTCGGGCCACGAGGGCGACTGTCCGGCCGTCGCCGATCGCCCCGTACGACCGCAGGGCGATGTAGCCGTCTTCTCGGGGCTCGGGTCGGTGCCACTCGCCGGCGGCGCGCGCGGCTCCGGGGTCGGTGGTGGCGGCGGTGTCGTCGGGTCTGTCCAGGAGATCGGTCACGTCGTCTACGGTGGCCCGGCGCGCCTCCTCGTGCTCGACCTCGCAGCCATCTGTGAGCCGGGGGGTGATCGGGCGGCCCTGTGGGGGACAGAAGGCGCCGCGGTCGGCGGTCGCCTGATAGACCGGAGGGATGGCCCTCCCCACCGGAACGACGACCGAGCCCCGCCTCCTCCTCGACGCGAAGGCGGTGCTCGTCGAGAGCCCCGTCTGGGACGCCGACGCCGCGGAGTGGATCTGGTGCGACATCACGCCCGGCGTGCTGCACCGCACGAGCGCCGACGGGACGCGCGACCGCACGACGCAGCTGCCCGCGCCCCTCGCGAGCTTCCAGCGTCGCCGGGGCGGCGGACTGATCATGGCGCTCGGCGACCGGATCGTCACGACCGACGACGACGGCGGAGACCTGCACGAGATCGCGCACCTGCCGCACCGGCACGACGGCATCCGCTTCAACGAGGGCAAGTGCGACCCGTTCGGCGCCTTCGTCGTCGGTGCGATGGACGTCACCGACGAGGCCCCCGACGGCCTGATGTACCGGATCGGCCCCGACGAGGCCGTGACGCGCCTCCGCGGCGGCTTCACGACCTTCAACGGGCTCGAATGGAACGACGACGGCCGCACCATGTGGTTCACCGACACCGGCGTGAAGACCATCTTCCAGGCCCAGTGGGGCCCCGAGGGCGACCTGGCCGAGGTCGTGCCGTTCACGAGCGGCGGCATGCACGACGGTCTCGTGCGCGACGAGCGGGGCGAGTTCTGGGGCGCGATCTACGGCGAGGGCGTCGTGGTCCACCTCGACCAGGACGGCGATCTCATCGACCGCATCGAGTTCCCGGCGCCGCAGCTGACCGGCATCGCCATCGGCGGTCCCGACATGTCGACGCTCCTCGTCGGCTCGGCCCGCGAGAACATGAGCGACGACGAGCTGGCCCGTGCTCCGCTGAGCGGCGGTCTCTTCACCGTCGAGCTCGACCGCCGCGGTCGCGAGAGCTTCCTGTTCGGCTGAGCTGACGGCTCGCCCGGCTGAGCTGACGGCCCACCCGGACGGGCGGACGGCCCGTCAGGAGGCGGACGGCCCGTGTCGACCGGGCCGCCCGCCTGCCGGGTGCGCGACCGTCAGATGCGGCCGGCCAGCTCGACGTCGCCGGGCGTGCACTCGCGCACGACCTCGCGGGCGGCGTCCCGAGCGCCCTCGACGTTCCAGAGCAGCACGCCCTCGACGCCGTCGTCACCGAGGTAGTAGGCCACGGCGCGACCCTCGCCCTTGTCGTCGAGCACCGTCTCGAGTGAGGCGTCGAGGGTGCCGACGGCCTCGTACGAGATGTCGAACACCTTCGAGTAGTAGTACGGCGTGTGGTCGTAGACCTCGTCCGAACCGGCCATGATGCGGCCGACCGCGGCGCCCTGCGACTTCGCGTTGTCGACGTGCTCCACACGGCGCCGACCGAGGATCGCGTCGGGGTAGTCCGCGACGTCGCCGGCTGCGAACACGTTGGGGTCCGAGGTCCGGAGCCTCTCGTCGACCACGACGCCGTCGTCGGTGTCGAGACCGGCGTCGGCCGCGAGCGAGTCGTCGGGCGAGATGCCCAGTCCGACCACCACGGCGTCCGCGTCGAGGGTCGACCCGTCGTCGAGCACGAGGTGCACCCCGGCGTCGTCGGCCGTGCCGCTCTCGACGCGACGACCGCGGGCCAGCTCGACCCGCGCCTCCTCGAACGCCTTCTCGAAGGTCGCCGCGATCGGAGCCGGGAAGATCGACCCGCCGAGCACGTCGTCGGGGAACACGAGGGTGACCCGCGTGTCGTTCCGCGCGAGGGCGGCGGCGATCTCGGTGCCGATGTAGCTGCCGCCGACCACGGCGACGTGGCGTCCGTCGCCCGAGAGCTCGCGCAGCCTCCGGTAGTCGGCGGCGGTGCGGAAGTACACGACGCGGTCGTCGTCGGGCAGGTCGAGCGCGGTCGGACTGCCGCCGGTGGCCAGCAGCAGACGGCCGTAGCCGACCGTGTCGCCGTCGCTCGTCGTGACGGTGCGGGCCTCGCGGTCGATCGACTCGACCATGGTGCCCAGGCGCAGCTCGGCGCCCGACGCCTCGACGGTGCCGAGGTCGTTGTCGGCGGGGGTGTAGTCGGGGTCGATCCAGAGCTTCTTCGACAGCGCGGGTCGGGTGTAGGGGGCGTCGACGTCGGCGCTGACGATCAGGATCGTCGCCTCGGGGGTGGTCTCGTGGATGGCCTTCGCCGCGGCGTCTGCGGTCATGCCGCCGCCGACGATGACGTGGTCGTAGCTCGTGCTCATGGTGTCGATCCTCTGGACGAGAGACGGCACCGCCCAGGAGGCGCGGGTCGCGCGGTCCAGGACGGTGCCGTCAGGGGGTGGTCGGGTCAGTTGGCGATGGCGCCGACGCGGTCGAGACCCTCGGCCGCGGCCGACTCGTCACGATCGCGGGTCTTGGGCGAGCGGGCGTCCTTCTCGGGGTGACGGTTCTCGGCGCCGGTCATCCACGCGAGCTGCTCGAGGCGCTCGAGGATGCCGTGCAGCACGTCGGCCGTCGTCGGGTCCTCGTCGTCGACGTCGTCGTGCACGGTGCGCATCGTCTCGGTGACGGCGTACATGCGGTCGACGATGAGATCGACGACGGCGGTGGTCTCGACGGGCCCGGCGGGGAACTCCTCGAGGCTGGTGTTCTTCGTGACGATGGCCGAGCGGCCGTCGGGGATGAGGTACACGGCGCGCATGCGCTCGGCGACCTCGTCGGAGAACTCGCGGGCTGCGTCGACGATCTCGTCGAGCTGCAGGTGGAGGTCGCGGAAGTTCGAGCCGAGGAGGTTCCAGTGGGCCTGCTTGCCCTGGAGGTGCAGCTCGATGAGGTCCACGAGGACCTTCTGCATGTTGTCGCGGAGTGTGTCGGATCCCTGGAACATGATGTCTCCCGTTCGTCGTGGGTTCGTTTCGGAGTCTGTGCACCGGCGGGTGCGTCGCACCGGTGGGTGCGTCGTGGACGATAGACCCCCGGGGCCGGGTCCTCTCAGATTGCGGGGGACGACCCCGGGGGTGATGGGCGGCGTGCTCCCAGTTCTGGGGGGAGGGGCGGCGAGGGAACCGGTTCCCTGCTGCGTGCGCGGGTGATAGTTTCTCGATAGCGGACGAGTCGATACCCGTCGGCATCGGACGACATCGATGGGCCCGCGGAGTCGGGTCGGTCAGGCCTTGAGGGGGGCGCATGGTTGCGAGGACGACGGTCACGGCCGCGGAGTCGACGGAGATCGTCCGACTGCGGCGCGAGATCGAGAGCGCCTGGGGCGCCTTCGACGACATCGAGCTGATGGAGTGGGACCACCGCGTGCTGGTCGTGCGGAGCATCGTCGGGTCGCTGCCCGACGCCGCGAGCGCTGCCGCCCGGGCCGGGCACGGCGACTTCGCGCTGCAGCTGCTGCACGACGCCGCGCTCTTCCCGCCGCCGTGGGCGAGCATCTGCAGCAAATGGGACGCCGCCCTGGCCATGTCGGTCGAGATCGTCGAGAGCCTCGCCTGCTCCGAGAGCGAACTGCTCGGCCAGCTCTGAGGCACGGACCCACCGCCGCGCCTAGCCTGAGGTCATGACGAACGCCCCCTCCCGCGAACGGCCGGGGCGACGCCGGGTCGGTCTCCGCCGGTTCGTCCGGTGCCTCGTGCTCGACTACGCCTTCGTCTGGCGGGTCCATCTCGACCCGCCGTCGAAGCGATCCGTCCCCCGGGCCTACCGCGAGGGCGATCGCGCCCCCGTGCTGCTGCTGCCGGGCGTCTACGAGACGTGGCGGTTCCTCCGGCCGATCGCCGATCGGCTGAACGCCCTGGGGCATCCGGTGGTGGTCGTGCCGGGGATGCGCCACAACCGGCGCCCGATCGCGACGACCGCCGAGGCGGCCCAGGCGGTGCTCGATGCGCACGACCTCCGCGACGTCATCGTGCTCGGACACAGCAAGGGCGGTCTCATCGGCAAGACCATGATGGTCTCGACCGACGTCGACCGGCGCATCGCCCGCATGGTGACGGTCAACAGCCCGTTCTCGGGCACGCGGTGGTCGACGGTGCTGCCGAACCCGGCGCTGCGGGCGTTCTCGCCGCGCGACGCGGCCCTCCTCCGCCTGGCCGACCAGGTCGACGCGAACGCGCGGATCACCTCGATGGCGTCGCGGTTCGACGCGCACGTCACCGAGGGCAGCGTGCTGCCCGGTGCGACCAATCTCGAGTTCCCGGTCGACGGGCACTTCCGCCCGCTCGGGAACGCGCGCTGCCAGGCGCTCCTCATCCGAGCGGTGCAGGGCGGGCCCGGAGGAGGCGCGGGGCCGGTCAGCCGATGATCTCCTCGCGAACACGGCGGAGGTCCTCGAGCAGCGACCCGACCAGCACCCAGTTGTCGGGGTCGGGGCGGAGCACCTGCACCGGCGAGGTCAGTGCCGGGGTGTCGTCGGGCGACGGCGTCGACGAGGCGGGCCGGCCCGTGTCGGCCGGGCGCGCCTCCTCGGTGGTCCGGGCCAGGATGCGGACGTCGTGCGCCGCACGACGGAGGTCTTCGGCGATGCTCTGCACCACGGGGTCGTCCGCCAGCCCCGGGTCGTAGTTGTCGTGCACCGAGCGGACCATGCCGACCACGCGGTTCACCAGCACGGTCAGGCGGTCGAGCAGCGCCCCGTCGGCCTCGAGCACCGAGCGGTTGCGGCTGGCCCGGGGGTTCAGCTGCAGACTCTCGACACCGGCCGTGACCGCCGAGGAGGCGCGGGCCTGGGCTGCGCGCAGCGCACGGGCGTCGTCGAGTCCCGCCCGCAGCCGCGCCGCGTCGACCGGCTCGGAGAGCACGGCGGCGGTCTCGTCGAGCACCGACGCGATGTCGCGGGCGAGACGGCCCACCGCGAGATGCGCGGGCGCGAGCAGCACCGGCGGCACGATCAGGGCGTTCACCGCGAGGGCGATCGCCGCGCCGATGATCGTCTCGAGCACCCGGTCGAGCGCGTAGTCGGGGGTCTGCGCGCCGATGGCGAGCACGAGCATGGCCGAGATCGGCACCTGGTTCGCCGAGCTCGGCGTGAGCCGGAACGCCCACGCGACCAGCAGGCTGACGACGACGATCACGAGCACGATCCAGGTCGCGTCGCCGAAGACGAGACCGGCGGCGAAGGCGATCAGCACCCCCGCGATGACGCCCACGCTCCGTTCGAGACCGCGGACGAACGACTGGTTGACGCTCGGCAGCACCACGAGCAGCGCGGCGATGGCGGCGAAGATCGGCAGCGGCTGCTGCAGCAGGGCCACCGAGACGAACCAGGCGGCGATGACCGCCGCCGAGGTCTTGACGACCTGCAGCAGGGGCGTCCGCTTCGACTGGCGGATGCGCGACGCCACTCCCATGCGCGGCAACCCCCTCGGCAGGGGTCTCACGCGACGGGACGGCACGGGCCCAGACTACCGATCGCCGTGAGCGGTCCATCACGATTCGGTCACCCCGCGGCCCTGCGCGCACGGTGCCCGTCGCGCGGGCTGGTTCACTGACGGGGTGTGGCCCAACTCGGCTGAGATCCTCCCTGCAGCGTTCGCGAACTCCGGTGTGACCGTCGTCTCGTTCCGACCGCACTCCGTCGAGCCCTCCGGCGCCGGGTTCCTCTACGGCTACGAGGTCGACACCGTCGACGCCCTCGGTGCGACGGCCACCGTGCTGACCTTCATCGACACCGACGCCCGCGCCGCCGACGGCTCGTCGGTGATCGCCACCGACCCCGGCACCGGGCGGCCCCTCGCCGTCTGGGCCTACCCGGCCGACCCGATGCTGCCCGCGCTCGCCGGCGTCACGTTCCCCGACCGCGTGGTCGAGTCGCTCGCCGCCCTCGGCATCGTCGTGACGTCGCCGACGCTGACGGTCGCGGCGTACCGACCGGGCAAGCGCGCCGTCATCCGGCTCGACTCCGCCGAGGCGACGCTGTTCCTCAAGGTGATCCGCCCCGATCGCGTGGCCCCGATCGTCGACCTGCACACGGCGTTCCGCAGCAGCGGCGTCCCGGTGCCGGCCGTGCTCGCCTCACGCGCCGACGGGCTGCTCGTGCTCGAGCGGGTGCCCGGCGAGCCGGCGGGGCGGCATGTGCTCGCCCTCGCCGACGACCCGCGCTTCGTCGACCAGCTCGTCGAGATCGGGCGCCTGACGTCCACCGTGCCGGTGGTGGCGCCCGCGCAGTCCGACGCGCTCGACCACGGCGGCTGGCACCGCGCCACGCTGCTCGGGCAGCTGCCGCGGCGGGCCGCCGAGATCGACGCGGTCTACGCCGAGATCGACCGGCGCCGCGCGAGCTGGGTCGGCGACCCGCTGACCGTCATCCACGGCGACCTCCATCTCGAGCAGCTCTTCGTCGACCCGGCCGAGCCGTGGCGCGTCACCGGCGTGCTCGACATCGACACGGCCGGGGTGGGTCACCCGGCCCGCGACGCGGCGGCCCTCGTCGCGCATCTCGTCGTCACCGGCCAGTGGCACCGCGGCAACGGCGACGACCCCGAGGCACGCGCCTGCGAGCGCCTGGCCGACGAGGTCGCCCGTGTCTGGAGCGACCGCGTGCCGCAGTGGGCCGAGCGCCTGGCGCCGGCCGTCGCCTCGCAGCTGCTCGCCCACGCCGGCGGACAGGCGACCCTCGGAACCGAGACCGGTCGCCGCAAGGCCGTGCAGCTGATCGCCGCCGCCGTCGGGGCTCTGCGGCTGCCGGTCGCCGAGTCGGACGCCGGCGACTGACCGTCGCGACACACGAGGAGGCGCGGGTGGCGTCGGTCGCCCGCGTGCGCGTAAACTGACCGCAGCATCACCGCCCGCGTCGTCGACCGACCCGGCCCGCCACGAGGCCCCGCCCTCGTCCGGTCCGCTCGTGCCCGTCGGTCCCGTCGGGGCGTGGTGACCCGTCTCTCTACGGACACCACAGCTGCATCCACGTCCAGCCCCACCGCGGGCACGGTCGCGCGCATCGGGCGCCGACCTGCTCGCACCGTCGTCGCCACGACGACACAGCACCGTCGACGCCCGCGTCGACCACGAGGAGGAGCCTTGGCTCGACCAGGCCAACGTCAATCGGGCGGAACACGCACCGCCACCCGTTCGAACCGTCGCCGCGAGGTCGACAACGACGGGCTGATCCCCGTCCTGGCCCGCGCCGTGCGCGAGGTCGAGGCCGCGGCCCAGCGGGGCCAGGTGAAGCCCTCGTCGCGCACCAAGTTCCAGGTCGTCGCGCTGCTCATGCGAGAGGAGCGCGCGCGTGTCAAGGTCGACAAGGCGATCAGCGACTCCGAGCGCGCCGAGCAGATGAAGCGCCTCGACGGCGTCGCGCAGATCCTCGCCAAGACCGCGGCCCGCGACACATCGCTGATCGCGCTCCTCGCCGAGGAGGCCGTCGTCTCCGAGGCCGCGAAGGCGCTGAAGCGCGATCTGCAGATGTCGGCCGGTCTCGAGCTCGCCCCCGAAGAGCTGGTCATCGTCACCGAGAAGGCCCCGGCCCCCGTCGCCTCCGAGCGTCAGGTCGTGCCGCAGTCGGTCATCTCGCGTCAGCTGGCCAACCCGTTCCTGCCGCCCGACTTCTCGCTGGCCGAGGTCGCCCGCGAGGCGCACCCCGTGCGACTCGCCAACTGGGAGCTCTTCGGCCCCCTCTTCAAGTCGTTCGAGTACGGCGCCGGCGGCGGGCCCGCCTGCATGCCGCTGCCCGACCCCACCACCGTCGACGCTCCGGCCGGCGCAACGCTGATGCAGCACCAGGCGCAGCTCGTCGAGTCGGCCCGACAGGGTCACCGCACCTACCTGCTCGCCGACGAGCCGGGTCTCGGCAAGACCGCCCAGGCCCTCCTCGCCGCCCAGGCGGCGGACGCCTATCCGCTGCTGGTCGTCGTCCCCAACGTCGTGAAGACGAACTGGGCCCGCGAGGTCCAGCTGTGGACCCCGACGCGCAGCGCCACCGTCATCCACGGCGACGGCGAGAACCTCGACGCGTTCGCCGACGTCGTCATCGTCAACTACGAGGTGCTCGACCGCCACGTCGGCTGGCTCGGCGAGCTCGGCTTCAAGGGCATGATCGTCGACGAGGCCCACTTCATCAAGAACAAGGAGTCGCAGCGGTCCCGCCACGTGATGCAGCTGTCGCAGCGCATCCGTCAGCGCACGGCCCACCCGCTGCTGATGGCCCTCACCGGCACGCCGCTGATCAACGACATCGAAGACTTCAGAGCCATCTGGGAGTTCCTCGGCTGGATCGGCGAGAAGAAGCCGAACGCCGAGCTGCTCGAACGCCTCGAAGACGCCGGTCTCACCCCGGCCGACCCCGGCTTCTTCTCGTCGGCCCGCGAGATCGTCATCGACATGGGCATCGTCCGCCGCCGCAAGGTCGACGTCGCCGCCGACATCCCGGCCCGCCGCGTCGCCGACCTGCCCGTCGAGCTCGACGACGAGGTCGGCCGCTCGATCCGCGAGGCGGAGCGCGAGCTGGCCCGCCGCCTCGTCGAGCGGTACCGGTCCGCCCTGTCGACCCGCACCTCCGGCGTCCGCGTCGACGGCGTCGACCACGACCTCGTCCGCCAGGTCGCCCGATGGGAGCTCGAAGACAGCCGCTCGTCGTCGTCGGGCGAGAACGTCTTCAGCATGGTGCGCCGCATCGGGCAGGCGAAGGCCGGGCTCGCCGCCGACTACACCGCGCAGCTGGCACGGAACGTCGGCAAGGTCGTCTTCTTCGCCAAGCACATCGACGTCATGGACACCGCCGAGGCGACCTTCGCCAAGCGCGGGATCAAGTACGCGTCGATCCGCGGCGACCAGACGCCGGCGGTGCGCCAGCGCCAGATCGACGCCTTCGTGAACGACCCCGAGGTCGCCGTCGTGGTCTGCTCGCTGACCGCGGCCGGCGTCGGGCTCAACCTGCAGGTCGCCTCGAACGTCGTGCTCGCCGAGCTGTCGTGGACGGACGCCGAGCAGACGCAGGCCATCGACCGCGTGCACCGCATCGGCCAAGAGGAGCCGGTCACCGCGTGGCGCGTCATCGCCGCCCAGACGATCGACACCAAGATCGCCGAGCTGATCGACAGCAAGGCGGGGCTCGCCGCCCGGGCACTCGACGGCGACGACAGCGAGCTCGCGGCGTCGACCGACGTGCAGCTCGACGCCCTGATCGCGCTGCTGACCGAGGCCCTCGGCGGCTGACGCGCGGCGCGACCGGCAGCGAGCCGGCCGCTGTCCCCTGCGCGCAGTGCGGGGGTCGCCTCCCAGAGAGCGCGGGTTCAGTGGATCCTGAACCCGCACTCGACCCCTAGGAGCACACCATGCCCGAGATCCAGGGCTACGCCCACGTCGCCATCACCGTGTCCGACCTCGACACGAGCCTGCCGTTCTACGAGAAGCTGCTCGGCGCCGAGCCCGTCGGCCGCATCCAGCTCGACGGCCTCGACCGCCACCTGTTCCCGGTGGGCAACGGGCAGATCCTCGGCGTGACCGCCTACACGCACGGCTCGGCCGACGTCTCGAACCCGACCACCCCCGGGCTCGACCACATCGGTCTCGCCGTCGCCGACCGCGACGGCGTCGTCGCCTGGCAGGAGCAGGCCACGGCGGCCGGCATCGAGTCCGACCTGCAGGACGCCGACTTCGGTCACGCCCTCATGGTGAAGGACCCGGACGGCAACCAGATCGAGTTCTTCGCCCCGCGCGCGCAGAGCTGATCCGCAGGGCCCGCACCGCGCCTCCTCGGCTCCGGTCGGGTCCGCCCGCGGCATGACGAACGGCTGCCTCGCATCGATGCGAGGCAGCCGTCGGTCCGTCGGGATGGCGAAGGAGGCGCGGTTACAGTCCGAGCTTCGCCTGCACGTCGGCGAGCGACGGGTTCGTGGCCGTCGAGCCGTCGGGGTAGATGATCGTCGGCACGGTCTGGTTGCCGTCGTTGACGCTCTGGACGATCTCGGCGGTGCCGGGGACCTCCTCGATGTTCACCTCGGTGTAGGCGATGCCCTGCTTGCCGAGCTGCTGCTTGAGGCGGGCGCAGTAGCCGCACCACGAGGTGCTGAACATCGTGATCGATCCGGCGGCGGGGACGTAGGCGGTGGCGGTGTCACTCATGACCCGAGCCTAAGCCTGGTCGCCGGTGAGCGGCGGGGGAGTTGGCTGGGAGCCGCATCAGGCACACCACGAGGAGGAACCCCATGGCCGACACGGTCGCCGATCAGATCATCGCCCAGCTCGTCTCCGCCGGGGTCCGGCGCATCTACGGCATCGTCGGCGACAGCCTCAACCCGATCGTCGACGCCGTCCGGCGGACCGGGGGGTCGGCGAAGGGCGGCATCGACTGGGTGCACGTCCGCAACGAGGAGGCCGCCGCGTTCATGGCCTCCGGCGACGCGCAGATGAGCGGCGAGCTGGCCGTCTGCGCGGGGTCGTGCGGCCCCGGCAACCTGCACCTGATCAACGGTCTCTACGACGCCCATCGCAGCCGGGCGAAGGTCCTGGCGATCGCGAGTCACATCCCGAGCACGATGATCGGCTCGGGGTACTTCCAGGAGACCCACCCCGACCGACTCTTCGTCGAGTGCTCGGGCTACAGCGAGATGATCTCGACGGCGCCGCAGTCGCCCGGCGTCGTCGCGTCGGCGATCCGCCACACCCTGGCGGGCGAGGGAGTCAGCGTGATCACGCTGCCCGGAGACGTCGCCGAGCTGGACGCCGCCGGTCGCGTGCCCGCCCCCGTGACCGTCGGGGCCGCCGAGCTCGTCCCCGCCGCCGCGGACGTCGAGGCTCTGGGGGATGCCATCAACCGGGCGAAGACGGTGGCGCTGTTCGTCGGCGAGGGCGGTCGGGGCTCGCACGACGAGATCATCGAGCTCGCCGACCTGATCGGCGCGCCGATCGGGCACAGTCTGCGCGGCAAGGACGTCATCCAGTACGACAACCCGTTCGACGTCGGCATGACCGGGCTGCTCGGCTACGGGGCGGCCCACGCGGGCATCCACGACGCCGACCTGCTCGTGCTGCTCGGCACGGACTTCCCGTACCCGCAGTTCCTGCCGGACGGCGACGAGGTGACGATCGCGCAGGTCGACGTCAAGGCCGAGGTGATCGGTCGTCGGGCCGACGTGCACGTGCCCGTCCACGGGGCGATCGCGCCGACCCTCCGTGCGCTGATGCCCCTAGTCCGCCGCAAGAGGAGCCGGAGGTTCCTCGAGAAGACCCTCAAGAAGCACGACCGGCTGATGTCGGGCGTCGTCGGCGCCTACACGAAGGACGTCGAGGGGATGCGGCCGATCCACCCCGAGTACGCGGCCTCGCTGCTCGACGAGGTCGCCGCCGACGACGCGATCTTCACCGCGGACACCGGCATGGGCAACGTCTGGGCCGCCCGGTACATCACTTCGACGCCCGAGCGCCGCATCTTCGGGTCGTACCTGCACGGGTCGATGGCGAACGCGCTGCCGCATGCGCTCGGAGCGCAGATGGCGTTCCCCGAGCGGCAGGTCGTGTCGATCTCGGGCGACGGCGGGCTGTCGATGCTGATGGGCGAGCTGGTCACGGCGCAGATGTACCGGCTGCCGGTGAAGATCGTCGTGTTCAACAACAGCACGCTGGGGCTCGTCAAGCTCGAGATGCTCGTCGACGGGCTGCCCGACTTCGGCGTCGACGTGCCGTACACCGACTACGCGGCCGTCGCGAGGGCGATCGGCATCCACGCGGTGCACGTCGACGACCCGCGCGATCTCCGCACGGCGTTGGAGGCGGCGTTCGAGCACGACGGACCCGCCCTCGTCGACATCGCCACCGACCCGAAGGCGCTGTCTCTGCCGCCGACGATCAGCGGCGCTCAAGTCAAGGGGTTCTCGCTCGCCCTGTCGAAGATCGTCATGAACGGCGGCGCGGGGGAGGCCGTCGCGATGGCCCGGTCGAACCTGCGCAACATCCCCCGGCCGTAGGCGCGCGCCGCGCGCCGCGCCGCGTCGAGGTGACTCGAAACGACCCCTCCGGGGCGTCGAAGCGCTGTTTCGAGTCACCTCGTTTCGGGGGAGGTGGCCCGAGCGCATCGAGGTGGCTCGAACGGGCGCTCTGGCGAGCCCAGGCGCCGCGCCGCCCCGCGCCCCGCGTCCGCCCCCCATCGATGTGACTCGAAACGGCCCTTTCGGGACTCAAAGGCGCCTCTTCGCGTCACTTCGTTGCAGGGGCCGCGGCCCCCTGTGCATCGAGGTGACTCGAAGGGCCCCTTCGGGTGAGCCGAGGCGCCGCTTCGCGTCACTTCGTTTGCTACGTCAGGAGGCGCGGTGCCGGTGCTCGACGGCCGGCACCGCGCCTCCTCGGCTCGGCTCGGCAGGCGCGACCGTCAGCCGGCGGCGGGCGTGCTCCGCGCGGCCAGGCGGGCGACCGCGGTCAGCGGGATGCTGATCCAGTCGGGCCGGTTGCGGCTCTCGTAGATCGCCTCGTACACGGCCTTGTCGATCTCGAAGGCGTCGAGCAGTGCGCGGGCCGCGCGGATGTCGACACCCGACGATGCGATGTAGCCGTCGACGAAGGCCTTGCGGGCGTCGTGGGCCCAGTCGCGCGCGTCGACCGGCGTCGACTCGTGGGCGAGCGACCCGGCGACGTAGTCGAACGAGCGCAGCATCCCGGCGATGTCGCGGATCGGCAGGTCGGGGCGCGAGCGCTCGGGCATGGGGCGCAGCGGCTCGCCCTCGAAGTCGATCAGCATCCAGCCGCGCTCGGGCGACAGCAGCGCCTGTCCGAGGTGCAGGTCGCCGTGGATGCGCTGCAGGTCGGGCCAGGCGAGATGACCGGCCGCGTCGTAGACGCGCGAGATGGCGGCTTCGTGCTCGGCGATCTCGGGCACCTCTCGGGCCGCCGTGGCGATGCGCCGGCGCATGCTGACGAGGGCGCCGTCGATCTCGTCGGGCCCCGCGGCGACGCTGCCGAGCTCGACGGCGAGGGTGGCGTGCATCTCGGCGACGGCCACGCCGAGGTCGTGCGCCTCGGCGGTGAAGTCGGTCCCGGCCGCCGCGGCCGCGAGCGCGACGCGCCAGGCGTCGTCGAGCCCGGGCAGGAACTCCTGCGAGAACGCGAGGTGCCCGGTGGCGGTCCCGCCGTCTCGGCCCGGGTCGGTCCAGGTGGCGCGCAGCGAGCCGAACGACGACGGCACGTGGGTCGAGCCGCCGCGGGTCAGCGACGCCTGGGTGGTGACGTCGGGGTTGTCGCCGTGGTGCAGCACGCGGAAGACCTTGGCGATCACGTGCTCGACCGGCCCGCCCTCGACGTCGTAGATGATCGAGGTGTTCGACTGCTCGCCCGACAGCACGCGCGAGCGCCGCACCGTGCCGGGGTCGACGATGCGGGTGCCCTCGACGGCCACGTCGGCGCCGTCGATGCGGGCCTCGTCGGTCATCGTGCGGAGCAGCTCGCGGGCGTAGGCGGGGTCGTGCGGCCCGTCGTAGAGGTAGCGGCCGTCGGCCGAGCCGATGAAGGCCGCGTCGCCGCCGGGGAGCGGTGCGTCGCGGCTCACCAGCGGCACCTGGTACAGCACGGGGGTGTCGCCGGCCTCGTCGATGATCAGCAGCGTCAGGGCGAGCGCCTCGCCGAGATCCGATTCGTACGACCCGATGACCCGCAACGCGGGCGTCCGCCCCTTCGTCGCGTACCAGCGCTGTCGCGCCATCCATCCGGCCAGACTCGGTGCCACGTCGCTCATGCGACGACCCTACGCCCGCCCGGCCGAGGAAGCGCGGCGCGAGCCCCCGAGGCGGCGTGGCCGAGGAGGCGCGGGGCGAGCCCCCGAGGCGGCGTGGCAGAGGAGGCGCGGCGAGCCCCCGAGGAGGCGCGCGCGGCTCGACGACGTCGTCCCGCCTCCTTCACGGGCCGGGCCGCTCGCCCCGCACCCGGCGACCGGCTACAACTGGAGGCATGAGCCGCACCGAGCAGACCGAGATCGAGCGCAAGTACGACGTCGACCAGACGGCCGTCGTCCCCGACCTGGGCGGGGTCGCCGGGGGAGGGCTCGTCGTCGGGCGCACCGAGCCGCGACCCGCCGTCGAGCTGGTGGCGACCTACTGGGACACCGACGACCACGCGCTCGTCGCCGCCCGGACGACCCTGAGGAGGCGAGAGGGCGGAGGCGACGAGGGCTGGCACCTCAAGCTGCCGCCGCAGGCCGGCACGACGGGCCGTCGTGAGGTGCACTGGCCGCTCGGATCCGCCGACGAGCCGGTGCCCGCTGACCTGCTGGCACTCGTCGCCGGCGTGCTCGACGGGCGCTCGGTGCGCCCCGTGCTCCGGCTGGCGACGAACCGCTCGGTGCTGATGCTGCTGGCAGACGACGACTCGGCCCTCGCCGAGGTCGCCGACGACGTGGTCACCGCGACGCGACTCGCGTCGGGCGCCGAGCGTCGCTGGCGCGAGTGGGAGGTCGAGCTCGCGCCGGGTGTCGACGGCGAGCCGGGCGAGGGTCTGCTCGACGCGGTCGAGCAGCGTGTCCTCGCCGCCGGGGCCGTCGTCTCGTCGTCGCGGTCGAAGCTGGCGAGGGGCCTCGGGGCCGAGGGCTGACCTGCCGACGGCCGCCTAGGCGCGACCGAGCACGTCGAGGATCCACGCGATCTCGACGGCGCGCTCGCGCCACGACTCGTAGCGACCGCTCACGCCGCCGTGCCCGGCCGACATCTCGGTCTTCAGCAGCACGGGCGCGCCGACGTCGCGCAGCCGGGCGACCCACTTGGCGGGTTCGACGTAGAGCACGCGGGTGTCGTTGAGCGAGGTCACGGCGAGGATGCGCGGGTAGGCGACGCCCTCGCGCACGTTCTCGTAGGGGCTGTAGCCGCGCATGTACTCGTAGACCTCGGCGTCGTGCAGCGGGTCGCCCCATTCGTCCCACTCGATCACCGTGAGGGGCAGATCGGGGTCGAGGATGCTCGTGAGCGCGTCGACGAAGGGCACGGCGGCGACGATCCCCGCGAAGCGGTCGGGCGCGAGGTTGGCGACCGCGCCCATCAGCAGGCCGCCCGCGCTGCCGCCCTCGGCGACGAGCAGCTCGGGCGTGGTGCGGCCCTCGGCGATGAGGTGGTCGGCGACGTCCACGAAGTCGGTGAACGTGTTCTTCTTCGTCAGCGTCTTGCCCCCTTCGTACCAGGCGCGACCCAGCTCGCCGCCGCCGCGCACGTGCGCCACGGCGAAGACGACGCCACGGTCGAGCAGCGACAGACGGGCGACGCTGAAGCCGGGGTCGATGCTGTGCTCGTACGAGCCGTAGCCGTAGAGGTGGACAGGCGAGGGGCCCGAGGTCGGCACGGCGTCGCGGCGCCAGACCAGCGACACGGGCACGCGCGTGCCGTCGGCCGCGGTGGCCCATTCGCGCGACTGCTCGTAGTCGGCGGGGTCGTAGCCGCCGAGCACGTTCTGCCGCTTGAGCAGGCGACGCTCGCCGGTGCGCACGTCGAGGTCGTACACGGTCGACGGGGTGACGAACGAGGTGTAGCCGAATCGGACGGTGGGCTGGGCGAACTCGGGGTTGCCGCCGACGCCCGCGGCGAAGAGCGGCTCGTCGAACGCGACCTCGGTCACGTCGCCGTAGCCGTCGGCGTCGAGCGGGACGACCGCGAAGCGGGGCAGCGCATCGCGACGGTACTCGACGACCAGATGGCCGGCGAACGCGTCGACCGATTCGAGCCGGACGGAGGCGCGGTGCGGCATGATCACGCGGCGGTCGGTGGTCGAGGTGGGGTCGTCGGCCGGCACGTCGACCAGCTCGAAGTTCTCGGCGCCGTCGTTGTGGACGACGAGGAGGCGGTCGCTGCCCGCGACGATCGCGTGCTCGACCTCGTACTCGACGCCCTCGCGGCGCGGCCACACGACGCGGAACTCGCCCGTCGGGTCGCTCGAGTCGAGCAGCCAGGTCTCGCTGGTGATCTTGGAGCCGATGTCGATCACGAGGTACTGGCGGCTGCGGGTCAGGCCCACGCCGATCCAGTAGCGGTCGTCGGGCTCGGTGAAGACGGTGACGTCGTCGGCCGCCCGGCCGACCTCGTGACGCCAGATGGTGTCGGGGCGCCACGACTCGTCGACCGTGGGGTAGAAGACGTAGCGACCGGTGGCGTCGAAGAGGGCGCCCGGGGCGGTGTCGGCGATCTCGTCGTCCAGGTCGGAGCCGGACTCGAGGTCGCGGATCCGCAGGGTGTAGCGCTCGTCGCCCTCGGTGTCGACCGCGTAGGCCAGCAGTCGGCCGTCGGGGGAGACGTCGAAGCTGCCGAGCGAGAAGAAGTCGTGTCCGTCGGCCTCGACGTTGCCGTCGAGGAGGACCTGCTCGCCCTCGGCGGGGCGGTCGGCGCCGAAGACCGGGGGAGTCCAGTCGTCGGGGCCCGCGATGGGCGCCCGGCAGTGGATGCCGTACTGCGAGCCCTCGGCCGTCCGCGAGTAGTACCACCACGAGCCCTCACGGACGGGGACGCCGAGGTCCGTCTCTTGGACGCGGCTCCTGATCTCGTCGAACACGGTCTCGCGGAGACCCGCGAGATGCGCGGTCTCGGCGGTCGTGTGGGCGTTCTCGGCCTCGAGATGCGCGAGGACCTCCGGGTCCTCCTTCGCCCTCAGCCATTCGTAGTCGTCGACGAAGTCGTGGCCGTGGTGGCTGCGAGTGACGGGTCTCTTCGGAGCACGGGGCGCGGGGACGGAAGCCATCCGCCAACCCTACTGAAGGCCGCGGTGGGCGCTCAGTGCGAAGCGGCGTCGATCCGGCCCATCAGCGACCACACGGCGCGCGACAGCTCGGGGTGCCAGAGCGCGACCGTCCGGAGGAACCTCAGCTCGTCGGTCGTGCCCAGCCCGCCCGCGACGGGCACCCCGTCGACGCCTCGCGCCGCGGCGCGGATCGAGATGACGACCTGCTCGTCGACGGTGGGCAGACCGGGGATGACGTCCCACGGGTCCTCGCCGTTGCGGCACCGGAGCTCGATCAGGGCCGCGAGCTCGTCGTGCGCCTCGGCCCGCAGCACCTCGAGGCTGCGACCGGTCCCACGGAACTCGGGCACGCCCCCTCGGGGCGCGTCGGGTGTCTCGGGCATGCGGACGAGCCTACGCGCGAGCGCCTCGACGGTCGCGGGGCCGCTAGCCTCGGCGCATGGTCTACCGAGTGTGCGTCGCCTACCTCCTCCGCAGGGTCGAGGGGCGGACGGAGGTGCTGCTCGGTCGTAAGAAGCGCGGTCTCGGCACGGGGCGGTACGTCGGTCTCGGCGGCAAGCTCGAGGCGGGGGAGTCGGCGCTCGACGCGATCGTCCGCGAGATCGCGGAGGAGGCGGGCGTGGTCGTGCAGCCGGGCGACCTCGACCGCCGCGGGGATCTGCTCTATCTGTTCCCGCACCGCGAGTCGTGGAGTCAGCGCTCGACGGTGTTCGTCACGACGCGCTGGTCGGGCGAGCCCGTCGAGAGCGACGAGCTCGCCCCCGCCTGGTTCGCGCTCGACGATCTGCCGCTCGACGAGATGTGGAGCGACGCGCGCGCGTGGCTCCCGGCCGTGCTCGCCGGCGGCGCCGTCTCGCACGAGTTCACCTTCGGCGAGGACCTCGCGAGCGTCGCCTCCGATCGGCCTCTGCCCGACGGCGTGCCGCCCGTCGGCGCTCCGTCCGCCTGATCGGCCGGGGTCAGCGCTCGCCGCGGTGCGACCGGGAGCCGCTCGAGCGGACGAAGAAGTCGACCACGCCGACCAGCACGGCCAGCACGACCGCGCCCCACGCGTAGCCCACGAAGAGACCGGCGACGTCACGGCCGCCCGGTGCGAGCGTGACGCTCAGGACGTAGAGGGCGGCGGCGGCGACCAGCAGGACGACGACGACCGCGACGAGCAGGCGGTGCAGGGCGGATCGGTTCACGACCGCTCAGCCTACCGGCGGGGTCTCGTCGGGATCGGCCGCGTGTCGAGGGTGTCGTCTTCGAGGCCGCCGGGCGAACCGAGGAACATGTCGCCCGATGTGCCGTCGTCCAGGTCGCCGCGCTCGTCGACGCCGACGGTGTTGATCGTGCCGGTGTCGGTCGAGACGAGCCCGTGGCGTCGCAGCACCTCGTCGCGCTCGGCGACCAGGAAGTCGCGGTTCGCGTTCTGGGCGTCCGCGAACATGGTCGTGCGACCCGTCACGATGCGGCGGATCCGACGTCGCTCCCACCACTTCTTGCCGGTGACCATCAGCACGACCCCCGCGACCGCGTAGGCCAGCATCATCGTGAGTCCGCGACCGTAGCCGGGGCCGACGTCGTAGAGGGCCCGCTTCAGCATCTCGGTGATGCCGCTGCCCACCACGACGTTGTTCAGCCAGGCGAACGGCTGGGGCATGAACCACGACGGGTAGGCCCCGCCCGAGGCCGGCATCGACAGGAAGACGAAGACGATCATCGCGGGCAGGGCGACGAACCGACCGACGAAGTAGCTGATGCCGTTGACGGCGAGGCCGATCGCGATGATCCATCCCCAGCCCAGCAGGAAGAGCTCGAGGAAGTGACCCTGCACGGCGCCGACCACCGGCCCGGCCAGGACGTTCGTGATCAGCGAGATGACCGCCCCGCCGACGACGATCACGGTCGTGCGGGTGCGGTGACGCAGCGGCGCGCCCATCAGCCCGATGAACATGGCGACCATGTAGCCGCCGATGCACCAGGCGAGCATCAGGTAGAGCGAGACCGTGCCGTACTCGTCGTAGGCGGGCAGCGGGGCGAGGTCGGTCACCGCGGGCGCCGCCGCCCCCTCCGCCTCGATCACCGGCGTCAGCATGGCCGGGATCAGGGCGGCGACCTGGTACTGGTGCGCGCTCGCCGTGTAGAGGGCGTCGTCGCCCGGATCGTAGGCGACCGCCACGCGACCGCTCGTGACCGCCGACCGCGCCTCCGCCACGTCGTCGTACGAGCGCAGCTCGATCGCGCCGGGCAGCCGCTCGTCGAGGGTCGTCTGCAGCTCGGACGACGAGCCGACGATCGCCACCGGCACGTCGTGCGGATGCGGCGCATGGAACGCCGCGATGTAGCAGAGGCAGAAGCCGACGATGAAGAACAGCGGCAGCCAGAGCTGCAGCCCGATCAGCTGCAGCGACGGGTGGAGGGTCGAGTACCACCGACGGAAGCGGCCGGGCCCGGTCCGACCGGCTCGATCCGCGCCGCCCGCGCCGTCGTCCGCCGCGCCTCCCGCCGATCCGCCCGTCGTCGATCCCGCCGTCGTGTCCGTCACTGCCGCCTGCTCTCGCCTCGTCCGCCGTCCTCCAGGGTACGCCGCGGTCTCCGCCCGTCGACCCCCTCAGGACCTCGTGCTGGCGAGCGCCGAGGTGTCCATGGCGAGCTCCTCCGCGTCGAGCCCGAGCAGCACCCGCCGCATGACCTCCTCGTCGAGGTTGCCCGCGTCGCGTTCGCGGAGCACGACCTCGCGACGCTTGGCCAGCAGCTCCCGACGGATGGTGCCGATCGCGTGCGGTGCCTCGCGCCTCCTGCGGGCCTGGTCGTCCGTCGGGCCGTTCGCCTCGCGTTCGTCGGCGTCGTCGACCGCGGTGCGCTGCAGGGCCTCGTTCTGACGCAGCAGGCGCGTGGTGGTCGAGCGGACGGCGCGGTCGGTGAGCTCCGCGCCCCAGCGCTCCTCCCACACGGGTCGGCGGCGTTCGACGTACGCCATCGTCTCCTCCGTGCTGGTCGCGAAGATCTCGAGCTCGGCGGCGAGGTCGCGGTCGCGCTGGGTCTCGTCGCGGACCCCGAGGGCCCGGATCACGACGGGCAGGGTCAGCCCCTGGATCAGCAGGGTCCCTACGGTCACGATGAACGCGATCAGGAACATCGTGTCGCGGGCCGGAACCGCGATGCTCGACTGGGTGACGGCGGGGATCGACACGGCCGCGGCCAGCGTCACCACGCCGCGCATGCCCGTCCACGAGATGACCGTGAGCTGCCGCCAGTCCATCCGGGGCTGCGGCCGGTAGCGGACCGCGCGGAGAGCGGGCGCGGCCCGGGCCCTCCGCAGCGCGGGCACCCTGCGGAGCCTCCGCAGCAGAGGCGACAGGAACACGTAGCGGGCGGCGCGCGCGGCGTAGTGGCTGCCGAAGACGAACACGGGGCGGACGAGCACGACGACCGCGAGCACGGCGAGCGCGACCCCGACGCTCTGCCCCAGACCCCGCTCGCTGTCGGCGACGTCGAGCACCACGGCCCGCAGCTGCAGCCCGATGAGGGCGAAGACGAAGCCCTCGAGGACGACGTCCGCCGCCGACCAGAACGGGCGCTCCTGCAGCCGGGTCGCGTAGCCCGTCCGCGGCGAGTTGAAGCCGACGTAGAGCCCGGCGGCGACGACGCCGAGCACGCCCGATCCGCCGAGCTCCTCCGCCGTGATGTAGGCGACGAACGGCAGGAGCAGTCCGATGACGTTCTCGATGACCGGGTCGTCGATGCGCATCCGCACCCGGTGCGCGACGAAGCCGAGCACGAGACCGACGGCCACCCCCACCCCGATCGCCAGAGCGAAGATGCCGAGGTCGTCCCACACCGTGAGGCTGGCCCCGCCGACGATGGCGAGGAACACCTTCACGAGCGTCAGCGACGCGGCGTCGTTGATGAGGCTCTCGCCCGACAGCACGGTCATCACCTTGCGGGGCAGGCCGAGCCTCCGCCCGATGGCGGCGGCCGACACCGCGTCAGGAGGCGCGACCACGGCCCCGACGAGCAGTGCGGCCGGCAGGGTCATGTCGGGGATCATCAGGTACGCCACGCCGCCCACGGCGAAGGCGGTGACGACGACGGCGCCGACGCCCAGCCGGGCGATCTGGGCCCGGCTCTCGCGGAAGTTGAGCAGCGACACGTCGAGGGCGGCCGAGTAGAGCAGCGGCGGCAGCACCACGGTCAGGATCAGCTCCGAGTCGATCTCGACGTCGGGCACACCGGGGATCAACGAGACGAGCAGTGCGACGCCGACGGTCAGCAACGGGGCCGGCAGGCCGCGCCAGCGGGCGAAGGCGGTGACGATCAGAGAGCCCGTGAGGATGATCAGCAGCTCGGCGAGTTCCATGCGGAGGCGACCGTCCCGTCGTGTCGGGCAGCCGCGTCGGATGCAGCGACTGCAAGGAGATGCCTCCATCCTGTCAGCGCGCCGCTAGGAGAACGTCGGATGAACGCGGCCGAACCGGCGCCTCCGCCCTCGTAGCATCGTCGGGTGAGCGCCCCCGCCGACGACCTCGTCCGAACGACCCCGCAGGGGTCCGTCCGCGGACTCCGCGAGCGCGGCATCGTCGCGTGGCGCGGGATCCCCTATGCCGCGCCTCCTGTCGGGCCCCTCCGGTTCCGAGCCCCCGAGCCCGCCCCGGGCTGGACGGGCGTCCGCGACGCGACCCGGTTCGGGCCCGCCGCCCCGCAGGACAGAGTGCAGTTCGTCGGCGTCGACGCCACGACGCCGCTCAGCGAGGACTGCCTCACGATCAACGTGATCGCGCCCGACGGCAGCGCCGCGGGAGACGACCTGCCCGTGCTGGTCTTCGTGCACGGAGGCGCGTACAGCGTCGGTTCGTCGCGCGAGCACCCGAGGCAGGGCGAGACGCTCGTCCGCGAGGGCGGCGTCGTCTACGTGAGCTTCAACTACCGGCTGGGCGCGTTCGGCTACCTCGACTTCACGCACTGGGCCACCCCCGAGCGCCCGCTCGAGTCCAATCTCGGGCTGCGCGACCAGGTCGCCGCCCTCGAGTGGATCCGCGACGCGATCCGGTCGTTCGGCGGCGACCCCGATCGCGTGACGCTCTCGGGCGAGAGCTCGGGCGGCAACGCCGTGACGACGCTCATGACGGTGCCGCGCGCTCGCGGGCTGTTCGCCGGGGTGATCGCTCAGAGCTCGCCGCCGAACGCCGTCTACCCGCCCGAAGTCACCCGGCGCTGGGCGGGGGAGTTCCTCGAGATCCTCACCCACGCCCTGCGGGACGACGACCTCGAGTCGACCTCGGTCGACGACGCGGCCGAGCTGCTCGCCGTCGCGCCGACCGGGGCGATCGTCCGGGCCGCGAGTCAGCTGCAGCTGAGGATCCCCGACGAGGACCCGGGCACGATCTGCTTCAGCCCCGTCATCGACGGCGGGTTCCTGCCCGAACGCCCGCTCGACGCGTTCAAGGCGGGGCGGGCGCATCCCGTGCCGCTGATCATCGGGACGAACGACCGCGAGGGCTCGGTCTTCACGGGGCGACGCGACATCCTCGCCACGACCAAGCCGCGCATCCGGGCGATCTTCGCGGCGACGAAGAAGAAGTCGCGACGCGAGATCAAGAAGCACTACCCGGGGCTCCCGTCGCGCCCCGCCGCCCTCGACTTCGGCGGGGACTTCGCGTTCTGGTTCCCGAGCGTCAAGGTGGCCGAGCGGCACGCGGTGCACCAGCCCGTCCGCTTCTACCGGTTCGACGCGACCACGCGGATCCTGCGGGTCGCGGGTCTCGACGCGTTTCACGGGCTCGAGCTCTGGGGCGTGTACGACCGGATGCGCTCCCCGTTCGGCTGGGCGCTCAGCCTGCTCGGCGGGCGTCGTGCGTTCGTGCGGGCCTCGGCCCGGACCCGCGCACGGTGGCTCGAGTTCGTCCGCACGGGGTCGGTCGAGGGCTGGCCCACCTACGACCCGTTCCGGCGTCGGACCCTGATCATCGACGTGCGCGACCGCGTCGAGCACGATCCCCGGGGCGAGCGCCGCCGTGCCTGGCAGGAGTTCGTGCCGCACGTCTGACGACCGACGACCACCGCTCGGCACCGCCCGCGAGACACCTCCCGGCCACCTCCGAGTTGACCGCCGTTCACCCAGCTGTGACACTCAGCCGGTGGATATCACGCTCATCGTCGTCCTGGTCATCGCGGTGGCCCTCTTCTTCGACTTCACCAACGGGTTCCACGACACCGCGAACGCGATGGCGACGCCGATCGCCACCGGGGCGATGAAGCCCCGGGTCGCGGTCACCGTGGCCGCGGTGCTGAACCTCGTCGGCGCGTTCCTCAGCACCGAGGTCGCCAAGACCGTCTCGGGCGGCATCATCCGGGAGGGCGACGGGGGAGTCCTGATCACCCCCGAGATGATCTTCGCCGGGCTGATCGGCGCCGTGGTCTGGAACATGTTCACCTGGCTGCGCGGTCTGCCGTCCAGCTCGTCGCACGCGCTCTTCGGCGGCCTGATCGGAGCCGCGCTGGTCGGCGCCGGGCTCGGCTCGGTCGACTTCGGCGTCGTCCTGTCGAAGGTCGTGCTGCCGGCGCTGCTCGCTCCGCTCATCGCCGGGGTGGTCGGGTACACGGCGACGCGCCTGGCGTACACGATCACCCGACGGCGCGACGACAAGAGCGAGCGGGGCGGGTTCCGCTACGGCCAGATCTTCACCTCGTCGCTGGTCGCCCTGGCGCACGGCACGAACGACGCGCAGAAGACCATGGGCGTCATCACCCTGACGCTGATCGCGGGCGGCCTGCTCGCCCCCGACTCGGGCCCGCCGTTCTGGGTCGTCGTGGTCTGCGCGTTCGCCATCGCGCTGGGCACCTACACCGGGGGCTGGCGCATCATCCAGACCATGGGAGGCGGTCTCACCGAGGTCAAGCCCACGCAGGGCTTCTCGGCCGAGGCGTCCACGACGGCCACCGTGCTCGCGTCGAGCCACCTCGGCTTCGCCCTGTCCACGACGCAGGTCGCCAGCGGCTCCATCATCGGCGCCGGTCTCGGCCGCCGCGGCTCGAAGATCCAGTGGGGCACGGCCGGCAAGATCGTCGTCGCCTGGTTCATCACGCTCCCGGCGTCCGCCGCCGTGGGCGCCGTCGCCGCGTTCATCGCGTCGTGGGGTCTCCCCGGCCTCGTGATCGACGCCGTCGTCGGTGCCACGGTCATCGCCGGGATCTTCGTCGTCTCGCGCCGTCGGCCGCACGACCAGGGCTCGGCCATCGAGGTCGACGTCGCCGCTACGTCCGTCCTCTCGCGGCGTCGGGCCCGCCGGGCCGACCGCCGCGGACGCGTCGACACGCCGGCGGCCGGTGTCGAGGCGCCGTTCGTCCGGATGGACGATCCACCGGCTCCCGCCGCGACGCGCAGCGGCTCCACCACCGACGACGAGGTGCGCTGATGATCGACTGGTCCGCATTCGTCGTGGTGGCGCTCGTCGCGCTCTTCTCCGCCGCCGCCCTGGTGTCGCTCTACTCGTTCGGGTTGCGCCTGCTCGCCGTCGACGACCGCGCGCGGGTGCGCACGATCGGCGGCTACGCCTGCTTCGTGGTCTGCGCGCTCGGCGTCCTGTTCGGCATCTACCTGATCGTGCCCGCCCTCCACAGCTGAACCGGCGCGGGTCGAGCCGACCCGCGCCTCCTCGGCCCGCCGCCCCGCGAGGGCCCGCGCCGGTACAGTCGTGGTCACCGCCCGATCGACGACGACCGGGCCCGACTGACGACCGGAGGCGCACCACCCGTGACGCACGAGACAGCAGCAGCCACCCGCACCGAGACCGATTCGCTGGGCAGTCGGGAGGTCCCCGCAGACGCCTACTGGGGCATCCACACGTCTCGCGCGCTCGAGAACTTCCCGATCTCGCAACGGCCGATCTCGGTCTACCCCGACCTCGTCATCGCCCTCGCGCTCGTCAAGCAGGCGGCGGCCCGCGCCAACGTCGAGATCGGCGTGCTCGACCGCACCAAGGCCGAGGCCATCGAACGCGCGTGCGTCGAGATCCGCGGCGGGGCGCTGCACGACCAGTTCGCGGTCGGGGTCATCCAGGGCGGCGCCGGCACGTCGACCAACATGAACAGCAACGAGGTCATCGCGAACCGGGCGCTCGAGCTGCTCGGTCACGCGAAGGGCGACTACGCGCGGCTGCACCCGATCGACGACGTCAATCGCAGCCAGAGCACGAACGACACGTACCCGACGTCGATCAAGATCGGCATGGTGCTGACGCTCCGCCGCCTGCTCGACGAGCTCGACCTGCTGGCGACGTCGTTCGCGACGAAGGGCGCCGAGTTCCACGACGTGCTGAAGGTCGGTCGCACCCAGCTGCAGGACGCCGTGCCGATGACCCTCGGCCAGGAGTTCGTCGGCTTCGCCCACACCCTCGGCGAAGACGTGCAGCGGCTGCGCGACGTCGTGCCGCTGCTCGGCGAGATCAACCTGGGCGCGACCGCCATCGGCACCGGGATCACCGCCGACCCGCAGTACGCCGAAGCCGTCCGCCGCCACCTCGGCGAGCTGTCGGGCATGGACCTCGTCACCGCACCCGACCTCATCGAGGCGACGAGCGACACGGGCGTCTTCATGACGCTGATGGGCGCCCTCAAGCGCAGCGCCATCAAGCTCTCGAAGATCTGCAACGACCTGCGGCTGCTGTCGTCCGGGCCGCAGGCGGGCCTCGGCGAGATCACCCTGCCGCCCCGCCAGGCGGGCTCGTCGATCATGCCCGGCAAGGTCAACCCCGTGATCCCCGAGGTCGTCAACCAGGTCGCGTTCTCGGTGGCCGGGGCCGACCTCACCGTCACGATGGCGGCCGAGGCCGGTCAGCTGCAGTTGAACGCCTTCGAACCGGTCATCACGCACTCGGTGATGCAGAGCCTGCAGTGGATGACCTACGCCTGCCGCACGCTCCGGGTCAACTGCGTCGACGGCATCGAGGCCAACCGCGCGCGGCTCAGCCAGCAGGTCGACACCAACGTCGGCAGCGTCACGGCGCTCACGCCCTACATCGGCTACGCGGCCGCCGCGGCGATCGCCCACACGGCGCTGACCACGAACGGCTCCATCTCGGCGCTCGTCGTCGCCGCGGGCCTCATGAGCGAGGCGCAGGTGCAGAAGGTCCTGTCGCCCGCGCGCCTCTCGGGGCTCGAGGCCGTCACGAGCTCGATCCCGATCATCGACGTCGACGACCCCGCCGCGGCGGTGGCCCGGGCGGCCAACTCGGCCGGGGCGCGCAACCCCGCCGACGAGACCGCCGGCTGAGGCGGGCGCGGCAGGCCGGAGGCGACGGCGGCGAAGGAGGCGCGGTGCCGGTCGGACCAGCACCGCGCCTCCTGGGGACACCAGCCTCCCGACCGGAGCCTCCCGACCGGAGCCTTCCGATCAGGGGGTCGAGGGCGCGTGGCTGGTCGTGTCTGTCTGCTCGGAGCGCTCCGCCGCGTGCTCCCGCTCGGCGTCTGCCGCCGCCTGCCCGTGCTCGGAGCGCAGGTGCAGCCGCCGCAGCTCGTCCGGGTCGAGCACTCCGCCGTTCTCGCGCAGCGACCGTTCGCGGATGGCCCTGCCGACCCGGATGTCCCAGGCGAGGTTGCGAGCCAGGATGTGATTGCGCGCCGTGTCGCGCATCGGCAGCGGGATGACCTCCTCGGCCTTCACCCCTCGCCGCAGCTGACGCATGCGGAGGATCTCGCTGTCGAGCTCGCCCCCGATGATCAGCACGAAGTTGCTGATGTACGCGTAGAGCAGCACGACGACGACACCGCCGACCCAGCCGTAGAAGCGGTCGTAGTTGGAGACCGTCAGCACGTAGGTCGCGAAGCCCGCGGTCGCGAGCGCCCAGCCGCCGAGCGCCACCATGGCGCCGTACGACACCCAGCGCAGGCGAGGCGGTCGGACGTTCGGCGTGAAGAAGTAGAGGACGGCCACCGACAGCACGGCGAGGGCGACCAGCACCGGCCACTTGAGCACGTTGTAGAGGTCCGTCCAGGGGCGGCCGATGCCGAGACGACCGGCGACCGCGTCGCTGAGGGTCGGGGTCACCAGCAGGATGACCGCGATCAGCGCGAGCGAGACCATCAGCACGAGCGTCACGATCATCATGTGGCCGCGGAACTTCCAGATGCGTCGCCCCTCCTCGACCTCGTAGGCGGTGTTCATCGCCCGACCGAACGCCGTCGCGTAGGCCGACAGCGACCAGAGGGTCAGCCACAGGCCGATGGCGAACGCGAGCCCCGGGCTCGACAGGCTCAGCATCTGCTCGAGCGGGCTGCGCAGCGACTCGACCGCGTTCGGCGTGAGGATGTACCTCGCGACCACGAGGATCTCCTCGACCGCGTCACGTCCGTCGTCGACGAACAGGGCGACGCCCGACACGAGCGCCAGGGCCGTGGGCACCAGGGCGAGCAGGGCGAAGAACGTCAGCGAGGCCGCCGCATCGATCGTGCGGTGCCGGAGGAAGTCGTGCCAGACCCGCATGACGACGTAGCGGAGCATCGTCGGGTCCTCGGGCAGGGACCGGGTCGACGACATCCCCCGAGGATACCGCCGGCCCGTGACCCGCCCCGGCAGCTCGGCCGATCCCGGCTGCCCCTAAGGTCGAGGCATGACCTGGAACGATCCCCGCGGCCACGACCACCCCAGGTCGTCGATCGTCACGCCGAACCCGCAGCCGGTGTGGTACCCGGTGCAGCCGGTGTTCAGTCGACCCGCGCCTCCTCGGCCCCGCGTCGCGAGCACGGTGGCGCTCGCGGTCGGGTTCACCGTCATCGGGGTGTTCGCGCTCGCCGTGGTCGTGTACTTCCTCATCTTCCTCCGCCCGTCGCTGATCGCGGCCGGCGCGCTGCTCGCCTTCGTGCCGCTCGCGATCGTGCTGGTCGGCATCTGGCTCGTCGACCGGTGGGAGCCCGAGCCCCGGGTCGCGCTGCTGTTCGCGTTCCTCTGGGGCGCCGCCGTCGCCGTGAGCACCGCACTCGTGGTCGACATCGTGGTCGGTAACGTCCGGGCGGTCTTCGGTCTCGCCGACGGCGACTCGGCCGATCTCTTCGGGGCGGTCGTGCAGGCGCCCCTCGTCGAGGAGGCGGCCAAGGGGTTCGGGGTGCTGCTGGTGCTCTGGATCTTCCGCCGCCACTTCGACGGCCCGGTCGACGGCATCGTCTACGCCGCCACGGTCGCGGCCGGCTTCGCCTTCGTCGAGAACATCCAGTACTTCGCCGTGCAGGTCGCCGACGACCTCGCGACCGGCAGTCAGGGGCTCGTGTTCACGTTCCTGGTGCGGGCGATCATGTCGCCCTTCGCCCACGTCATGTACACGGCCTGCACCGGCGTCGCCCTCGGCTACGCCGTCCGCCGCACGGGCCCGTTCGGCGCCATCGGCTTCTTCTTCGCGGGTCTCGTCCCGGCCATCGCGCTGCACGCCCTCTGGAACGGCGCGCTCATCGTCGTCGGCGGGGCGTTCTTCGCCTACTACCTGCTCGTGCAGGTGCCGATCTTCGTGGCCATGGTGGGGCTCGTCATCTTCCTGCGCCGAAGCGAGCGCCGCACCACCCACGCCCGCCTCGCCGAGTACGCGGCCGTCGGCTGGTTCAGCGCCGACGAGGTCGCCATGCTCTCGACCTCCGCCGGGCGTCGCCGCGCCCGCCGCTGGGCCGCGGCGAACGGCCTCGGCCCCGCCATGAAGCGCTTCGTGTCGGACGCCACCCGGCTGGCGTCGACCCGGCAGCGGATGCTCAAGGGGCGCCGAGAGCGCGACGCGGTAGCCGGCCGCGACGAGGCCGAGCTGCTGCAGGCGCTCGGCGCCAGCCGGGCCGCGTTGCAGGCGCCCGTCACCGCGTTCGCCGATCACGCGCCGCGGCCCGACGGCACGCCCTGGGTCGACGGATCGGGGCGCCCGATGGGCAGCGGCTACGACGGCGCGGACCGGGGGCGGCAGCCGGTGTACTACGACCAGTGGGGGCGTCCGCTGCCTCCGCAGTGGTGACGGCCGCGCACCTCGCTCGCCGACCGCGCCGGTCGTCCCGCCGCGCGCGCCTTCAGGGCGTCGGCGCGGTCGCGTCGTAACGGCGGAACGACGGCGTCAGCCGGGCCACCACCCCGAGCAGGACGACGACGAGCGCTCCGCCGAGCAGCGGCGGCCAGGCGACGCCGACCGCGGCGACGAGTCCGACGAACAGGTCGCCGAGGCGGGGCCCGCCGGTGACGACGACGATGAAGATCCCCTGCAGGCGCCCGCGCATCGAGTCGGGCGCCGCGGCCTGCAGGATCGTCGAGCGGAAGATCGAGCTGACGTTGTCGGCCGCACCCGCCCCGGCCAAGGCGATCGCGGCCGCGACGAGGGCGACCGGTCGGGCGTCGGCCAGACCGTCGCCGAGAGCGCCGCCCGCTCGCATCGGCGTCAGCGCCAGGACGACCCCGAAGGCCGCTATGAAAGCGCCGTAGACCGCGATGGAGCGGTTGACCGCCCGGCCCTGCAGCCGCACCTGCCCCAGACGGCCGGAGAACACGCTGCTGAGCAGCGAGCCGACGGCGTAGGAGGCGGTGAGGGCTCCGACGGTCACCGCGCCTCCTCCGATCACCAGGGTGCCGACGACCGGGTACAGCACCCGCGGCTGTCCGAAGGTCATGGCGATCAGGTCGACGACGAACGTGGTGCGGATGTTCGGCGAGCTCCGCAGGAACCGCAGGCCCTGGGCGAGCGACGACAGGCCGGGTCGGCTGGTCTCGCCCTCGGGTCGGATGGGCGGCAGCGTGAGGATGCCGACGAATGCGAAGGAGAAGAGCACGACGTCGACGCTGTACGTGAGCGGGAACCCCACCCCCGCGACCAGCACCCCGGCCAGAGCGGGGCCGACGGTCAGCATCAGGCCGGTGCCGATGCCGCCGAGGGCTGCGGCGGCCGGGAGGAGGCGCGTGGGCAGCAGGCGGGGCACGATCGCCGCCCGCGAGGTCGCGATCATCGTCCCGGCGACGGCGTTGACGCAGGCGAGCAGGTAGAGCAGCGCGACCTCGCGGACCCCGAGCCAGGCGTGCAGGGCGATCGCCGCCGTCGACAGCCAGGCGAAGACGGCCGCGACGAGGGCCACCTTCCGGCGGTCGAACGCGTCGGCGAGCATCCCGCCGTAGAGGCCCGCCACGATCATCGGCACGAGCGAGAACACGCCGACGAGGGCCACGGCGAAGGTCGAGCGGGTGATGTCGTAGACCTCGAGGCCGACGGCGACGACGGTGAGCTGCGTGCCGATGCCGCTGACGGTGTTGCCGACGAAGAGCCGGGCGAAGGCGGGGCTCGCGCGGAGGGGCGTCAGGTCGACGAAGAGCGGTCGTCGCGGTGCGCCGGGAGGAGTGGACAAGACTCCATCATCGTCGATTTTGCGCGGCCCGGGAGCGGAGGTATCGTCCATTCGTTCGCATCGATGAGCAGATCTCGGTGCGAACGGACGGTGGGTCGACCACTCGAGCCTCGCAGGGAGGACACGAGCGGTCGACCCTCCTTCGTCTGGTCGGGTCCGTCGGTGGTTGGATGGTCGGTATGACTCACGACCCCAGCATCAAGCCCGAGATCGACGCCCCCGAGGGCCCCGCCCCCACCGAGCTGCAGATCGTCGACATCACCGTCGGCGACGGCGACGAGGCGAAGTCCGGTTCGACCGTCAACGTGCACTACCTCGGCGTCGAGTACGACTCCGGCGAGGAGTTCGACTCGTCGTGGAGCCGCGGCGAGCCGATCAACTTCCCGCTCGCGGCGCTCGTGCTCGGCTGGCAGGAGGGCATCCCCGGCATGAAGGTCGGCGGACGTCGCAAGCTCGTCCTCCCCCCGCACCTCGCGTACGGTCCCGCCGGCGGCGGTCACTCGCTCTCGGGCAAGACCCTCATCTTCGTGATCGACCTGCTCGGCGTCAGCTGATGACGGCGGCCTCGGCACCCTCCGTCGGGTTGAACGACGGTCGCACCCTCCCGAGCCTCGGGCTCGGCACGTACGGGATGAACGGCGCCGAGGGCGCCGGGCAGATCGCCACGGCCATCGAGTCGGGCTACCGCCTGATCGACACGGCGCTCAACTACGGCAACGAAGACGCCGTGGCCGAGGCCGTCCGACGGGTCGACGTGCCCCGCGACGAGCTCGTGATCACGACCAAGCTGCCCGGTCGGCACCACGGTTACGACGAGACCATCGCGAGCTTCCACGAGAGCCTCGGCACCCTCGGTCTCGAGCGGGTCGATCTCTACCTGATCCACTGGCCGCTGCCGCGGGTGGACAAGTACGTCGACTCGTTCCGCGCCTTCGTGAAGCTGCAGGAGGACGGCCTCGTCTCGTCCGTCGGCGTCTCGAACTTCACCGAGGCTCACCTCCAGCGGCTGGCCGACGAGACCGGCGTCGTGCCGGCGGTCAACCAGATCGAGCTGCACCCGTACTTCCCGCAGGCCGGCCTCCGGGCCGTCCACGAGCGGATGGGCATCGTGACCGAGAGCTGGAGCCCCCTCGCGAAGCAGAGCGAGCTGCTCAGCGAGACGGTCATCACGGACATCGCTGCCGCGCACGGGAAGACCCCGACGCAGGTCGTGCTCCGTTGGCACGTCCAGCTCGGCGCCGTCCCGGTGCCGAAGTCGGCCGATCCCGGTCGCCAGCGCGAGAACCTCGACGTCTTCGACTTCGAGCTGACGGCGGCCGAGGTCGAGGCCATCAGCGGCCTCGAGCGCGGTCGGCTGTGGGACGGCGACCCCGAGACCCACGAGGAGTTCTGACCGGCACACCGCCGTGTCGACCGAGCGCCCCCAGCCACCCGGCGGGGGCGTTCGGTCGTCCGGCGGCAGGTAGACTGACACGCCGACTTTCCCGAAGGGTTGAGTGACTGTTGTCTTCTGAGCTGGACCGCGAACGCGCCTACGTGGGCACGCTCTACTCGCGACTCGACGAGTTGAAAGCCGACGCCCGAGGGCGTCTCGAGACCGTGCGGCGCGAGACCGTCGGGGGCAATCACCAGAGCCGCAGCGAGCGCGACTCGTACGCGCGGCTCTACGAGGACACGATCGCCCAGCTCGGCGCCGTCGACGAGCGGCTCGCCTTCGGGCGCCTCGAGCTGGAGGAGCCCGACGAGCTCGGTCAGAGCGGCGACGTCGACGCCCCGGCCGAGGCCGGCGAGGGCGGTCGGTACCGCTACATCGGCCGCATCGGCCTCCGCGACCGGTCGCACCACCCGATCCTGCTCGACTGGCGCGTGCCGGGTGCGGCCGCCTTCTACCAGGCGACCGCGGCGACTCCGCAGGGCGTGCGGGCCCGGCGTCACCTGACCCTCGACGGGCGCACCGTCACCCGGCTCGAGGACGAGGTCTTCGACCCCGACCTGCTCGACCGCGACGACGTGCAGCTGCAGGGCGAGGGCGCGCTGATGGCCGCCCTCACCGCGCAGCGCACCGGGCGCATGACCGACATCGTGGCGACCATCCAGGCCGAGCAGGACCGCATCATCCGCGCACCTCTCGACGGCGTGCTCGTCGTCCAGGGCGGGCCGGGCACGGGCAAGACCGCCGTCGCGCTGCACCGCGCCGCGTACCTCCTCTACTCGCACCGCGAGCGCCTCCGCGGCGCGGGTGTGCTCGTGGTCGGCCCGTCGCGGTCGTTCCTCCGGTACATCGAGCAGGTGCTGCCGTCGCTCGGCGAGAGCGGCGTCGTGCTGTCGAGCCTCGGCGGTCTCTACCCCGGTCTCGAGACCCAGCTCGACGACGCGCCCGAGACGGCGGCCGTCAAGGGCCGCGCCGAGATGGCCGATCTGATCCGCCGCGCGGTCCGCTCGCGGCAGGTGCGCCCGACCGAGTCGACGACGATCGACATCAACGGCGAGCGCCTCGTCGTCCAGCCCGACCTCGTGGGCGACGCGATGCGTCGTGCCCAAGAACGGGGCAAGCCGCACAACGAGGCTCGCGTCACGTTCAACAAGGGCGCCCTGTCGGCCCTCACCCGGTTGCTCGTCGCTCAGATGCGCGAGCACGGCACGACCGTCGACGAGTCGGACGAGGCGGTGCTCCGCGAGGACATCCGCCAGTCGTACGACGTGCGGGTGCTGCTGAACACGGCGTGGATGCCACTGTCGGCCGAGAAGCTCGTCGAAGACCTCTACGCCCGGCCGAACTGGCTGGCGTCGTTGACCCCGCGCTGGAGCCACGCCGAGCGCGCCCTGCTGCAGCGCCCCCGCGGCTCGGAGTTCACGATCTCCGACGTCCCCCTCCTCGACGAGGCGGCCGAGCTGCTCGGCGAGTTCCAGGCCGGCGTCGACCCCGACAAGCTGGCCCGCAAGCAGCAGCGCAAGCGCGACATCGAGAACGCCGAGCGCGCGATCGAGAACATGGGCGTCGAGGGCATGGTGTCGGCCGAGCAGATCGCGGGCGGGTTCGCCGAGCGGGCCGCGTCGATGACGACCGCCGAGCGTGCGGCCGGCGACCGCACCTGGGCCTTCGGCCACGTGGTGGTCGACGAGGCGCAGGAGCTCTCGCCGATGCAGTGGCGTCTGCTGTCGCGTCGGTGCCCGCTGCGGTCGTTCACCGTCGTCGGCGACATCGCGCAGGCGTCGAGCCCGGCGTCGGCCGACTCGTGGGACCGCGCCCTGCAGAGCCTCCTGGGTCGTCGTCGTCGCGGTACCGAGGCCCCGACCAGCGCCCCATGGACTCTCGAAGAGCTCACGGTCAACTACCGGACCCCGACGCAGATCGTGCAGTACGCCGAGGACGTCGCGAAGGCGACCGGTCTGCGCATCACCCCGAGCAGGTCGGTGCGCTCGAGCGAGTGGCCGGTGCTCGAGGTGACCGGCGCCTCCTCGAGAGACGACTTCGTCCGCGCCACGGTCGACGCCGTCCGGGCCGACCGTGAGATCGACGGCGACGGGACCCTCGCGGTCGTCGCCCCCGCGCAGGCCGTCGCGACGCTCGTCGACGCGTTGTCGGCGGCGCTGCCCGGCCTGGTCGCCGCGGGCACGGCCTCGCTGACCAAGCCGGTGTCGGTGCTCAGCCCAGCGACCGCGAAGGGCCTCGAGTTCGACTCCGTCGTCGTCGTCGACCCCGAGCGCATCCGGACCGGTGCCGAGCGGGGCAACGCCAGCCTGTACGTGGCGATGACGCGCCCCACCCAGCGTCTGACCGTCGTCAGCTGACGAGGCGCGCCTCGTCGGTCGACGGGCGCGACCCTCGTCAGCCGACGAGCGCGCGCCTCGTCAGCCGACGAGCGCGAACTCGCTGTCGAGCGCGGCGATGTCGCGCTCGAAGTCCGCGCGCAGCGTCTTCTTCTCGGCGGCGGGCAGCCAGCTCGCGTCGACCCCGGCGAGGGCCATGGCCCGCACCTGGTCGGCGGTGGCGCCGATCTGCTCGTGCACGATGCGGTACTCGGCGGCGAGGGTCGTCGGGAACATGCCCGGGTCGTCCGACGCGGGCACGACGTTCAGGCCCGCGGCGAGCATCGCCTCGATCGAGGCGCGTCGCCACGGTCGCCACGAGCGACGTGACGTGGTCGAGACGACGGTGAAGGCCACCTGCTCGTCGCGCATCCGCGCCACGACGTCGTCGTCCTCGAGCACGTAGTACCCGTGGTCGATGCGGTCGCAGCCGAGCAGATCGAGGCAGGTGACGGTGTTGACGGCCGTGGGGGAGTGCTCCGACGAGTGCGCCGTCCGGCCGAGCCCGGCCTCGCCCGCGAGCCGGTAGGCGTCGACGAACCGCTCGGGCGGGCCCGAGGTCTCGAGGTTGTCGAGACCGATGCCCGCGACGTACTCGTGCGGGTTCTCGACCACCTGCCGCACGAGGGCGAGCGCGTGCTCGCCGCTCCGGCTGCGGTCGATGCCCTGGATCATCCGGCCGGTCATGCCGAAGTCGCGCTCGGCCATCCGGATGCCCTCGGCGTACGCCTCGACCGAGCCCGCGTACCCGAGCGACTCCAGGTGCGGTGGCACCGCGTCGAAGAACAGCTCGAGGTGACGCGTCGAGCTGCTGCGGTGGGCGTCCTCGAAGGCCTCGTAGACGATGCGCGTCAGGTCGTCGGCATCGCGCAGCACCTCGACGACCCAGTTCGACGCCTGGAACAGCGAGTACGACACCTCGGGCTCGTCGGCGCTCCGCCCCTGCGGCACCGGGATGCGGGTGTCGCGGTACAGGGCGGGGTCGGGCGGCAGCGAGTTGATGTCGGCGAAGATGCGCTCGGGCTCGGCCGGCAGGGCGAGCCCCTCGCGACGGGCGAGCTCGGCGAACGTGCCGGCCCGTACCGTGCCGATCAGGTGGCAGTGCAGATCGGTCTTCGGCAGTCGGTCGAGGTAGGCCCCGGGCAGGTCGCGTCCGGGCAGTGCCGCCCCGGGCAGGTCGCGTCCGGGCAGTGCGGTCTCACCCATCAGCGCGACGTCACCTCGCGGGCGAAGCGGTCGACCCACTCCGAGCGGGTCGGCACCAGCTCGGTGGGGTCGAGGGTCGAGTAGCCGGCGGCGACGGGGTCGGCGGCGATGTCGCCCACGACGGCCTCGATCGAGTCGGGCACCGTGGCCGACGGGTTGACGGGCAGGTCGCCGACGATCTCGGCGGACGCGGTCTGCGCCTCCTCCGACAGCAGGTAGTCGATGAAGCGGTTCGCGCCGTCCACGTTCTCGGCGCCGGTGGGGATCATCGCGCGGTTGGTCGCCATGTAGCGCCCTGTCTCGGGGGCGGTCCAGGCGACGGGCTCGCCCGAGGCGACGAGGTCGGTCGCGAACCCGCTCAGCGAGTCCGCGGCGACGATCTCGCCCTGGGTCAGCAGGTTCGTGACCTCGGTCGACGAGCTGTAGAACTGCAACACGCCGGGGGCCCACTCGCCGAGCTGCTCGAGGGCGGCGTCGATGTCGTAGGGTCCGTCGCCGTACTCGTCGGCGACGCCCGAGACCATCAGCTGGCCGGCGGTGACGGAGATGTCGGGCAGGGCGACCCGGCCCGACAGGTCGTCGTCGCCGTAGAGGCTCCACGAGGCGGCCTCGTCGGCGGTCAGCTCGTCGGTCGAGTACATCGTGCCGTTCAGCTGGTAGCTGTAGGCCGGCCCGACGTACTCCTCCTCCGTCGCGAACTCGGCGATCTCGTCGAGCGACGGGACGGCCGAGGCGTCGACCTGCTGGAAGATCTCGTCCTCCTGCCCGAGCGCCGCGTAGTAGTCCGAGATGAGCATCACGTCGACCTCGGGCTCGCCGCCGGCGAGCTGCAGCTGCGACAGGCGGTCGGAGTTCGATCCGGTGTCGACGACGACCTCGATGCCGGTCTCCTCCGTGAACGGGTCGATCACCGCCTCCTGGAACTCCTCCACCCCGAACGGGAAGGTGCTGACGGTGATGCTGTTCGCGTCGGGCTCGTCGCCGCTCGACGAGCAGCCGGCGAGCACGAGGGTGGTCACGGCGACGCCGGCGACGAGCGCCAGTCGGGTGCGGATGGTGGTGGTCATGGTCGTGTCCTTTCGGGGCGGTCTCGGTGAGACCGGTCGGGAGGGGAACGCTGAAGAGCAGAGGGAGGGGGAGCCGAGGAGGCGCGGGTCGGCCCCGCAGCCCCCGGGTGTCAGTCGGCGACCGCGACGAGTCGCCCGGCCGGCGCCGAGACGGTCACCGGGTCGCCGATCGCGATCGTCTCCACGCCGGTGCTGCGGACGTCGGAGACGAGTCGGACGTCCGCTCCGGCGGCGTCGACGGCCTGCACGGTCACCAGGAGGTCCACCCCGCGGTACGCGACGTCGGTGACGCGTCCGGCGAGCTGCAGACCGTCGTGCGCCGCGCCTCCTGCGGGGCCGCCGGGGGTGACCGCGAGGTGCTCGGGTCGGACGGCGAACGAGGTGCCGTCGGCCGCGGTGACGAAGTTCTCGTACCCGAGGAACTCGGCGACGAAGCGGTTCGCGGGGTTCGGGAACACCTGCTGCGGGGCGCCCTGCTGCATGATGCGACCGGCGCGCATCAGCACCATGTCGTCGCTCATCTCGAGCGCTTCGTCCTGGTCGTGGGTGACCAGCACGACGGTGAGACCGGTCTCGCCCTGGATGCGGCGGATCTCGGCCCGCATCTGCACCCGCAGCCGGGCGTCGAGGTTCGACAGGGGCTCGTCGAGCAGCAGCAGCTTCGGGCGGATCGCGATGGCCCGGGCCAGCGCCACGCGCTGCTGCTGACCGCCGGACAGCTTCTTCGGCTTGCTGCCCGCGAGGTGCGCGAGCCCGACGAGGTCGAGGGTCTCCATCACGCGCCGACGGCGTTCGGCGGTGTCGACGCCGCGCAGCTTGAGGCCGTACCCGACGTTCTCGGCGACCGACAGGTGGGGGAACAGCGCGTACGACTGGAACACCATGCCGAGGTCGCGCTTCTCGGGCGGGGTGCGGGTGCTGTCGACCCCGCCGATCCTGATCGTGCCCGACGTCGGCGCCGAGTAGCCGGCGAGCATGCGGAGGCTCGTGGTCTTGCCGCAGCCGCTCGGGCCGAGCAGCGTGGTGAGCCTGCCCTCGGAGATGGCGAGGTCGATCGAGTCGACGGCGGTGAAGTCGCCGAAGACCTGGCTCACGGCGACGAATTCTGCTGCGGTGCTCATCTGTTGATGCCTCCGAAGATCTTGGCGAAGCCGACGGTGCGTTCGGCGATGACGGCGATGACGACGGTGCCCGCGAGGATCAGCGTGGCCATCGCCGCGACCATGGGGTCGTAGCTCTGCTGCACGTAGTCGAGCATCGTGACGGGAAGGGTGCGGAAGTCGCGGCTCTGCAGCAGCAGCGACAGCGGCACGTTGTTGAACGACGTGACGAAGCTGAGCAGCGCGGCGGAGAAGATGCCGGGTCGCAGCAGGGGCAGCGTCACGGTGAAGAAGGCGCGGAGGGGCGAGGCGCCGAGACCGCGGGCGGCCTCCTCGAGCGCCGGGTCGGCGAGGGCGAGCGAGGCCCCGGTCACCCGCACGGCGTAGGGCAGCATCAGCACGGTGTGCCCGATCAGCAGCACCGGGAAGTTGTCGAGCCGGAACCCGATCACGAGCTGCTGGTAGAGCGCGAGCCCGACGACGAGCTCGGGCACGATCAGCGGCGACAGGAACAGCCCCTCGACCAGCCCCTTGCCGGGCAGTCGGCCGCGGTGGATCGCCAGCGTGGCGGGCACCCCGACGGCGAGCGCGAGCACGGTGGCGACGAGGGCGAGCTGCAGGCTCGACAGCAGCGCCGAGACGAACGGGTCGTAGCCGAGTGCGGCCTCGAACCAGCGCAGCGAGAAGCCCTGCGGCGGGAACCTCAGCGTGCTGCCCGAGGTGAAGGCGGTGGCGACGACGAACAGGATCGGAACGATCATGACGACGTAGCCGGCGACGGCGAGCGAACCGGCGACGGGGCGGCGGGTCTTCACGAGGTGGCTCCCTTCCGGGCGACGAGGGTCGACAGCCCCGAGACGGCGAAGACGAGCACGGTCATGATCAGGGCGGTGGCGGAGGCGCCGGCCCAGTCGATCGTGACGCTCGAGTACGAGAAGAGCTGGGTGGCGAGCATCCGCTGACCGGAGCCCCCGAGCAGGTAGGGCGTCGTGTACGCCGTCACCGAACCGGCGAAGACGAGGGTCGCGGCGACGACGACCCCCGGCAGGGACAACGGCACGACGATGCTCCAGAAGGTGCGGATGCGGCTCGCGCCGAGACCGCGCGCGGCGTCGTCGAGACCGGGGTCGACCTGGGCCACCGCCGAGTAGCACGAGATGATCGCGAGCGGCAGGAAGAGCTGCGTCAGGCCGAGCACGATGGCGAGCTCGGTGTAGAGCAGCTGCGGCGCCTCGTCGACGAGTCCGAGGGTGGTCAGCAGCTGCCCGATGGCGCCGTTCTTGCCGAGCAGCACGAGCCAGCCGAAGGTGCGGACGACGTTGCTCAGCAGCAGGGGGAAGATCGCGAGGGCCAGCAGCACGCCCGACCAGCGCGACGTCGAGCGGGCGAGCAGGTACGCGATCGGGAAGCCGAGCGAGACGCAGATCGCCGTGACGATCAGGCCGAGCCCGACCGTGCGACCGATGATGCGGAGATCGTAGGGGTCGGTGAGCATCCCGCCGAGGCGACCGACGATCTCGACGGCGGTGACCCCGGGAGGCGCGAACAGCATCGCGAGGGACGGCACGGCGAACCCCACGACGAGGAGGAGGAGACCCGGCAGCAGCAGGAGCAGCGCGGGTTTGCGGGACGTCACGGGGTGCCTCCGATCGGTGTGGCGGGTGCGGCCGGTGTCAGGCTCGCCGCTCAGGCGTTCGAGCGATGCAACCGGTTACATCGACCCTAGGGGCGTGCGGCGCCCGAACCGTCCCGTCCGTGTAAACAACGTGTAAAACCCGCGACGCACCCTGCGAGACCGGTTTCAGCCGACGCCCTAGGCTGACGGCATGACGACGGGGTGGCGCGCGAGCGGCGGGGGCGGGCGATGAGCGGCCCGGGGCGACTGGCGACGCTCGCCGACGTCGCGACGCTCGCCGGGGTCTCGAAGGCGACCGCCTCGCGGGTGCTGAGCCGCCCCGAGCTCGTGGCCCCCGAGACCGCGACCAGGGTGCTGTCGGCGGCCCAGAAGCTCGGGTTCGTGCCCAACCGCGCGGCCCGCCAGCTCGCCCGCGGTCGCACGGGCGTCGTCGCGGTCGTCGTGCCCACGCTCGACAACGCGTTCTTCACCCCCATCATCGCCGGGGCTCAGGCCGAGGCGGGCGAGGCCGACCTGCAGCTCACGGTGGCCGTGCACCCCCTCGCCGGGGTCGCCGAGCTCACGGCGTTCGAGCGCCTGTCGCACCAGGTCGACGGATTCATCGTCGTGGCGCCCCGCGGGCCCGACGACGTCGTGCGGGCGGCGATCGCCCACAAGCCCACCGTGCTGGTCGATCGGGAGGTGACCGGCGCCTCCTCGGTGGTCGCCGACACGGCCACGGCCTTCGGGTCGCTCGTCTCGCGGTTCGCCGACGAGGGCCGCCGGCGCATCGTCTACCTCGGCGGCCCCGACGGCTCGTGGCAGAACCTGCAGCGGACGGTCGCGGTCGTCGAGGCCGCCCGGGGCCGGGCCGAGCTGACCGTCCTCGGTCCGTACCCGGCGACGTTCGAGGCCGGCGTGCGGGCGGCGGCCGACGTCATGGCCTCGGGCGCCGATGCCGTCGTGCCCTACGCCACGGCCATCGGCCTCGGCGTGATGTTCGTCCTCCGCGGCGGAGGGGCAGGCGTCACCGCGGCGCCCGTCGTCAGCTCCGAGCGGATGGTCGTCGACGCCCTCGGTCTGCAGGGCGTCCCCGCGATCGACGTCGACGGCGAGCACCTCGGCCGTGTCGCCGCCTCACGACTCATCGCGGCGATCGCCTCCGGTGCGCCCGCCGAGGCGACGCCGCTCCGTCTCCCCGTCCCGGTCCGCTGGCCCGGCGCTCCCGGCCCCGGGTGAGGTCGGGCGGCGGCGGGCGTCAGCGGTACTCGTCGGGCCAGTCGAAGGCGGGAGGCGCGGTGACGGTCTCGCCCGTCGGCGCGAGCACCAGCGCGATGTCGTCGAAGTCGCCGAGGGGGATGCCCGCCGGGTCGCCCGGGTAGCGGGAACCGCCGACGAATGTCGTCAGCGCGTACCCGTCGTCCGCGCCCAGCGAGCCGATGCTCGTCGCGTCGAGGTCGACGTCCCACTCGGTGAAGAGCTGCCCGAGCACGAGGGTCTCCCGCCGGGGCGACTCGACGTGGACGATGCCCGTCGTGTCGTGGGTGTGCAGCGGCGCCGCGAACTTCGTATCGGCGTCGTGGCCGATGTCGCCGGGCAGGGTGACGGGCTCGCCGTCGACCGTGATCGACAGGTGGCTGTGCACGTGCATCGCGAGGTCCTCGCCCCAGACGTTCGTCAGACCGGCCGCCGCCGCGCGGGCGGGTCGATCGGCCACGGCGGGAACCGGCCAGGGAGGCGCGGTGTCCGCACCCGAGACCCGGTTCGGCAGGCCGGACTGGACGACCCCGATCGCGACGCCGCCGGCGATGACGACGGCGGCGGCGACGAGGCCCAGCAGGCGGGGGGACTGTCCCACATTCATGGCGCGATGCTACGCCCGGTACATTCGTGTGAATGTCCACCACCGACGTCTCCGCCCTCCTCGACGACCTCATCGCCGTCGTCCCCGACTTCCCGAAACCGGGCATCCTCTTCCGCGACGTGACCCCGCTCTTCTCCCACGCCGACGCCTTCGCGACCGTGACCACGGCCCTCAGCGAACCGTTCGACGGGTCGTTCCAGGCGGTCGCAGGCATCGAGGCCCGCGGCTTCGCGCTCGCCGGCGGCATCGCGATCGAGCAGGGCGTCGGAGTCCTCACCGTCCGCAAGGCGGGCAAGCTGCCCGGCGAGGTGCTGAGCGAGAGCTACGCCCTCGAGTACGGCGAGGCGACCCTCGAGCTGCGCCCCAGTCAGCTGCCGAAGGGCACGCGGGTGCTGGTCGTCGACGACGTCCTGGCCACCGGCGGCACCGCCGAGGCGACCGTCACGCTGCTCGAGCGCGCCGGGTACGAGGTCGTCGGGCTGGCCGTGCTGCTCGAGCTGGACGGTCTCGGCGGGCGCGACCGCCTGGCGCCGCGCCTCCCCGTCCACGCGCTCGGCTCCGCCCCGGCCTGATCCGCGCCGGCCCGGCCCGGCCCGACCCGCCCGGCCTGACCCGAGCGGCCGAGACCCGACTCAGCCGCCGGAGACCCGGCTCAGCCGAGCGAGCGCGCCAGCTCGATCGTCTGGGGGAAGATCAGCCCGGCCGAGCCGCCCAGGCAGACCAGGGCGACGATCACGAACACGCCGACCCAGACGACCCCGGGCACGCGGGTCAGGGCGGCCAGCTGGTCGGCGTCCGATCCCGTCGTGCGCGAGCGGCGGCGACTCCGCTGCAGCTCGAGCGAGGTCCGCAGGGCGCCGAAGCCGAGCACGGCCGTCAGGGCGAGGCCGAAGGCGCTCTGCCAGGGCGGCGAGGCGAAGAAGGTGACGGCGACGACGATGGCCGCCCCGACGAGCACCACCCAGAGACCGAACCAGTTGCGGATCTGCACGAGCATCAGCGCCAACAGCAGCAGCAGCGCCCAGAGCAGCCCGGCGGCGTACCCGGCCGACAGCAGCCAGGCCGCGCCGAGCGACGCGATCGCCGGCGCGGTGTAGCCCGCGAGCAGCGTCAGCACCATGCCGGGGCCGGTGCGCGGCCCGCGCGACACGGTCAGCCCGGAGGTGTCCGAGTGCAGGCGGATCCCCGACAGCCGCCGCCCCGTGAGCACCGCGGCGAGTCCGTGGCCGCCCTCGTGCACGACGGTCACGGCGTGCCGCACGGTGTGCCAGGCGCCCGGCACGAGCACGGCCGCGAGGCCGGCGGCGACGGCCGCGAGCAGCCAGGGGAGGGGGAGCGGCTGCGCCACGAGGGTGACGCGGCTCCAGAGTTCGGCGACGAGGTCCACGCGACGAGCCTAGGAGGCGCGGTGCGCGGCTCCCTGGCACCGCACCTCCTCGGGTCGCCGGCCCCGCACCCGCCCGCCCGGCGTCGTCCTGGAGGATGAACTCCGCCGCCGCGGCCCCGATCCCCAGGTCGCGTCCGTCACCATGGAGTCATGCGTCGTGCCGTCCTCCTCCTGCTCACCCTCGTCTATCTGGCGGGTGTCGCATGGATGACGCTGCGCCCCAGCGTCTACGGGCCCGGCACGACCGAGCTGCTCTGGCGCGCCCTCGACCTCTTCGCCCGGCACGACGAGACGTCGTGGATCACCTTCGCCCGGGTCGAGGCCGCGGCGAACGTCGCCATGTTCGTGCCGATGGGCATGTTCCCGGCGCTGCTGCTGCCCAGGCGGTTCTGGTGGGTCGGCATCGTGGTCGGCTTCGCGGCGACCGTGGGCATCGAGTGGTACCAGGCGGCCTACCTGTCGGCCACCCGGTTCTCCGACCCGCAAGACCTGGTCATGAACACGCTGGGCGCGGTCATCGGCGCCGTGTTCGTGGGTCTGGCCCTGCCCCGTCGCCGCCGGCGTCGACCCGCGGGCGCCCAGTCCGCCGCCCCTGTCTGGTAAGCTCCTCAGGTTGCCGTCTGAACGGCCGCGGAATAAGAGAGCTCGCACATCCGGTGACGGGCACCGCGCAACGAACTGAAAGGGGATCCACCTATGGCACTCGCACCTGACGTCAAGACCCGGATCATCGAAGAATACGCGACCCACCCCGGCGACACCGGATCCCCCGAGGTCCAGGTCGCCATGATGACGCAGCGCATCCTCGACCTCACCGAGCACCTCAAAGAGCACAAGCACGACCACCACTCGCGTCGTGGTCTGCTGCTCCTCGTGGGTCAGCGCCGCCGACTCCTGGGCTACCTGTCCCGGGTCGACATCGAGCGCTACCGCACGCTCATCGGTCGTCTCGGCCTGCGCCGCTAGTCTTCGCGCTCCGAACGTCTCGACGACGGCCCCCGTCCCGCTCAGCCGGGCGGGGGGCGGTCTTTCTCCCCGGGTCGTTCCGCGTCCTCGGGGCGCGCCGCCCGCTCCGGCTCCGTGAGGCGATCACACCCGGGTGCTAGGATCGCGCTCGGAGCAGGCCGGTACGGCTGCTGGTCACCGGTGGTGGCAGGCGGAATGCCCCGATCGACGCATCGAGTCGCGATCGGAGGCGGGGTCCGACCGTCTTCACTGTTGGCCAGACGTGCCACCGCCTCCGTCGCGTTGCTGCACGTGCATGTCCTCATGCCGCCCACGCCGCCCGCTCCCGGTACGACATCGAGGCCCACACGGGGCATCGATTCAAAACAAAGAGGAGAAACCCCCACATGGAGGGTCCAGAGATCAAGTTCGGCGAAGCCGTGCTCGACAACGGCAAGTTCGGCAAGCGCACCATCCGATTCGAGACCGGTCGTCTCGCCCAGCAGGCCCAGGGAGCCGTCGCCGCCTACCTCGACGACGACACCATGCTGCTGTCCGCCACCAGCGCCAGCAAGAAGCCGAAGGACAACTTCGACTTCTTCCCGCTGACCATCGACGTCGAAGAGCGCTCGTACGCCGCGGGCAAGATCCCCGGCTCGTTCTTCCGTCGCGAGGGCCGCCCCTCGACCGAGGCCATCCTCGTCTGCCGTCTCATCGACCGGCCCCTGCGTCCCTCGTTCGTCGAGGGTCTCCGCAACGAGGTCCAGGTCGTCATCACGGTGCTCAGCATCGCTCCCGACGAGTTCTACGACGCTCTCGCGATCAACGCGGCCAGCGCCTCCACCCAGATCTCCGGTCTGCCGTTCTCCGGCCCCATCGCCGGTGTGCGCCTCGCGCTGATCGGCGACCAGTGGGTCGCCTTCCCGAAGGCCTCGCAGCTGGCCGACGCCGTCTTCGACCTCACGGTCGCGGGTCGCGTCGTCACCGACGCCGCCGGCAACGACGACGTCGCGATCATGATGGTCGAGGCCGAGGCCACCGAGCACGCCTGGGGTCTCATCCAGGGCGGCGCGACGAAGCCCGACGAGGCCGTCGTCGCCCAGGGTCTCGAAGCCGCCAAGCCGTTCCTCAAGCAGCTCGTCGAGGCCCAGGCCCAGATGGCCGCGCAGGCCGCCAAGGAGATCGCCGACTACCCGGTCTTCCTGCCCTACACCGACGAGGTCCTCGAGGCCGTCACGGCCGCCGCGGGCACCGAGCTCGCCGAGGTCTACAAGATCGCCGGCAAGATCGAGCGCCAGGACGCCGACGACGCCCTCAAGGCGACCGTCAAGGACGCCATCGCGGCCAAGGTCGCCGCGGGCGAGCTGCCCGAGACGGCCAACGGCCAGGTGGGCGCCGCCTACAAGTCGGCGACGAAGAAGGTCGTCCGCGACCGCATCCTCACCGAGCAGATCCGCATGGACGGGCGCGGCCTGGCCGACATCCGCCCGCTCGACGCCGAGGTCCAGGTCATCCCGCGCGTTCACGGCTCGGCCATCTTCCAGCGCGGCGAGACCCAGATCATGGGCGTCACCACGCTGAACATGCTCAAGATGGAGCAGCAGATCGACTCGCTGAGCCCCGTCACCAAGAAGCGCTACCTGCACCACTACAACTTCCCGCCCTACTCGACCGGTGAGACCGGCCGCGTCGGTTCGCCGAAGCGTCGCGAGATCGGGCACGGCTTCCTGGCCGAGCGCGCCCTCGTGCCGGTGCTGCCGAGCCGCGAGGAGTTCCCCTACGCCATCCGTCAGGTGTCCGAGGCCCTCGGTTCGAACGGTTCGACGTCGATGGGCTCCGTCTGCGCCTCGACCCTGTCGCTGCTGAACGCCGGTGTGCCCCTCAAGGCCCCCGTCGCCGGCATCGCCATGGGCCTCGTCTCCGACGAGGTCGACGGCCAGACGCGCTACGCGGCGCTGACCGACATCCTCGGCGCCGAGGACGCCCTGGGCGACATGGACTTCAAGGTCGCCGGCACGTCCGAGTTCGTCACGGCCATCCAGCTCGACACGAAGCTCGACGGTCTGCCGACCGCCGTACTCGACGCCGCGCTGAAGCAGGCCAAGGAGGCGCGCACCGCCATCCTCGGCGTCCTGAACTCCGCGATCGACGCTCCCGACGAGATGGCCCCGACCGCGCCCCGCGTGATCTCGGTCCAGATCCCGCAGGACAAGATCGGCGAGCTGATCGGCCCGAAGGGCAAGACGATCAACTCCATCCAGGACACCACCGGCGCCGACATCAGCATCGAAGAAGACGGAACCGTCTACATCGGTGCCGTCGACGGCCCGTCGGCCGAGGCTGCGCGTGCCCAGGTCAACGCGATCGCGAACCCCACCAACCCCGAGGTCGGCGAGCAGTTCCTCGGAACCGTCGTCAAGATCGCGTCGTTCGGTGCCTTCGTCTCGCTCCTCCCCGGCAAGGACGGCCTGCTGCACATCAGCGAGGTCCGCAAGCTCGCCGGTGGCAAGCGCGTCGAGAACGTCGAGGACGTGCTCGGAGTCGGCCAGAAGATCCTGGTCGAGATCACGAAGACGGACGACCGCGGCAAGCTCTCGCTCGCTCCGGTCGTCGCCGAGTCGGCCGACACCGACTCGAGCGGCGCCACCGAGACGTCGACCGACGAATCGGTCGACGCGTAGCACCCGCCTGAACCGACGAGCCCGTCGCGACCTCGTGTCGCGGCGGGCTCGTCGGCGTTCCGGGCCCATGAGCGGGTCGTCTCAGGCTCGAGTGGAAATAGGACGATTCTTCACGTAACGATTCGGTGCGGCGGCGCGCGCGACGAGGGCCGGGGTCGTATTCTGACGATGAGGCGCAGACCCTGGCATCCGTCCAGCTCAGACGGGTGAGGGTGCGCCAGCGGAGGAGGACTGTCGGTGACCGACTCGACGGCCACGACCGCACAGGCGGCCGCCGCCGAGCCCGACGCGGCCGTCCGCTCCGAAGTCGTCCCCTCCCATGCCGTCCGCGCCGGGTCGCAGCACGCCGCCACGGTCGACCAGGCGACTGTTCCGGTCGATCTGGGCATCATCCAGCCGCGCCGTCGACTCGGCACGTCCGATCTCCGGGTGTTCCCCCTCGCTCTCGGCGGCAACGTCTTCGGCTGGACGGCCGACCAGACCGAGACGCGCGCGGTCCTCGACACCTACTTCGATCTCGGCGGCAACTTCGTCGACACCGCCGACTCGTACGCCGGGGGGCGCAGCGAGATCATGATCGGCTCCTGGATGCGCGATCGCCGATCGCGTGACGACATGGTCGTCTCGACGAAGGTCGGCAAGAGCGCCGACAACCCGGGTCTCACGCCGAAGGCGATCGAGCGCGCCGTCGAGGCCTCGCTCGAGCGCCTCGGCACCGACCGCATCGATCTGCTGTACCTCCACGTCGACGACACCGAGGTGGCGTTCGAGCGCACCCTCCTCGCCGTCGACCACCTGATCCGCGCCGGCAAGGTCCGGTACTTCGGCGGTTCCCATCATTCGGGCAACCGGCTCTACGAGGCCCGGATCGCCGCGGGAATGCTCGGGGTCGCGCCGATGGTCGCGCTCCAGAACCAGTACAACCTGCTGAACCGCGGCGAGTACGAGAAGGGTCTGGCCCGGGTGGCCGGGCAGCTGGGTCTCGGTGTGATGCCGCGCTTCGCCCTGGCGAGCGGATTCCTCTCCGGCAAGTACCGCACCCGTGCCGACTTCGCCGGGTCGCAGCGTCGTCCGGATCTCGCGAAGCAGCTGACCAAACGCGGGCTGCGCATCCTGCACGAGCTCGACCGGATCGCCTCGGTGCACGAGGTGTCGACCGCCGCGATCTCGTTGGCCTGGCTGCTCACGAAGCCCAACGTCGTGGCCCCGGTCGCGAGCGCGACGAATGCGAAGCAGGTGTACGAGCTGGCGCAGGCCGTCCGCGTGCAGTTGACGCGCCTCCAGGTGCTCGACCTCGATCGGGTCTCCGCGTAAGACGACCGCCCACCTCGGGCACGGTCCGCTCCCGGGGTGCACCGGCGGTTCCGGCGTCGGCTCACAGAGGCGACCGGCGCGAGGCGCTTCGGCGTGCCGAACCCGACCGGCGCGGCTCGCTTCGGCGTGCCGAACCCGACCGGCGCGGCTCGCTCCGGCGTGCCGAACCCGACCGATCGTGCCGAAAACACCGACCAGCAGCGCCCTGAGCCCCCTCGCGAGACGAAACGGTCGCGATCTGCACACCCTTCCGGTCAGGCGCGGGATCGCGTGCGTGACGTGAGCGGGGGAGAGGTCGGGGGAGGGCCGAGGAGGTGCGGCGCGCGTCAGGCGTCGAGCAGGCGGTCCGCGGTGCGGCGCAGTGACGCGGAGGCGGCGATGGCGTCACCGGCGTAGGCGCCGACCTCGGCGCCGTCGAGTGCGAGCTGGAAGTCGTCGGCGGCATCGCCCGGCATCGGGTGGCCGGCGTTCTTGAAGAGCTCGACGAGCGCGTCGGTGAGCCATTCGCGGTGCTCGCTGATGGCGACGCGGACGGGGTGGGTCGGGTCGCTGAACTCGGCCGCCGCGTTGGCGTAGGCGGAGCCGCGGAAGCCGGGCTCCTGGAGTCGGGTCGCGAAGGCGTCGACGAAGCTGCGGACGGCGGCGACGCCGTCGGGAGCGGACGACACGGTCTCGGCGAGAGCGGCCACGTCGCGATCGTGCCGCACGGCGAGGAACTGGAGCACGAGGGTGTCCTTCGCGCCGAAGTGCTTGTAGAAGGTCGCCTTCGTGACCGACGACTCGGCGATGAGGCGGTCGACGCCCACGACGCGGATGCCCTCGTCGTAGAAGAGGCGGTCGGCGGTCGTGAGGACGCGGGCGCGGGCGCCGGGCGTCTTCTGGTCGGCGCGGGGTCGGCCAGGGAGACGCTGGACGGCCGGTTGGGGGGAATCGACCGTCACAGCGTGGCTCCTTGGAACATATCGGCTTAGAGCCGCGTGGGGGACGCGCGCTCCGGACCTTGCGATGATGTCCGACCAGCCGCCGCAGCCGTCTCTCGTGGGGGGACGGGTCGACTGCGGTGTGACGACTGTAACACCGATGAGGACAGACCAACCCGTCTGTTTGTCCGCATTCCGTCCCCCAATTCGGGTGTCAGGGGCGGGCGGTAGGCTCACCACGATGAACGGACCGGTCGCACTGCCCCTCGACGAGGTCGAGCTCTCCTTCGAGGCGACGGGCGGCTCGCTCGTGCGGCGGACGGTGCTCCCCACGGGGGTGCGCATCCTCAGCGAGAGCATGCCCGGGGCCCGCAGCGCCACGGTCGGCTTCTGGGTCGCCGTCGGCAGCCGTGACGAGGGCGACGGCGACCGGGGGTCGACCCACTTCCTCGAGCATCTGCTCTTCAAGGGCACACCCACCCGGTCGGCCCTCGACATCGCCGTGGCCTTCGAGTCCGTCGGGGGCGAGCACAACGCCGCCACCGGCAAAGAGAGCACCTGCTATTACGCCAGGGTCCGCGACGTCGACCTCGACGACGCGGTCGACTCCCTCGCCGACATGGTGACCTCGTCGGTCCTCGATCCCCTCGAGTTCGAGACCGAGCGCGGCGTCATCCTCGACGAGCTCGCGATGGCCGACGACGACCCGAGCGACGTCGGCGGCGAGCGCCTCTTCGAGTCGGTCTTCGGCGACCACTCGCTCGGTCGACCGATCGGCGGGTCGCCCGACAGCATCCGGAGGGCCTCACGAGACGAGGTCCACCGGCACTACCTCCGCACGTACCGCCCGCGCGACCTCGTCGTGACGGTCGCGGGCGCCGTCGACCACGATCACCTCGTCCAGCGTCTCCAGGCCGCGATCGGGCGGTCCGACTGGTCCACCGACACCGCGCCTCCCGTGCCCCGTCGTCCGGCGACCGGCGCCGAGACGGCGCCGCAGCAGGGCGAGCCCCTCGTCGTCGTGCGCCGACCCCTCGAGCAGACGACGCTCCTCCTCGGCTTCCCGGGCCTCCCGGTGACCGACGACCGCCGCTCGGCCATGGCCGTGCTGAACTCCGTGCTCGGCGGCGGCATGTCCTCGAGGCTCTTCCAAGAGGTGCGAGAGCGCCGCGGTCTGGCCTACTCGGTGTACTCGTTCGCCCCGAGCTACTCCGACGCCGGTCTGTTCGGCCTCTACGCGGGGTGCGCGCCGGCCAACGCGGGCGACGTGGCCCGCCTGATGCTCGAGCAGCTCGACGAGGTCGCGACCGACGGCATCACGGCCGACGAGCACCGCCGTGCGCTCGGTCAGCTGGGCGGCGCCGCGGCTCTCGCTCTCGAAGACAGCGACACCCGGATGAACCGCCTCGGTCGCGCCGAGCTGTCGATGGGCGAGTTCGTCGATCTCGACGCCTCGCTGGCCCGACTCGCGGCCGTGCCGACCGACGACGTCCGCGACCTGGCCGCCGCCCTGCGCTCGGGCCCGCTGTCGACCGTGGTCGTCGGCGAGGTCGACGAGACGACGCTCCCCACCCGAGCGGCGACGGTCCCGACGTCGTCCGCCATCCGATGAACCAGGAGACGACGGTGTCCCACTACCTCTACCTCGTGCGCCACGGCGAACAGCAGGACGCCGAGCACGGGCTGCCCGACGGTCCGCTCTCCGAGCGCGGCAAGCGTCAGGCGCGACTCATCGCCGAGCGCCTCGGCGGCGTGCCGTTCGACGCGGCCTGGCACTCGCCCCTCGAGCGGGCGGCCGAGACCGCGCGCATCATGACCGAGCGACTGCCCGCCCTCGAATCCCAGCCGTCGACGCTGCTCTTCGACTGTGTGCCGTCGGGGCCGACCCCCGACATGCCGGCGGCGTACAAGCCGTTCTTCGGCGGAGTCACCGAAGACGAGATCGAAGCCGGTCAGGCGCAGATGGCCGACGCCGTCTCCGAGTGGCTGACGCCCGCGCGCGACGACCGGCACGATCTGCTGATCACCCACAACTTCGTCATCGGCTGGTTCGTCCGCGAGGTCTTCGGGGCGCCGGCCTGGCGCTGGATGGGCGTCAACCAGGCCAACGCCGGTCTGACGATCATCCGCGTGCGCTCGGCGAAGCCGCCCGAGCTGGTCACCCACAACGACCTCGGGCATTTGCCCGTCGAGCTGCGGACGGGCCTGCCCGTCGACCAGTCGATCTGACCGAACGGTCCCAGCGGTCGGTCAGAGCCCTCGGTCCGATCGCTCGACCGACCGGTCAGCGGGCGGTCTTGCCGTACCAGGCGGTCGCGTTCGGGTTGTCGTTGTACGGCTCGATCAGCGAGTAGCCCGCTGCGCGGTAGAGGGCGCCGGCCGCCTCCAGGCTGTCGTTCGTGTCGAGCACGAGCTGCTCGGCGCCGAGGTCGATCGCGCGGCGCTCGAGCTCGGCGAGCACGAGACGACCGAGACCCCGACCGCGGGCGACGGGTCGCACGAAGAGGTGCTTGACCTCGTAGCGGACCCGACCGTCGGCGCCCGGCTCGAGTCGGCGGACACCGCCGCAGGCCAGCGCGTGGTCGCCGTCGGGTGTGACGTCGCCGACGCCTCCCGCGTCGCGGACGCTCGCGTCGGCCGCCCCGTCGGCGACGGCCACGACGAACACGCCGGCCGGGGGAGTGAAGGTCGCGTCGACCGGCGTGGCCGTGTGATAGCTGCCCTGCGCGACCGGGAACGTCGCGGCCCGCTCGTCGAAGTACTCCGACAGCAACGAGGAGACGGGGGTCGAGCTCACGGGCATCTCGCGGAATCGAGGCATCCCCCGATCGTATTCGACGGTCCGTCGCCCGGTAGGTTTGACCAATGACTTCCCGCATCGCCGTCGTCGGGGCCACGGGCACGCTCGGGGGCTTCATCGTCGATCTCATCGAGCGCACGCCCGACCTCGAGCTCCACGCCGGGCTCTCGTCCCGAGACGATCTCGACCGTGTCGTCGGGGCCGATCTCGTCGTCGACGTCACGCACCCGGCCGTGAGCCCCGGCATCGTCGAGCACGTCGTGCGGGCGGGCATCCCCGTGCTCGTCGGCACGTCGGGCTGGAGCGCCGAGCGCATCGCCCGCCTCTCGACGATCGTCGCCGACGTCGACGGCCCCGGTGTGCTGGTCGTCCCCAACTTCTCGCTCGGATCGGTGCTCGCGACCCGCTTCGCGACGATGGCCGCCCGGTTCTACGAGTCGGTCGAGATCGTCGAGACCCACCACCAGGGCAAGGTCGACTCCCCGTCGGGCACGGCGGTGCGGACCGCCGAGCTGATCGCCGAGGCGCGTCGTGATCTCGGGCCGGTCTCGGCCCCCTCGTCCGATCAGAGGGCCCGCGGGCAGCAGGTGGCGAGCGTGCCGGTGCACAGCCTCCGCCTCCGCGGGGTCGTCGCCAAGCAGGAGGTCGTCTTCGGCGGCGAGGGCGAGACCCTCACGCTCACGCACGACACGCTGTCTCAGCGCGCCTACGAGCAGGGGCTGCTCGTCGCGATGTCGGCCGCGCCGACCGTCAGCGGTGTCGTCGTGGGGCTCGACAGCGTCCTGCCCCTCGACTGATGCGCGCCCGCCGACCCCTGCGCGCCCGCCGACCGATGCGCGTCTGCCCGTGAAGGGCCGTGTCGCGGCCCTCGTGATGGCCGCCCTGCTCGTGCTCTACATCGTGCTGGTCGGTCAGCGGGCCGTCGCCCTCTTCGCCACGGGCGAGGCGGTCGCCGTCGGTCTCGGCGTGGGTCTCGTGGTCCTGCCGCTCCTCGGGGTCTTCGCCCTCGTGGCCGAGATCCGCTTCGGTCTGGCGACCCAGGCGATCGTGCGCGAGCTGGGCGCCGCCGACCAGCTGCCCGTCGACGACGTGCCGCGCAGGCCCTCGGGCCGGTACGACCGCGCCGCCGCCGACGAGGCCTTCCCGGCCTACCGCGAGGCGGTCGAGCAGGCCCCCGACGACTACCGCGCCTGGTTCCGGCTGGGTCTCGCCTACGATGCATGCGGTGATCGGCGTCGGGCACGACAGGCGATCCGCTGGGCCATCACGCTGCGTCGGCGCGGCAGGGCCTGACCCGCGCCTCCTCGGCTCTCCGGCCTGCGCCTCGTCGTCGACCCGTCAGAGACCGGCGGCGAGCGCGTCGACGGCTTCGTCGACCGTCCGGTGACGGAACACGAAGCCGTCGGCGAGCAGCTTCTCGGGCACGACCTGCTGGCTGAGCAGCAGCAGTTCGCGACCGGCCTCCTGCATCGCGGTCGAGATGACGAACTCGGGCACCGTGAGGGCGTACGGCTTCGACAGGTCGTGCGCGAGTCGACGCGTCAGGGCGTCGCTCGTCGCCGGGGTGGGTCCGGCCAGGTTGATCGGGCCGTCGAGCTCGGAGGCCATCACGTGGACGAACGCGGCCGCCTCGTCGTGCAGGCTGATCCACGGCCAGAACTGATCGCCGGTGCCGAGCCGCGAGCCGAGACCGAAGCGGGTGAGGGGGAGCAGGGGCGCGAGCGCGCCGCCGGGGCCCACGACGAGCCCGGTGCGCATCAGCGCGACCCGCACGCCGTCGGGTGCGGTCAGCGCGGTCCGCTCCCATTCGGCGACGACGTCGCTGAGGAACCCGGTGCCGCGTGGGCTCGACTCGGTCAGCCGGTCGCCGGGGCGGTCGCCGTAGATCCCGACGGCCGAGCCGCTGAGGAAAACCGTGGGCGGCGTCGACGCGGCGCGCATGCCCGCGACGAGAGTCCGGGTGGCGTCGACCCTCGAGCCGACGATCTCGCGCTTGTAACCGCGGGTCCAGGGCAGACGGCCCAGGGAGGCGCCCGACAGGTTCACGACGACGTCCGCTCGGTCGAACAGGGTCGTGTCGACGACTCCGGCCGAGGGGATCCAGGTGAACTGCGTGTCGTCGCGCGGTTCGCCGCGGACGAGCGAGAGCACGGTGTGACCGGCGGCGCGCAGCTGGGTCGAGAGCTCGGTGCCGATCAGGCCGGAGGCTCCGGCGATCAGGACCGTCCGGGGGGCGTCGTTCATGGGTCCTGCTCTCGATCGGCGGCGAGGCGCGACCGCGCCCTCCTCGAGAGCCTAGGCGCGCCTCCTCGGTGTCGACCGGGTGCCGAGGAGGCGCGGTGCGGGTCCGTCGGTCGCCCTCGGAGCACCCCGTCACCGGTTGTAGAGTCGACGCCGTGACCGATGCCGAACCCCTCGCCCCGTCCACCCCCGAATCCGCCGTCGAGTTCCGCTCCGACGTGACCGTCGAGCTGGTCCGGTCGAGCGCCCACGACTCCGACGTCCTCTTCGCCGCCCGCGTCTCGACCATGGGCGAGCTGACCCTCGACGGCGCGCAGGCGTCCGCCGACGGCGCCCAGGCGACCAAGGGCGCCGGGCTCATCAACTACCTGATGCGCGACCGCCACGGTTCGCCGTTCGAGCACAACTCGATGACCTTCTACGTCCAGGCGCCGATCTTCGTCTTCCGCGAGTTCATGCGGCACCGCATGGCGAGCTACAACGAGGAGAGCGGCCGCTACCGCGAGCTGAACCCGGTCTTCTACGTCCCCTCCGCGCAGCGCAACCTGCAGCAGGTCGGCAAGCCCGGCGCCTACGACTTCCTGCCCGGCACCCCCGAGCAGAGCGAGCTCGTGCGCGCCGAGACCGAGCGCACCTCGCGCGAGGCGTACGCCTCGTACAAGCGCATGCTCGACGCCGGGGTCGCCCGCGAGGTCGCCCGCATCGTCCTGCCGCTGAACATCTACTCGTCGATGTACGTCACGGTCAACGCGCGGTCGCTGATGAACTTCCTCAGCCTGCGGACCAAGCGCGAGGGCACGCACTTCCCGTCGTTCCCTCAGCGCGAGATCGAGATGTGCGCCGAGAAGATGGAAGACATCTGGGCGGAGCTCATGCCGCTCACGTACGCCGCGTTCGGCACGAACGGTCGCGTCGCGCCCTGAGCGCCGAGAGGCGGGGACGGCGCTCCGGCCCGTCCCCGCCTCGCCGCCGACGAGAGCAAGTACGCTGGTTCCGTGTCGAACATCATCAACCCCTTCGGTCAGGTCCTCGTGGCCCTCGTCACCCCCTTCACCGCAGACGGGGAGGTCGACTGGCCGGCCGTCGAGAAGCACATCGACGACTGCATCACCGCCGGGGCGGACGGCATCGTGGTCACCGGCACCACGGGCGAGACCAGCACCCTGACCGACCCCGAGAAGCTCCGTCTCGTCGAGGTCGGCAAGTCCGTCTCGGCTGGGCGCGCCAAGATCATCACGGGCGGCGGGTCGAACGAGACCGCCCACGCGATCCAGCTCTACAAGGCCAGCGAGAAGGCCGGCGCCGACGGCGTCATGATCGTCACCCCGTACTACAACAAGCCGACGCAGGCCGGTGTGCTCACGCACTTCCGCATGATCGCCGACGCGACCGACCTGCCCGTCATCCTCTACGACATCCCCGGTCGCACCGGCATCCCGATCAAGTACGAGACGATCCTCCGCGCGGCCAAGCACCCGAACATCGTCGCGGTCAAAGACGCGAAGGGCGACTTCTCCGAGGTCAGCCGGGTGCTGAACCAGACCGACCTGCTCTACTTCTCCGGCGACGACGCCAACGTGCTGCCGCACCTGGCCATCGGCGCCTCGGGCCTCATCGGCGTCACGGCCAACATCGCCGCGGCCCCGTACCGCACCATCGTCGACGCGGTCAACGCTGGCGACCTGCACACGGCGACCCAGGCCCACCAGATGCTCGAACCGCTCGTCCGCGCGGTCATGACGCACGTGCCCGGCACGGTCGCGGCCAAGTACATCCTGCACGGGCTGGGTCGCATCTCGAGCCCGCGCGTCCGACTGCCCCTCGTCGGCCCCGAAGACAGCGAGGCCGCCCTCATCGAAGACGAGCTCGCGCACGTCGGCGCCATCCCGGGGCTCGACCTCAGCCGGTTCCGACCCGATCGCAACGCCGCGGCGGGTGGCGCCCTGCCCAAGGTGCACGGCACGACCCGCTGAGCCGCGCCTCCTCGGTCGCCGCGACATCCCGGGGCTCGAGCCCCACCACTCCCGAAGGACCTCATGCCCGTCACGATCCAGACCCCGCCGCCGCTCGAAGACGGCACGCTCCGCGTCATCCCGGTGGGCGGTCTGGGCGAGATCGGTCGCAACATGACCGTCTACGAGATCGACGGCAAGCTGCTCGTGGTCGACTGCGGGGTGCTCTTCCCCGAAGAGCACCAGCCGGGCGTCGATCTGATCCTCCCCGACTTCGCGCCGATCCGCGACCGGCTCGACGACATCCTGGCCGTGGTGCTGACGCACGGTCACGAAGACCACATCGGCGCCGTGCCGTATCTTCTGCGGCTGCGGGCCGACATCCCGCTGATCGGCTCGCAGCTGACGCTCGCGTTGATCGAGGCGAAGCTCAAGGAGCATCGCATCAGCCCGTACACCCTCACGGTCGCCGAGGGCGGACGCGAGACGCTCGGGCCGTTCGAGCTCGAGTTCGTGGCGGTCAACCACTCGATCCCCGACGCCCTCGCCGTCGCCATCCGCACCTCCGCCGGTCTGGTGCTGCACACCGGCGACTTCAAGATGGACCAGCTGCCCCTCGACGGGCGGATCACCGACCTGCGCGCCTTCGCCCGGCTCGGCGAAGAGGGGGTCGATCTCTTCCTCCCCGACTCGACGAACGCCGACGTGCCCGGTTTCACCGCTCTCGAGCGCGACATCGGACCGGTGCTCGACGACGTCATCCGGCGGGCTCCCCGGCGCGTGGTCGTGGCGAGCTTCTCCAGTCACGTGCACCGCGTGCAGCAGGTGCTCGACGCGGCCCACGCCAACGGTCGCCGGGTCGCGTTCATGGGTCGGTCGATGGTCCGCAACATGGGCATCGCGGCCGACCTCGGGTACCTGACGGTGCCCGACGGGGTGCTGATCGACGCGAAGAAGGCGCGAGACCTGCCCGACGACCGCATCGTCTACATGAGCACGGGATCGCAGGGCGAGCCGATGGCCGTGCTGGCTCGCATGGCCAACCTCGAGCACCAGATCGAGATCGGCGCCGACGACACGATCATCCTCGCGTCGAGCCTCATCCCGGGCAACGAGAACGCGGTGTACCGCGTGATCGACGGGCTGACGAAGCTCGGGGCGAAGGTCGTCCACAAGGGCAACGCGAAGGTGCACGTGTCAGGGCACGCCTCGGCGGGCGAGCTGCTGTACTGCTACAACGTGCTCCGGCCGAAGAACGTCCTGCCCGTGCACGGGGAGCACCGCCACCTGTACGCCAACGCCGCCCTGGCTCAACGAACGGGTGTGGCGCCCGGCAACACGATCCTCGGCCAGGACGGCGTCGTCGTCGACCTCCGCGACGGGATCGCCCGAGTCGTCGGGCAGCTCGACCTGGGCTTCGTCTACGTCGACGGCTCGACCGTGGGCGAGATAACCGACGCCGATCTGAAAGACCGACGCATCCTGTCCGAAGAGGGCTTCATCTCGGTCTTCGTCGCCATCGACGCGTCCACCGGCCAGGTCGTCGTCGGCCCCGAGATCCAGTCGCGAGGGTTCGCCGAAGACGACCGGGTCTTCGACGACGTCGCCCCGAAGATCGTCGCGGCCCTCGCCGAGGCGGCTGAGAACGGCGTGCGCGACACCCACGCCTTCAGTCAGGTCGTGCGACGGACGGTGGGTCGCTGGGTCAACACGAAGCACCGGCGCCGACCGATGATCGTGCCGGTCGTCATCGCCGTCTGAGGTCGCCTCCCGGTCGGGCACCCGGACACACGCGACCGGATCCGACCGGCGTCGGTGGTGGGCGGTACCGTGGAGCCCATGGCCACGCCCACGAAGTCGACCCCGCGCTCCCGCTCGGGCTCGCGTGCGTCCTCGGCGCGTGACGCGACCAAGGCCACCAAGAAGCTGCCCACCACGCCGGCGCCCGCGCCCGCCCGAGAGGGGCCGAACCCGCTCGCGGCGGCCTGGATGGGGCTGGCGCACATGACCGGCGCCGCATTCCGGCTGCTGGGCCGCGAGACGCTCGACAAGAGCGAGCGTCGAGACGGCGTGCCGTTCTTCCTCGTGCTCCTGGCGATCGCCGGGGGTGTCGTCGAGTGGCTGAACCCGACCAGTCCCCTCGCGATCGGCTTCGACGCGTACACGTTCGGCGGTCTCTTCGGCCGGGTGGCCTACGCCCTGCCGGTCATCATGATCCTCTTCGCGGGGTGGCTCTTCCGGCATCCCTCCTCGGTCCACGACAACACGCGCATCGGCATCGGGCTGGGTCTGTCGCTCGTGTCGATCAGCGCCCTCTGCCACATCTTCGGGGGTCAGCCCGAGGCCTCCGACGGCATGCCGGCCCTCGCCACCGGGGGAGGGGTCCTCGGCTGGGTCGTCGCATCCTGGCTCGTCGCCCTGGCCACCGAGTGGGTGGCGGTCCCGCTGGTCGTCGTCCTGCTCGCCTTCTCGATCCTGATCATCACCAAGACGCCGCCGAACCGCATCGGTCGTCGACTCGGCGAGCTCTACTCGTACCTCTTCGGCGAGACCGTCGACGACCGGGCGGCTGCGGCGGCGGCCGCCGCCGGGTCCGCCGACGCGGGCGGCGAGCCGGAGGCGTTGCCCTGGTGGCGGGGCAACCCCCGGCAGCGCGAAGACGACCCGGCGTACGACACCCCGCTCGTCCGGCCCGCCGCCGCGACCGCTCCGACCGAGGTGATCGGCCGCCGCAAGAAGCGCCGACCGGCGTTCGAAGAGCTCGACACGACCCCGGCCGCACCGCCCGTTCCCCAGGCGTCTCCCGCCACGGCCGAGACCGACGTCTTCTCCTCCGACCTCCTGGCCGATCTCGACCGGGCCGAAGACGCCGTCCGCGCCCAGGGCATCGACATCCCCCTGCACCCCGAGCCCACCCCGGCGACGACCGTCCTCCCCGTCCCTGTCCCCGTCCCCGAGGCCATCCCCGCCGAGGGCGAGAGCGACGCCGCCTCCGCGTTCCTCGCCCCCGACCTCGACGAGCCGGCGCCTCCGTCGCTCGAGTCCGTCGACCCGTCCGCCGACGACGTGCCCTATCGTCTACCGGCCGTGACGACCCTCGCCGTCGGCGAGCCCGCGAAGGCCCGCAGCGAGGCCAACGACGCCATCGTCGCCTCGATCACCTCTGTGCTCGACCAGTTCAACGTCGACGCCAAGGTGACCGGTCTCAAGCGCGGCCCCACGGTCACCCGCTACGAGATCGAACTCGGTCCCGGCGTCAAGGTCGAGCGAGTGACAGCGCTCACCAAGAACCTCGCGTACGCCGTCGCCTCGAACGAGGTGCGCATCCTGTCGCCCATCCCTGGCAAGAGCGCCATCGGGGTGGAGATCCCGAACACCGACAAGGAGATCGTCGCCCTCGGCGACGTGCTCCGGTCGTCGGCCGCCGCCAAGAGCACCCACCCCATGACCATCGGCGTGGGCAAGGACGTCGAGGGCGGTTACGTCGTCGCGAACCTCGCGAAGATGCCGCACCTCCTGGTCGCGGGTGCCACCGGCTCGGGCAAGTCGAGCTTCGTCAACTCGATGATCACCTCGCTGCTGATGCGCGCCAAGCCGGCCGACGTCCGCATGGTGCTCATCGACCCGAAGCGCGTCGAGCTCTCGATCTACGCCGGCGTGCCGCATCTCATCACCCCCATCATCACGAACCCGAAGAAGGCGGCCGAGGCGCTGCAGTGGGTCGTCAAAGAGATGGACATGCGTTACGACGACCTGGCCAGCTTCGGGTTCAGGCACATCGACGACTTCAACCGCGCCGTGGTCAACGACGAGATCGTGCTGCCTGCGGGCAGCGCTCGCACGTTGAAGCCCTACCCCTATCTCCTCGTCGTCGTCGACGAGCTGGCCGACCTCATGATGGTCGCGCCGCGTGACGTCGAAGACAGCATCGTGCGCATCACCCAGCTGGCCCGCGCCTCCGGCATCCACCTGGTGCTCGCGACCCAGCGTCCGTCGGTCGACGTCGTGACGGGCCTGATCAAGGCCAACGTCCCCTCGCGGTTCGCGTTCGCCGTCTCGAGCGTCACCGACTCCCGCGTCATCCTCGACCAGCCCGGCGCCGACAAGCTCATCGGCCAGGGTGACGGGCTGTTCCTCCCGATGGGTGCGTCCAAGGCGATGCGTGTGCAGGGCGCCTGGGTGCAAGAGAGCGAGATCGCCCAGGTGGTCGCGCACGTGACCCGTCAGGCCCGTCCCGACTACCGACCGGACGTCGCGGCCGTCGTCGAGAAGAAGGAGATCGACGGCGACATCGGCGACGACCTCGAGCTGCTGCTCGCCGCCGTCGAACTGGTGGTCAGCACGCAGTTCGGATCGACCTCGATGCTGCAGCGGAAGCTGCGGGTGGGCTTCGCCAAGGCGGGGCGCCTGATGGACCTCATGGAGTCCCGCGACATCGTGGGTCCTTCCGAGGGGTCGAAGGCCCGCGACGTCCTCGTGACGACCGAGCAGCTGTCGGGTGTCCTGACGAAGATCCGCGGCGGCGGCGATGCCGGTCCGGCGCAGCCCGGTCGAGGCGGAGCCGGGGCGGCCATCGACGACGACCCCGTCGAGGCGATGACGCGGGGTTACGCCGAGGTCGACGACGACGAGGGGTCGGAAGACGCCTGGAACCTCACCGGGAGAGACTGACGTGACCGACAGCGACCGCAGCGACGGCGCCCCCCGCGGCGCGACCTTCCCCTTCCGAGGCCGGGTGGCCCGCCGAGGCCCCGGCCCGGCGAGCACAGCCAACATCGCCAACATCATCACCGTGGTGCGCATCCTCATGGCGCCGCTGTTCATGGCGTGGCTCCTCATCGACGACGGCGCCGACGGCTCGTTGCGCATCGCCGCGGCCGCGCTGTTCGTGGTCGCCATCCTCACCGACAGCCTCGACGGCATGCTCGCCCGGGGTCTCGACCTCGTCACCGACTTCGGCAAGATCGTCGACCCGATCGCCGACAAGGTCCTCATCGGCGGGGCCCTCGTCTCCCTCTCGATCCTCGGCGAGCTCCCGTGGTGGGTGACGGCTCTCATCCTCGTCCGCGAGATCGGCATCACCGTGTTCCGATTCGCCGTCATCCGTGATCGGGTCATCCCCGCGTCCCGGGGCGGCAAGCTCAAGACCGTCCTGCAGGCCGTCGCCGTGACCCTCGCGCTCTTCCCGCTCTGGAACCTCCTCGGGCCGGGAATGCACTGGGTCAACGGAGTCCTCATGACGGCCGCGGTCGTGGCGACCCTGGTCTCCGGGCTCGACTACCTGAGGGTGGCGGCGAAGCACGGTCGACCGTCATGACGCTCGCCGGCGACGTCGTCGCCGAGCTCACCCGTCGACGGCTCACGATCGGCGTGGCCGAGTCGCTCACCGGCGGCCTGCTGATCGCCGAGCTGATCGCCGTGCCCGGAGCATCCGCGGTCGTCCGCGGCGGTGTCGTCGCCTACCAGACGGAGTTGAAGCACACCCTGCTCGGCGTCGACGCCCGACTGCTCGCCGACCGCGGGCCCGTCGACCCCGACGTGGCCGAGGCCATGGCGGCGGGAGTACGCGGGGTGGTCGAGACCGGCGGCACCCCCACCGACATCGGCCTCGCGACCACCGGTGTCGCCGGCCCCGGTCCGCAGGGCGGCCACGATCCCGGTGTCGTCTTCGTCGGTGTCGCCTGGGGAGACGAGACGCGGGTGGTGGCCCTCGACCTGACGGGAGACCGCGAGGCCATCCGACGGGGCACCGTCTCCGAATCACTCACGGCTCTGCACTCGTGGTTGGTCGACACGAGGGAATAGTCCGCGTTTCGGTCTCGTTACATCTGGCAGGTTCACAAGGGTCGCACAGTCCCCGCTGGTTACAGTTACAGCCAACTGCGCTTTAGTATCACCATCCCACCCCCCGACAGTCCGTCAGGGTGGGCGTCCGTTCGGAGGAGGGTCCCATGGTTCTGGTTCGTCAAGAAATCGGAGACGTCCTGCGCGACTTCCGGCTGCAGAAGGGCCGCACCCTCCGCCAGGTCGCGAGCAAGGCGAGCGTGGCCCTCGGGTACCTCAGCGAGGTCGAGCGCGGTCAGAAAGAGGCCAGCTCCGAGATCCTCGCCTCCGTCGCCGATGCGCTCGAGACTCCCATCTCGGTCATCATGCGCGAGGTCGGCGACCGCATGGCCGTCATCGAGGGTCTCAATCCCATCCCCGACACGCTCCCCGACGAGCTCGTCGCCGAGTTCGACACCGATCTCGCGGTGCGCTGAGTCCCCACCCCGTCACGAACGCCCCCGGTCCTCCGACGGGGGCGTTCGTCGTCTCCTGAGCCCCTCCGGAGGCGCGGCGCAGCTGAGCACGCCGCCCCGTCGACAGAGAGGTACCCTCCACTGATGCGCAAGAGCGAGTTCCACCGAGCCGTCGTCGACCAGTTCGGCGAGGCGTACGGGCGCATCCTGATGCGCGATCTCGTGATGTCGGCCGTGGGCGAGCTCACCGCCGAGCAGGCTCTCGTGCAGGGCGTCCCGCCGAGAGACGTCTGGCTCGCGCTCTGCGACGCCGAGGGCGTACCGGAGTCGAGACGGCATGGTGTCGGTCTACCCGCGCCTCGTCGTTGAGGCTCGACGTCGCACCTCCGCCCGTCTGCCCGTGATCGTGCGGATGTTCGACACGCCGCGCCATGGAAGTCGAACATGTGTTCGTACCGGTGATAGCGTCCTCCCCAGGACCTGATCGGTCCGAGAACTCCACTTCGGTGGCCGGCGTCGACTCCGATGTCGGTGGTCGTCCGTAGCGTTCTCGTATCGACGTTCCCGCCGCCGGAGTGACCGGCGGCACCAGCCTTGTCGTAGCGACGAAGACCTTGTCCCACCGGTCGGCGGCGACGCGACAGCCTACAGGCGCACGGACGACCACCACGAAGGAGAACATCATGCCCTCAGCAGAGAACCGCGAGAAGGCCCTCGAGACCGCACTCGCCCAGATCGACCGCCAGTTCGGCAAGGGCGCCGTCATGCGTCTCGGCAGCGACGAGCGTGCTCCCGTGGCCGTCATCCCCACCGGCTCGATCGCGCTCGACGTCGCGCTCGGAATCGGGGGCATCCCCCGTGGCCGCATCGTCGAGATCTACGGCCCCGAGTCGTCCGGTAAGACCACGCTGACCCTGCACGCGATCGCCAACGCGCAGCGCAACGGCGGCATCGCGGCCTTCATCGACGCCGAGCACGCACTCGACCCCGAATACGCGAGAAAGCTCGGCGTCGACATCGACGCGCTCCTCGTCTCGCAGCCCGACACGGGTGAGCAGGCCCTCGAGATCGCCGACATGCTCGTCCGGTCCGGCTCCATCGACCTCATCGTCATCGACTCCGTGGCGGCTCTGGTGCCGCGGGCCGAGATCGAGGGCGAGATGGGCGATTCGCACGTCGGGCTCCAGGCGCGACTCATGTCTCAGGCGCTCCGCAAGCTGACGGGTGGTCTGAGCCAGACCGGTACCACGATGATCTTCATCAACCAGCTGCGCGAGAAGATCGGCGTGTTCTTCGGCAGCCCCGAGACGACAGCCGGTGGTAAGGCCCTCAAGTTCTACGCCTCGGTGCGTCTCGACATCCGCCGCATCGAGACCCTCAAAGACGGCACCGACGCAGTCGGCAACCGCACAAGGGTCAAGGTCGTCAAGAACAAGATGGCGCCGCCCTTCAAGCAGGCCGAGTTCGACATCCTCTACGGTGTCGGCATCTCCCGAGAGGGCAGCCTGATCGACTTCGGCGTCGAGCACGGCATCGTCCGCAAGTCCGGCGCCTGGTACACCTACGAGGGCGACCAGCTCGGCCAGGGCAAAGAGAACTCGCGCAACTTCCTCCTCAACAACAAGGCCATCGCCGACGAGATCGAGCACAAGATCCTCGCCAAGCTCGGTGTCGGTGGTGCCAAGGCCGTCGAAGAACCCGTCGCATCGATCGAGACCAAGATCGCCGCACGGAAGGGCGCATGACCACGTCCGGCGACGGCGACTCGACGGTCGACTTGGCTCCGGTCACCCCGCTGTTCGGTCGCCGAGGGGCGTCGAAGCCCGCTGCCGGCGGCAGTGCTCCTCAAGACGAGTGGGCCGATGCGGCGCCGAGTGACGACGAGGTCGGCCATGAGTCGACCGCAGATGATGTCGCCGCCGAGTCGACGAGTCACGGCGTAGACGACGTCTCCCGATTCGTAAGCGCCCGTTCGGAGTCGGAGTCGGAGTCGGAGCCGGAGCCCCAGTCGGGCCACGAGTCGGCCTCGGCTCGAGCTTCGAAGCGCAAGCCGGCTTCGGTCCCGGCCGAGTCTGACGCTGTCCGGTCGACTGCGGCCGCCCTGGCCGCGATCACCGATCACTGGTCCGGGCCGAGAGCGGTCGACACGCTCGACCCGGTCGACGAAGACGACGAGCCCGAACCAGAGCCCGAGGGGCTCGACGCGCAGCGGAGCCGAGCCGAGAACATCAGCATGCATGCCCTCGCGCGCCGAGGGGTTTCCTCCGCTGAGATGGCCTCTCTTCTGGCAGCCCGTGACCTCGACGAGCAGGTCGTCAGCGACGAGGTCGAACGACTCGAGGGTGTCGGTCTGCTCAACGACCGGGAGCTCGCGGAGAACCTGGTGCGCAGCAAGCATGAGCGCAAGGGCCTCGGTCGCGGCGCTGTCACGAGCGAGCTCCGCAGTCGCGGCATCGCGCCCGAGCTCATCGAGCAGGCGATGTCCGAGATCGACGACGACGACGAGCAGTCACGCGCCGACGAGTGGGCGCTGAAGCGCGCCACGTCGTTGCAGGGGCTCGATCAGGCGACCGCGGAGCGGCGTCTGAACGGGTACCTGATGCGCCGCGGCTATCGGTCCGAGACGATCCGTCGGGCGGTGGAGAAGGCTCTTCCTCGCGGTCGGGGCGGCGTCCGCTTCCGATGATCGGTCGACCGGGGCCGCGGCCGTAGACTCTCCGACTATGTCGACGGTTCTCCCCGCCCCGGTCTCCGAAGCCCGAGTAGACGGCCTCGCGGCTCCCGCGCGTCGCACCTACGAGGTGCGGACGTTCGGGTGCCAGATGAACGTGCACGACAGCGAGCGTCTGAGCGGATCCCTCGAGGCCGCCGGCTACGAGCCGGCCGTCGACGGTGAAGCGGATGTCGTCGTCATCAACACCTGCGCCGTCCGAGAGAACGCCGACAACAAGCTCTACGGCACATTGGGGCGGCTGGCGGGCGTCAAGCGGCGGCGGGAGGGCATGCAGATCGCCGTGGGCGGATGCCTCGCGCAGAAAGACAAAGAGGCCGTCCTCGAGCGCGCGCCCTGGGTCGACGTCGTCTTCGGCACCCACAACGTCGGGGCGCTGCCGACGCTCCTCGAGCGTTCTCGGCATAACGACGAGGCGCAGGTCGAGATCCTCGAATCGCTCGATGTGTTCCCCTCGACCCTGCCGGCCAAGCGCGACTCGGTCAGCTCCGGCTGGGTCTCCATCTCGGTCGGCTGCAACAACACCTGCACCTTCTGCATCGTGCCGACGCTGCGCGGCAAAGAGCGCGATCGGCGCCCGGGCGACATCCTCGCCGAGGTCCGCTCCCTCGTCGACGACGGCGCCGTCGAGGTGACCCTGCTCGGTCAGAACGTCAACTCCTACGGGGTCGAGTTCGGCGACCGCCTCGCTTTCGGCAAGCTCCTCCGTGCCGTCGGCGCCATCGACGGCCTCGAGCGCGTCCGTTTCACCAGCCCGCACCCGGCCGCCTTCACCGATGACGTCATCGACGCCATGGCCGAGACCCCTGCGGTGATGCCGCAGCTGCACATGCCCCTCCAGTCGGGGTCCGATGCGATCCTCCGATCGATGCGACGCAGCTATCGCAGCGCGAAGTTCCTGGGCATCATCGACCGGGTCCGGGCCGCGATGCCCGACGCGGCGATCTCGACGGACATCATCGTGGGCTTCCCGGGTGAGACCGAAGCCGACTTCGTCGACACGCTCCGAGTGGTCGAGGAGGCGCGTTTCGCCTCGGCTTTCACCTTCCAGTACTCCGTCCGACCCGGCACGCCCGCGGGGGAGATGGCCGATCAGATCCCCAAAGAGATCGTCCAAGAACGCTACGAGCGGCTGACGGCCCTCCAAGACCGGATCTCCTTCGACGAGAACCGCGCTCTCGTCGGCCGAAGGGTCGAAGTGCTCATCTCGGCGACCGAGGGTCGGAAGGACGCCGAGACCCGCCGGCTGTCCGGTCGGGCCGAAGACAGCCGTCTCGTCCACCTCGACGTCCCCGACGGAGTCGAGGCGCCTCGACCGGGCGATGTCGTGACGGTCGACGTGACCGGGGCGGCTCCCTTCCATCTCCTCGCCGAGTCGTCGATCGGCTCCGTCTTCGACGTGCGACGCACGCGGGCAGGCGACGCCTACGACCGCGCCCAGGCCGACTCGTGCGGGGTGCCGGCGTCCGCGACCGGCTCGACCGGCGCCTCCGGGGCACCGAGGGTGTCGTTGGGTCTGCCGACCCTGCGCGTGTCGACGACGCCCATCTACGACGCCGCCGACGGTCTCCGCTGAGTCCGCGGGGTCGACGAGAGATGCTGATCGCCCTGGTCGGTGCCACGGGCACCGGCAAGTCCGCGCTGTCCCTCGACCTGGCCGAGCGGCTCCGGTCGAGCGGTCGCCCGGCGGAGATCGTCAACGCCGACGCGATGCAGCTCTACCGGGGCATGGACATCGGAACCGCGAAGCTGCCGGTCTCCGAGAGGCGCGGCATACCGCACCACCTCCTGGACGAGCTCGACGTGACCGACGAAGCGAGCGTCGAGTGGTACCAGCGGCGCGCCCGGGCGGTCATCGACGAGGTCCAGGGGCGGGGTGCGGTGGCGGTGCTCGTGGGCGGCTCGGGGCTCTACGTGTCGAGTGTGCTGTTCGACCTCCGGTTCCCGGGCACCGACCCGGCCATCCGTGCGCGCTACGAGGCCGTCGGCGAGGCCCAGGGGCCGGGTGCGCTCTTCCGCCTGCTGCGCGACCGGGATCCGCTGGCCGCCGAGAAGATCGGCTCGACGAACATCCGCCGTCTCGTCCGTGCCCTCGAGGTCGGCGAGCTGACCGGCGAGCCGTTCTCGGCCCGCCTGCCCGACGAGGCGGCCCGCTGGCGCCCCTCGGCCATCGTCGGCGTGCACGACGATCGAGAGGCCCTCGTCGAGCGACTCGACGCCCGGGTCGAGCGGATGTGGCGCGACGGCCTCGTCGAGGAGGTCCGCGGTCTCCTCGCGCGCGGTCTCGAGCGCGGCGTCACGGCGGGTCGAGCGATCGGCTACGCGCAGGCTGCCGCCCAGCTGCGCGGCGAGCTGACGGAGTCCGACGCCATCGAGACCAGTGCGGCTCTGACCCGCCGCTACGCGCGTCGTCAGGTGAGCTGGTTCCGTCGGTACCCCGACGTCCGCTGGGTGCGGTCCGGCGACCCCGGGGGCGTCGAGGCGGCCCTCGATACACTCGACGCGTGACCACCACTCTCCAGTTCACCAAGGGCCAGGGCACGGGCAACGACTTCGTGCTGTTCTCCGACCCCGATGGCGAGTTCCCCCTCGACCCCGTGGCGATCCGGGCGTTGACCGATCGCCACTTCGGCGTGGGCGGCGACGGCGTGATCCGCGCGGTCCGGTCCGAGCACCTCCCCGACGGCCGGAACGCCCTGGCCGAAGACCCGGCCGCCGAGTGGTTCATGGATTACCACAACGCTGACGGCAGCGCGGCCGAGATGTGCGGCAACGGCATCCGGGTCTTCGTCCGCTACCTGACCGACCGCGGCCTCGCGACGCTCGAGCCGGGCGGCACCCTGGCGATCGGCACGCGGGCGGGGGTGCGCCACGTCCAGCGCAGTCTGACGGGCTTCCAGGTCGATCTCGGCCTCTGGTCGCTCTCCGACGAGTCGCCGACGGTGCGGGCTCGAGAGCTGCATGCGGCCCGCCCCGGTCTTTCGCTGTCCGTCGGCAATCCGCACGTCGTGGTCGCGCTGGCGACCGACGACGAGCTCGACGCGCTCGACCTCTCGTACCTCCCCGTCCTCGACCCCGCACCCGTCGAGGGCGCGAACGTCGAGTTCGTCGTCCCGGCCGACCCCCTGGTGGTCGACGGCATCGGCCACATCCGCATGCGCGTGCACGAGCGCGGCAGCGGCGAGACCCTCTCGTGCGGCACGGGAGCGGCGGCGGCGGCCCTCGCGACGCGGCACTGGGCCGGTGCCGGGGCGCCCGATCAGTGGCGCGTCGAGGTCCCGGGTGGCACGGTCGGCGTCCTGGTCGTCCCGACGGACGACGGCGAGCACGTCTCGCTCAGCGGTCCGGCCGAACTGGTCTTCAACGGGGCGCTCGAGATCTGACCGCCGTCGTCGGGCCTGCTTCGCTGATCAGCGACGGTGGGCCGTCAAGACGCGGTAGCCCTTGCTGGTGGAGGCGCGGGTCACGTCGACGACGTCGCCCAGCTCGGAGTTCATCCACTTCTGCAGCGAGTCCGCGCCGAGGTTCTTCTGGACGACGAGCCACGCGTCCGACCCGACCTCCAGTCGGGGGAGCCACCTGGTCAAGAGCCCGTGCAGCTCGTTCTTGCCGACGCGGATGGGCGGGTTCGACCAGATCGTCGAGAACCGCAGGTCGGCGGGAACATCGTCGGGCTCGACGGCGTTGACGTTCTCGAGGCCTGCGGCCCGGGCGTTCTCGCGCACGAGCTCCAGCACCCTCTTGTTCACGTCGACGGCCCAGACCGTCGCGTCGGGTGACGACAACGCGAGGCTCAGGGTGATGGGCCCCCATCCGCATCCGACATCGAGCAGATGACCCGAGGTCGGCGGCGTGGGCACGTCGGCCAGGAGGACGGCCGTCCCGGCGTCCACCCGATCGGGGCTGAAGACGCCCGCGGCCGTGGTGAGTTCGAGTTCTCGGCCCGCGAGGGTCACCGAGATGGTCCGGCGCCGCATCAGGCTCTCCGGTTCCGAAGAGAAGTAGTGCTCGCTCGCCATGGCCCACAACCTATCGACAATCCCCACGGGCGGCCGAATCGGCTCCCCGCTCACCGCCTGACGAAAGGGCTAGTATCACTCCGATGACAGACCTCCCCACGAACCCGCTCGATGCCGAGCGTTCCGAGCAGGGTGACGACGTCGTCGCCCGCGTGCTCGACCGTGCGGCGTCCCGGGCTTCCGCCTACACCGTCTTCTCGCCTGCGCAGGCGATCCAGACCCGCTCTCTGCACGACACCGGCTCGGACGGCGACCAGTTCGACCGCGACGATCGCCAGGCGCTCCGTCGCGTGGCGGGGCTCTCGACCGAGCTCCAGGATGTCACCGAGGTCGAGTACCGCCAGCTCCGACTCGAGAACGTCGTCCTGATCGGCGTCTACTCGCAGGGCTCGCTCTCCGACGCCGAGAACTCCCTCCGCGAGCTGTCGGCCCTGGCCGAGACGGCCGGCGCCGTCGTCCTCGACGGGCTGCTGCAGCGTCGGCCCAACCCCGACCCGAGCACGTACCTCGGCAGCGGCAAGGCCGAAGAGCTGCGGATGACCGTCGCGGCTCTCGGCGCCGACACGGTGATCGCCGACACGGAGCTCGCGCCCAGCCAGCGTCGTGCCCTCGAAGACGTGGTCAAGGTCAAGGTCATCGACCGGACGGCCGTCATCCTCGACATCTTCAGTCAGCACGCCAAGAGCCGGGAGGGCAAGGCGCAGGTCGAACTGGCGCAGCTCGAGTACCTGCTGCCCCGACTGCGCGGCTGGGGCGACTCGATGTCGCGGCAGGCCGGTGGCCAGGTAGGAGGCGCGGGTGCCGGAATGGGCAGCCGCGGCCCCGGAGAGACCAAGATCGAGCTCGATCGGCGACGGATCCACACGCGCATGGCTCGTCTCCGTCGGCAGATCAAGGAGATGAAGCCCGCGCGCGACGCCAAGCGGGCCAATCGCGACCGCAACGAGGTGCCCTCGGTCGCCATCGCCGGCTACACCAACGCGGGCAAGTCGAGCCTGCTAAACAGGTTGACGAGTGCCGGTGTGCTCGTCGAGAACGCTCTCTTCGCGACCCTCGATGCGACTGTGCGCAAGAGCTCGACGACAGACGGCCGGCCGTTCACGTACGCCGACACGGTGGGCTTCGTCCGCAACCTGCCCCATCAGCTGGTCGAGGCGTTCCGCTCCACCCTCGAGGAGGTCGCGGCATCGGATGTCATCGTCCACGTCGTCGACGGCTCGCATCCCGATCCGGCGGCGCAGCTCGCGACGGTCCGCGAGGTCGTCAGCGAAGTCGACGGGGGCGACATCACCGAGATCGTGGTGTTCAACAAGAGCGATCTGGTCGACCCCGACCAGCGACTCGTGCTCCAGGGCCTCGTCCCCACCGCGGTCTTCGTCTCCGCCCGGACGGGCGAGGGCATCGACGAGCTCCTCGAGCGCATCGCCTCGACCCTTCCGACCCCTGACGTCGAACTCGAGCTGCTCGTACCGTACGACAGGGGCGACGTCGTCTCTCATCTCCACGACTCCGGTCGTGTCGTCGAGACGGAGTACGAGGAGGCCGGCACGCGCGTGCACGCCCGGGTCTACCCGAGCGACGTGGCGTGGTTGTCGCCGTTCGTCGACCGCGAGGCCGTCTCGAGCTGAGCCGACCGAGTCGACCACGACGAAGCCCCCCGCCGAATGGCGGGGGGCTTCGTCGTTCGTCGAGTCGGGGTCACACCGACCGGAGCACGGCCACGACCTTGCCGACGATCTGAGCGTGGTCGCCGACGATCGGCTCGAACGCGCTGTTGCGGGGCAGCAGCCAGGTGTGGCCGTCGCGCTGACGGAAGACCTTGACCGTCGCCTCGTCGTCGAGCATGGCGGCCACGATGTCGCCGTTCTCCGCCGAGTTCTGCTGCCGGACGACGACCCAGTCGCCGTCGCAGATGGCGGCGTCGATCATCGAGTCGCCGACGACCCGCAGCATGAAGAGGTCGCCCTTGCCGACGAGCTGGCGGGGGAGGGGCATCACGTCCTCGACCTGCTGCTCGGCCGTGATCGGGATGCCGGCGGCGATGCGCCCCACCATCGGGACGTGCGCGGTGTCGCCGTCGTCGCTCGTCGTGAGGATGCTCGTCACGGGTGCGAGGGCGGGCGCCTCGGTCGAGAGGACCTCGAGGGCGCGGGGCCGGTTCGGATCGCGTCGGATGCGACCCGCGAGCTCGAGCTGGTTCAACTGGTGGGTCACGCTCGACAGCGACTTCAGACCGACGGCGTCGCCGATCTCCCGCATGCTCGGCGGGTATCCGCGCTGTCCGATGCTCTGCTGGATGGCCGTCAGGATCGACGTCTGCTTGGCCGTCAGCTCCTTGCGCGTGACCGAGCCCGTCTCGGTCGACCGGGTGCGCTGCGCGTCGCTCATGTGTCTCCTGCCGTGGATGTCGGTGGTCGCTGTTCTACTCGGACCACCGATCGAAACCGTATCCGATGCGGCGTCTTCGGCGAAACACATGTTCGAGTGTGTCGCCGATCCACGTCGAGAAAATCGAACATCGGGGTTGAAATCGACCTTGATCGAAGATATGTTCGGAACACGTCTTCGTGCCCGGTGTTCCCGGCCGATCGCCGGGCACGAACACGGACGTCTCCTCTAGCGGTGAAAGGACCACCTCATGAGCGCCATCACGACCACCACTGCCACTCCCACCCCCACCGACGACGCTGTCGCCTCCTTCTCTTCGCCCCCGCGCGTCCGGCTGCGCATCACCCGGCGGGGGCGTCGTGTCGTCAGCACCGCCGTCGGTCTGCTCGTCGCCGGTGTCGTCGGCGGCGTGCTCCTCGCCGGGCCCGGTGCAGTTGCATCGGACACCGCCGGTGCGGCGTCGTTCGACTACGTCACGGTCGACGGGGGAGACACCCTGTGGCAGGTCGCGTCCGAGATCGCACCCACCAAAGACCCTCGCGACGTCATCAGCGACATCGTGCAGTTGAACAACCTCAGCAGCACCGAGGTCGCGGCAGGGCAGTCTCTCGCCGTCCCCGCTCAGTACTCCGACTGACGGGCGGTCCACTGCGGCTCCGTCTGAAGAGACCTCGAGGGGTCGCGACCGCTGCCAGCCGAGGGCCGACGATTCGGGACTCCGTCCGGTGGAGACCTACCATGGAGCGGTGTCCTTCAGTCTCGACGACCTTCCCATCCGTGACGATCTCCGTGGCCTGACGCCGTACGGCGCACCGCAGACCAGGGTGCCGGTCGCTCTCAACGTCAACGAGAACACGCATCCGATTCCCGAGAACGTCGCACGCGACATCGTCGCATCGATCGCGCAGGCCGTCCTCGAGGTGAACCGGTATCCCGACCGCGAGTTCACGCAGTTGCGGGACTCCCTGGCCGCCTATCTGGGTCACGGCCTCACCCGAGACAACATCTGGGCGGCGAACGGCTCGAACGAGGTCATCCAGCAGATCCTCCAGGCCTTCGGCGGCCCCGGGCGGAGCGTCCTCGGCTTCCCTCCGACGTACTCGATGCACTCGATCATCGCGGCGGGCACCGGGAGCACCTGGGTCGAGGGTGCGCGAGACGTCGACTTCATCATCAGCCCCGAGACGGCGGTCGCCGAGATCCGTCGCACCGAACCGGACATCGTGTTCTTCTGCGGTCCGAACAACCCGACGGGCACGCCCCTCGACCTCGCCACGGTCGAGGCCGCCTACGACGCGACCGACGGAATCGTCTTCGTCGACGAGGCGTACGCGGAGTTCATGCCCGTCGGCCAGCCCACGGCTCTGACCCTGCTCGAAGGCCGGCCGCGTCTCATCGTCTCCCGCACCATGAGCAAGGCCTTCGCCTTCGCCGGGGCGCGAGTCGGATACCTCGCCGCCCACCCGGCCGTGACCGACGCGCTCCGTCTGGTGCGCCTCCCTTATCACCTGTCGTCGTTGACCCAGGCCGCCGCGATCGCCGCGCTCTCGCACGCCGACGAGATGCTCGCCATGGTCGGCGAGATCGCCACCCAACGCGACCGGATCGTCCGGGTGCTGACCGAGCTCGGCTACGAGCCCTGGCCGACCTGGTCGAACTTCGTGCTGTTCGGCGGGGTCGACGATCCGGCCGACGTGTTCGAGCGTCTGCTCGCCCGGGGCATCATCGTGCGGAACCTCGGCATCCCCCACCACCTCCGGGTCAGTGCGGGCACCGAGGCCGAGACCACGGCGTTCCTCGAAGCGCTGCGCGACATTAGGCTCTCCTCGTGACCGAACAGACCCCTACCCGCGTGGCCTCCCTCGAGCGTGAGACGAGCGAGTCGCGCATCGCGCTGTCGCTCGACCTCGACGGCACCGGCTCGTCGAGCATCGACTCGTCCGTCCCGTTCTTCGACCACCTGCTGACGGCGCTGTCGAAGCACTCGCTGATCGATCTGCGGGTGGCGGCGACGGGTGACACGCACATCGACGCGCACCACACGGTCGAAGACATCGGCATCGCCTTCGGCACCGCGCTCCGTCAGGCGCTCGGCGACAAGTCGGGTATCGCACGGTACGGCGACGCCCTGGTGCCGCTCGACGAGGCCCTGGTGCAGGCGGTCGTCGACATCTCCGGTCGCCCGTACCTCGTGCACGGCGGCGAGCCGGAGGGCTTCGAGCTGCACCTGATCGGCGGTCACTTCACGGGGTCTCTCGTGCGCCACGTGTTCGAGGCGATCGCCTTCCACGCCGGCATCACGGTGCACATCCGGGTTCTCGGCGGGCGTGACCCGCACCACATCGCCGAGGCCGAGTTCAAGGCCTTCGCGAGAGCCCTCCGTCAGGCCGTGCAGCCCGACCCGCGGGTGGTCGGCATCCCCTCCACGAAGGGCGCGCTGTGACGGTCCGTCCCTCCGTCGTGGTGCTCGACTACGGCAGCGGCAACGTCCATTCGGCGGTCAAGGCCCTCGAGCTCGCCGGGGCCGACGTCGAGCTGACGGCCGATCGCGCCCGGGTGCAGGCGGCCGACGGCCTCTTCGTGCCGGGCGTGGGGGCCTTCGGCGCCGTGATGAGCGCGCTCGAGTCCGTCCGCGGCGGCGAGCTCATCGATCGCCGTCTGGCCGGCGGGCGACCCGTGATGGGCATCTGCGTCGGCATGCAGGTCTTCTTCGAGGGCGGTGTCGAGCGCGGTGCGACGGCGGGCGGGCTGGGTGAATGGCCCGGTGTCGTCGACGAGCTGAAGGCCGACGTGCTGCCTCACATGGGCTGGAACACCGTCGACGTCCCCGAGGGCAGCACGCTGTTCGACGGCGTCGCCGACGAGCGCTTCTACTTCGTCCACTCGTTCGCGGCCCAGTCGTGGACCCTCGACGTGATCCCGCCGTTCCCGCAGCCGCACGTCACGTGGGCCGACCACGGCGGCCGCTTCGTCGCCGCCGTCGAGAACGGACCGCTCTGGGCCACGCAGTTCCACCCCGAGAAGTCGGGGCGGCCGGGCATCCGGCTGCTCTCGAACTGGCTCGGCACACTCTGACCCTCCCGAACCCGACTCCGGTCCCGCGCTCAGCGGGGCCCCGACGCGATCCGCGCGGCGCCGCCGCGAGAGAGACGACATGAGCGACTTCTGCACGACTCCGAGCCTGACCCTGTTCCCGGCCGTCGACGTCTCCGGGGGGCAGGCCGTCCGTCTGACCCAGGGGGAGGCCGGCAGCGAGACCGGATACGGCGACCCCGTCGCGGCGGCCGACGACTGGAAGAACCAGGGCGCCGAGTGGCTGCACCTGGTCGACCTCGACGCGGCCTTCGGGCGGGGCGACAACCGGTCGGTCATCAAGAAGGTCATCAAGCAGGTCAAGGGCATCAACGTCGAGCTGAGCGGCGGCATCCGCGACGACCGCTCCCTCGAAGACGCCCTCGGCACGGGCGTCAAGCGGATCAACCTCGGTACGGCGGCCCTCGAGAACCCCGAGTGGGCGGCGCATGTCATCGCCGAGTACGGCGAGGCCGTCGCGGTCGGGCTCGACGTGCGCGGCACGACGCTGGCCGCGCGTGGCTGGACGGAGGAGGGCGGCGACCTCTGGACGGTCCTCGCCCGTCTCGAGGAGGCCGGGTGCGCCCGCTACGTCGTCACCGACGTCACCAAGGACGGCACCCTCCAGGGGCCGAACGTCGATCTGCTGCGTCAGGTGATGGATCGCACCGATCGCCCGGTGATCGCATCGGGCGGCATCTCGAGCCTCGACGACCTCGTCGCGTTGCGCGAGCTGGTCCCGCAGGGGCTCGAGGGCGCGATCGTCGGCAAGGCGCTCTACTCGGGCGCCTTCACGCTGGCCGCGGCCCTCGACGTCGCCTCCGACTGATGTCGACGCCCGGCTCGGACAGCGCCGGTCGACCCTGGGAGGGTCGCACCTTCGATCATCACGACACGGCGTTCGCCGGTGACGACGGCTCGGCCGACCCGCGCCTCCTCGAGGCTCTCAAGCGGTTCCACCTCGGCGAGGTCGGTGAAGACACCGTCGTCGACGCGCTGCGACCCGCGCGGCTGCTCGTCCCCCTCGTGGCGGTCGCGGGCGATGAGGACCTCGACGAGCAGGGGCGACGGGTCGACAAGACTCAGGAGCTGTCCATCGTGACGGTGGCGGGCCCCGACGGGCGCGACGTGCTGCCCGCCTTCACCTCGGTGGCGGCGCTGTCCGTCTGGAGCGCCACGGCGCGTCCCGTGCCGGCCGACGCCCGGCGGATCGCCCTGGCGGCGGCGTCCGAGTCGACCGACCGGCTCGTGCTCGACCCGGGGTCGCCCACGGCGTTCGCCCTGCGCCGACCGGCCCTGTGGGCGGTCGCGCAAGACCTGCCGTGGCTGCCGAGTCACGCCGACGAGACCGTGCTGCGGGCCTTCCTCGACGCGGGGGCGGACGAGGAGGCGCTGGCCGGCCTGGTCATCGCCCCCGGCTACGAGGGCGCCCGGCTGGGCGGCCCCGAGATCGTCGTGCAGCTGGGCGTCCGTGCCGGGCTTGACCGCCAGGCGCTGACGGCTCTGCTCGGTCGACTGCAGACGGCCTGGGCAGCCGACCCGATCATCGCCGACCGGGTCGACAGCATGGCCGTCAAGGTCGTCTCCGTCTGACGGACCGCGGCTGCACGCTCCGCCGCGGTCCGACCCGGCGGGACTGCGGCAGGAGGCGCGGTCTAGTTGACCGGCCCCGTGAACTTCTCGCCGGGTCCCTGGCCGATGGGGTCGGGGAACGTCGACGCCTCGCGGAAGGCCAGCTGCAGCGACCGCAGCCCGTCGCGGAGGGCGCGGGCGTGCTGATCGCCGATCTCGGGTGCGCTGGCCGTGATCAGACCGGCCAGAGAGGTGATGAGCTTGCGGGCCTCGTCGAGGTCGGTCTGGGCGCGCGGGTCGTCGGCGAGCCCGACCTTCACGGCGGCCGCGCTCATCAGATGCACGGCGACGGTGTTGATCACCTCCACGGCGTTCACATCGGCGATGTCGCGTGCCTCGTCGCCGGGGGCCGAGAAGGCGAAGTCGGGGGAGTGCTCGGGGGTGTGGCTCACGTGAAGATCCTCTGCTAAGCTCGTCGAGGCTCCGAAGCATCTGCTTCGGTGCGAAAGTGGAGATTCTCCCACCCGCGCTTGACCGTTCGATTAGGTTACCGGGTTGTTGGTACCCCGCCGATCCTCCTCGAGGGTCGGCAGCCAGGGTGCAGCGATGTTCCGTCGCACCATCCGAGCACGACGTTCGGATGGCGCAGCGCGTCGCGAAACTCCTCTTTCCCTGCCGTGACCACCGGTCCGGCGGGTGACGAAGCAACGACAGAGGAGTTCCGCATCAGCGATCCCCGTACGAACGACCGTATCCGCGTCCCCGAGGTCCGCCTCGTCGGACCTGCCGGAGAACAGGTCGGTGTCGTCCCCATCGCCATGGCCCTGCGTCTCGCAGCAGAGGCCGAACTCGACCTGGTCGAGGTGGCCCCCAACTCGAAGCCTCCCGTGGCCAAGATCATGGATCACGGAAAGTTCAAGTACGAGGCTGCGCAGAAGGCGAAGGAGGCTCGTCGCAACCAGGCGAACACCATCCTCAAAGAGGTGCGTTTCCGTCTGAAGATCGACAAGCACGACTACGAGACCAAGCGCAAGCGCGCCGAGGGCTTCCTCCAGGGCGGCGACAAGGTCAAGGCCATGATCCTCTTCCGCGGTCGCGAGCAGTCGCGTCCCGACCAGGGGGTCCGTCTCCTCCAGCGCTTCGCCGAAGACGTCTCCGAGTGGGGCAGCGTCGAGTCGACCCCCACCATCGACGGCCGCAACATGGTCATGGTGATCGGGCCGCACAAGAACAAGTCCGAGGCCAAGGCCGAGGCAGAAGCTCGCAAGGTGGCCAACAAGGCGCCGAAGCACCCGACGTCCGACGAGGTTCCGGCCGACGCACCGGCGGAACCGACAGAAGAAAGTAAGTAAGACATGCCCAAGCAGAAGACCCACTCCGGCGCCAAGAAGCGCTTCAAGGTCACCGGTTCCGGCAAGATCATGAAGCAGCAGGCCGGCATGCGACACAACCTCGAGGTGAAGAGCGCCAAGCGCAAGGCTCGCCTGAACCAGGACCAGGTGCTCGCCCCCGCCGACGCCAAGGTCGCCAAGAAGCTTCTCGGTCACTGACCGCTGACACGAACGTAGAGGAACAAGAAAATGGCAAGAGTCAAGAGAGCGGTCAACGCCGCCAAGAAGCGTCGTGTGATCCTCGAGCGTGCCGAGGGTTACCGCGGTCAGCGTTCGCGCCTGTACCGCAAGGCCAAAGAGCAGGTCACCCACTCGCTCGTCTACTCGTACCGCGACCGTCGCGCCCGCAAGGGTGAGTTCCGCCGTCTGTGGATCCAGCGCATCAACGCCGCGTCGCGTCAGAACGGCCTGACCTACAACCGCCTCATCCAGGGTCTGTCCCTGGCCGGCGTCGAGGTCGACCGCCGCATCCTGGCCGAGCTGGCCGTCAACGAGCCCGCCACCTTCGCCGGCCTCGTCGCCACCGCGAAGGCCGCGCTGCCCGCCGACACCTCGGCTCCCAAGGCTGCCGCGTAGTCACCAGCGCCACTGCACCACCCCGGCCCGGACGGTCTCACCGTCCGGGCCGTCGTGCGTCCCGGCTCCCGAGGCCGGGTGAGGCATAGTGGGGGAGTGAGCACCTCCCTCCTCGACAATCCCCGATCGCCCCGCGTCCGCGCCGTGGCGAAGCTGGCCAAGCGCGACGCGCGCACCGACACCGGGTCGTTCCTGCTCGAGGGCCCCCAGGCGGTGTCCGAGGCCCTCGCGTTCCGGCCCGAACTGCTCGTCGATCTCTTCGCGACGCCGACGGCGCTCGAGCGTCATCCGCAGGTGGGTGCGGCCGCCCACGAGGCCGAGCTCGAGATCGAGTTCGTCAGCGAGGCGGTCATCGCCGCGATGTCCGACACGGTGACCCCTCAGGGCATCATCGCCGTCTGCCGCCAGTTCCCGACCGCCGTCAAAGACGTCTTCGCCGACACGGGCGACGGCGGCCCCCGTCTGATCGCCATCCTCGAAGAGGTCCGCGATCCGGGCAACGCCGGCACGATCATCCGTGCGGCCGACTCCGCCGGCGCGGACGCGGTCATCATGACCGGTCGAAGCGTCGACCTCTACAACCCCAAGGTGGTCCGCGCGACGACGGGCTCGCTCTTCCACGTGCCGGTCGCCGTCGGCGCCGATCTCGCGTCCGTGGTGGCGCGCTGCGCCGAGGCGGGCATCCAGGTGCTGGCCGCCGACGTCAAGGGCGACGACCTGCTCGCGGTGCGCAGCGAGGGCGTCCTCTCGGCCCCGACGGCCTGGCTCTTCGGCAACGAGGCCAGAGGGCTGACCGACGACGACCTCAAGCTGGCCGACCGTGCCGTCGTCGTTCCGATCTACGGGCACGCCGAGTCGATGAACCTCTCGACGGCGGCATCCGTCTGCCTCTACGAGAGCGCCTTCGCGCACCGGAGCTGACCTGCAGGAGGCGCGGGTCGCCTCGACAGGCGCCCGCCCGTGTCGTTTCGATCGCGTTACGAATCCGCTGTGAATTTGCGCCCGTCAGACCCACCTGTTTGTGTGGTCGCATGGAACCCCTCGTCGTCGTCGACCACGTCAACAAGCACTTCGGTGAACTGCACGTCCTGAAGGACATCACGACGACGGTCTCCCGGGGCGAGGTAATCGTGGTCATCGGGCCGAGCGGTTCGGGCAAGTCGACGCTGTGCCGGGCCATCAACCGGCTCGAGACGATCGACGACGGAACGATCTCGATCGACGGCACGCGCCTCCCCGAAGAGGGCTCCGAGCTCGCGCGTCTGCGGGCCGACGTCGGCATGGTCTTCCAGAGCTTCAACCTCTTCGCGCACAAGACGGTGCTCGAGAACGTCACGCTGGGCCAGATCAAGGTCCGCAAGCGCAGCAAGGCCGAGGCCGAGAAGCGGGCGATGGAGCTCCTCGAGCGCGTCGGCGTGGCGAACCAGGCTCAGAAGATGCCCTCGCAGCTCTCGGGCGGTCAGCAGCAGCGGGTGGCGATCGCCCGCGCCCTCGCGATGGACCCGAAGGTGATGCTCCTCGACGAGCCGACCAGCGCGCTCGACCCCGAGATGATCACCGAGGTCCTCGACGTCATGGTGCAGCTGGCCAAAGACGGCATGACGATGATCGTCGTCACCCACGAGATGGGCTTCGCCCGCAAGGCGGCCGATCGGGTCGTCTTCATGGCCGACGGCGAGATCGTCGAAGAGAGCACCCCCGAGCAGTTCTTCACCGCGCCGACGTCCGATCGGGCGCGCGACTTCCTGTCGAAGATCCTCACCCACTGATCGACAGACCCCGTCGTCGCCGCGCGTCCGTCCTGCGGCCCGACCCCGGAGCCCCCGTCCGCCGATCGGCGTCCGGGTCACACAGCAAGGAGAACAGAATGCGACTCAGTAGAGGTTTCGTAGCCGTAGCCGCAGCAGCCGTCACGGTGCTCGGCCTGTCGGCCTGCACCGACTCGGCCGCCCCCGACAGCGCCGTCGAGGTCGAAGAGGTCTCCGACTTCGAAGACGGCACGACGATGGCCCGCCTCGCCGAGGCCGGCGAGATCACCATCGGCACCAAGTTCGACCAGCCCCTGTTCGGCCTCGACGACGGCTCCGGCAACCCGCAGGGCTTCGACGCCGAGATCGGCAAGCTCGTCGCAGCCAAGCTGGGCATCCCCGCCGACGGCATCACCTGGGTCGAGACGGTGTCCGCCAACCGCGAGCCCTTCATCCAGAACGGCGACGTCGACCTCGTCATCGCGACCTACACGATCAACGACGAGCGCAAGAAGGTCGTCTCGTTCGCCGGTCCCTACTACCAGGCCGGCCAGGACCTGCTGGTGCTCGAGGGCAACCCCGACGGCATCGAGGGCGCCGAAGACCTCGAGGGCAAGGCCGTCTGCACGGTCAGCGGCTCGACCAGCGAGGCCAACAGCGCCGAGTACACGGACGACATCATCGCGACCGACACGTACTCGAACTGCCTCGAGCCCCTTCGCACCGGCGCGGTCGCGGCCGTCACGACCGACAACGTGATCCTGGCCGGTCTCGCCGACCAGAACGAGGGCGAGTTCGAGGTCGTCGGCGAGCCCTTCACCGAGGAGCCCTACGGCATCGGTCTGGCGCTCGACGACACCGACTTCCGCATGTTCATCAACGACACCCTCGAAGAGGCCGAAGACGACGGCACCTGGGACGAGCTCTGGGAGTCCACGGCGGGCGCCGTGCTCGAGACGCCCGAGCCCCCGGCGATCGACCGCTACTAGTCACCACCCCGGTGGGCACCGCGGCGCGACCCGCCCGCGGTGCCCACCACCGCCTCCTGCCCTCTCGGCAGCCCTCTGACCTGGAGTCCCGGTGAACCCCTTGGACGTCATCCCCGGCTTCGACGCCGTGACCGAGAACTGGCCCCGCTTCTGGGGCGGGTTCGTCACGACGCTGCAGCTGCTGGCACTGTCCGCCGTCGGCGCGATCGTGATCGGCTTCGTCGTCGCGGCCCTCCGCATCTCGCCGGTCGCCTCGTTCCGGGTCTTCGCCACGGTCTACACCGAGGCGATCCGCAACATCCCCCTGACTCTCGTGCTGTTCTTCTGCGCGTTCGTCCTGCCCTACCTCGGCGTCGGCATCGGCTACTTCCCGCTCGCGGTGGTGGGTCTCACGCTCTACACGTCGCCGTTCGTCGCCGAAGCGGTCCGCTCCGGCGTGAACGGCGTGCCGGTCGGGCAGGCCGAGGCGGCCCGCAGCATCGGCCTCGGCTTCGGCCAGACGCTCAGCCTCGTGATCATGCCGCAGGCGATCCGCATGGTCATCCCGCCGCTGATCAACGTGCTCATCGCCCTCACGAAGAACACCTCGGTCGCCGGCGGCTTCTTCGTCGCAGAGCTGTTCGCGGCCGGCCGGTTCATCGCCAACGACCGGGGCGACGCGGTCATCACGACGCTCGTGTCCGTCGCCGTGTTCTATCTGGTGGTCACCATCACGCTGGGCCGCGTCGCGGCCCTCGTCGAGAAGAAGGTCGCGGTCCTGCGATGAGCACGAACGTCCTCTACGACGCCCCCGGTCCCAAGGCCCGCCGCACGTCGCGCATCATCTCGGTGGTCGGCGTCGTCCTGGTGCTGGCCCTGGTCGCGTACCTCGTCTACCTGCTCGGGCGCCCGCGCATCAGCGCGAACGGCGCCGTCACGGCGAGCGTGCTCGACCCGTCGCGCTGGGACATCATCCTCGACCGCAACCTGTGGCGGAACATCGCGGGCGGCTGGCTCGCGACCGTGCGGGCCGCGGCGGTGGCGTCCGTCCTGGCCGTCGCCATCGGCGTCCTGTTCTCGTTCCTCCGCACGGCGCGCACCGCCTGGGTGCGGGTTCCGACGACGATCGTCCTCGAGTTCTTCCGCGGCATGCCCGTGCTGCTGATGATGCTGTTCATCCTCCTCGTCTTCTCGACGGGAGCCTTCTGGGCGGTCGTCGCCGCACTCGCCGTCTACAACGGCGCCCTCATCGGCGAGGCTCTCCGCTCGGGCATCGCCGCCCTGCCGAAGGGGCAGCGCGAGGCGGGTCTCGCCATCGGCCTCTCGCCCGTGCGCACCCGCTTCGCGATCGAGTTCCCGCAGGCGTTCCGCCAGATGCTGCCGATCATCCTGGCGCAGCTGGTGGTGCTCTTGAAAGACACGTCGCTCGGCTACATCGTCGGCTACGTCGAGCTGACGCGTCGGGGTCTGAACCGTCTCGGCACCTCGTACGGCAGCAACTACACCTTCACCCTCTTCGCCGTGGTGCTCGTCGTGTACCTGCTGACGAACCTCGCGTTCTCCTACGTCGTCCGGATCGTCGACCGGCGGACGGGTCGCCGCGGCGTGATGAAGAAGCCCCGCGGCGGCGGGCTCGGCGGCCCTGGCCTGCTGGCGCGCGCCGGGCGTCCGTCCGTCGACGCGACGACGGGCGGCTCGCAGACCACATCGACCTGACCCGGTCCTCCCTGCACCCCCTCTCGCCTCCCCGGAGCGCCGAGGAGGTGCGGGTCGCCTCCCGACGATCGCTAAGCTTGGTTCTCGTGTCAGACACCGTCCCCATCTCCGAAGACGCCGTCGCGTCGGCGGTCGACTCCGCTCTGGTCGCCATCTCGACCGCGGCGTCCGTCGCCGAGCTCAAGACCGCACGCTCCCAGCACACGGGTGAGGCGTCCGTCCTGGCGCGGATGAACGCCGGGATGCGCGATCTGCCGAACGACCAGAAGGCCGCGGCGGGCAAGCTCGTCGGCCAGGCCAGGGGACGGGTCAACCAGGCCGTGGCCACCCGCGAGGCCGAGCTGGTCGAGCTCGAAGAGACTGCTCGGCTGGCCGACGAGACCGTCGACGTCTCCGCCCTGCCGTCTCGTCGCCGGGTGGGGTCGCGTCACCCGCTGGCCCTCCTGCAAGAGACCATGGTCGACCTCTTCGTCGCCATGGGCTGGGAGGTCTCCGAGGGCCCAGAGCTAGAGCACGAGTGGTTCAACTTCGACGCGCTGAACTTCGACGCCGACCACCCGGCGCGCGCCATGCAAGACACCTTCTTCGTCGATCCCGTCGACGATCACCTGCTGCTCCGCACGCACACGTCGCCGGTGCAGATCCGCACGCTGCTCTCCAAGCAGCTGCCGGTCTACAACGTCGCGACCGGCCGTGTGTTCCGCACCGACGAGCTCGATGCGACGCACACGCCGGTCTTCACGCAGATCGAGGGCATCGCCATCGACCGGGGGCTCACCATGGCGAACCTCCGCGGCACCCTCGAGCACCTCGCGCGCTCGATGTTCGGCGACGAGGCGCAGATCCGCCTCCGTCCGAACTACTTCCCCTTCACCGAGCCGAGCGCCGAGATGGACGTCTGGCAGCCGAACGCCAAGGGCGGGGCGCGCTGGGTCGAGTGGGGCGGCTGCGGCATGGTCAACCCGAACGTGCTGCGGGCCGCGGGCATCGACCCCGACGTCTACCAGGGCTTCGCCTTCGGGATGGGCATCGAGCGCACCCTGCAGTTCCGCAACGACCTCAACGACATGCGCGACATGGTCGAGGGCGACGTCCGTTTCAGCGAGCAGTTCGGGATGGTGGTCTGATGCGGGTACCGATCAGTTGGCTGGGCGAATGGGTCGACCTGCCGAGCGACGTCAGCCTCGAGCACGTCCACGCGGCGCTCGTGTCCGTCGGCTTCGAAGAGGAAGACGTGCACGTCGGCGACGTGACGGGTCCGCTCGTCGTCGGCCAGGTGCTCGAACTCGTGCCCGAGCCGCAGAAGAACGGCAAGACGATCAACTGGTGCCAGGTCGCCGTCGGTCCCGACGACGTCCGCGGCATCGTCTGCGGGGCGCACAACTTCGTCGCCGGCGACAAGGTCGTCGTGTCGTTGCCCGGTGCCGTGCTGCCCGGTCCGTTCCCGATCGCCGCCCGAAAGACCTACGGTCACGTGTCCGACGGCATGATCGCCTCGACGCGTGAGCTCGGTCTGGGCGACGAGCACGACGGCATCCTCCTGCTCTCGTCGCTCGGCCTCGACCCCGAGGTCGGCACGGACGCCATCGCGCTCCTCGGGCTCGACGAGGCCGCAGTCGAGATCAACGTCACCCCCGACCGCGGCTACGCGTTCAGCATCCGCGGCGTCGCCCGCGAGTACTCGCACGCCACGGGCGCGACGTTCCGCGACCCCGCCGCGGCCGTCTCGGTCGCACCGGGCGACGGCTTCTCCGTCGAGGTCCGCGACGAGGCTCCCGTCCGAGGCGCCGCCGCCGTCTCGACCTTCGTCACGCGGGTCGTCCGAGGCGTCGACGCCTCGCGCGCCACCCCGCCGTGGATGTCCGCTCGGCTCCGTCTCGCCGGCGTCCGCAGCGTCTCGCTCCCGGTCGACGTCACGAACTACGTAATGCTCGAACTCGGTCAGCCCATCCACGGGTACGACCTCGCGACCCTCGACGGCGGGCTGACCGTCCGTCGTGCCGAGACCGGCGAGCAGCTCGAGACCCTCGACGGCAAGACGCGCGCGCTGCACCCCGAAGATCTCGTCATCGCCGACTCGACCGGGGCCGTCGGGCTCGCCGGGGTCATGGGCGGCGCCCGCACCGAGATCACGACCGCGACGACCGACGTCCTCATCGAGGCCGCCACGTTCGACCCGATCTCGATCGCCCGGTCGGCCCGTCGGCACAAGCTGCCGAGCGAGGCCTCGCGCCGCTTCGAGCGGGGCGTCGACCCCCGGGTCTCGGCGCCCGCCGCACAGCGCGTCGTCGACCTCCTCGTCGAATGGGGCGGCGGCACCGCCGACGCTCTGGGCTCCTCGCTCGACGCGACCGCTCCGCGAGCGGCCATCTCCCTGGGGGCCGAGCGCGCCTCCCGCCTGATCGGGGTCGACTACACGTCGACCGAGATCGTCGACGCGCTGACGTCGATCGGCGCCGAGGTCGTCCCGGCGGCCGACGGCTGGTCGGTCGCACCGCCGTCCTGGCGTCCCGACCTGGTCGACGCCGCGTCGCTGGTCGAAGAGGTCGCGCGCATCACCGGCTACGACCGCATCCCGTCCGTGCTGCCCGTCGCCCCTCCCGGGCGGGGTCTCACGCGTGAGCAGAAGCTGCGCCGTCAGGTGTCGTCGTCGCTCGCCGCCGCGGGGTCCACCGAGGTCGCGGCCTACCCGTTCGTCAGCTCCGCGCAGAACGCCGCCTTCGGCGGTCTCGACGGTGCGGGCGGCCCCGGTGTCCGGCTCGCCAATCCGCTCGACGTCGCCGCGCCCGAGCTGCGTCGCTCGCTCGTCCCGGGTCTGCTCGAGATCGCCCGACGCAACTCGTCACGCGGGCTCGTCGACCTGTCGCTGTTCGAGACCGGCACCGTCTTCCTGCCGGAGGCCGACCGGGCCTACGGCACCGAGAGCGTGCCGCTCGGCGCCGAACGACCCTCCGTCGAGGTGCTCGCGTCGCTCGAGGCGAGCATCCCGCGTCAGCCCCGGCACCTGGCCGTGCTCGCGCTCGGCCAGGCGATCGACCGCCAGCCCGGTCAGGCCGCCCTCCCGGCGTCCCTCGCCGACGTGCTCGACGATCTCCGCGTCGCCGTCCGTGCAGCGGGTGCCGAGGCCGTCTTCCGTCAGGGTTCGCACCCGTCGCTGCACCCCGGTCGCACGGCCGAGGTCGTCGTGGCCGGCGAGGTCGTCGGTCACGCCGGCGAGCTGCTGCCCCAGCGTGCGGCGGACCTCGATCTGCCCCGGGTCGTCGCCGTCGGCGAGATCGACCTCGACCGGGTCATCGCCCTCGCCGACGTCGAGCTGCAGCCGACCCCGATCTCGTCGTTCCCCGCCGCCACGCAAGACCTCTCCCTCGTCGTCGCCGAAGACGTCTCGGCGGGCGAGGTCCTCTCCGCCGTCCGCGAGGGCGCCGGTGCGCTGCTCGAGACGGTCCGTCTCGTCGACGACTACCGCGGCGCGGGGCTGCCCGACGCCTCGAAGTCGTTGACCTTCGCCCTGCGATTCCGGTCCGACGACCGCACCCTGACGGCCGCCGAGGCGACCGAGGCCAAGCAGGGCGCCGTCCGTCTGGCCGGCGAGCGATTCGGGGCGGCGCTCCGCGACTGACACTCGCCAGGCGTCGCCGCCCCCGATCCTCGACCGAATCGAACATTAGGGTGGACCCATGCCTCATTCCGTTGCCGTCGCCGGCGCCAGCGGCTACGCCGGCGGCGAGCTGCTCCGGCTCCTCGCCGCGCATCCCGACTTCGAGGTGCGCACCGTCACGGCGTTCCAGAACGCCGGGCAGCCGCTCATCGCGCTGCAACCCCAGCTGCGCTCGCTCGCGCACCTGACCCTCGTCGAGACGACGGCCGAGAACCTCGCCGGTCACGACGTCGTGTTCCTCGCCCTGCCTCACGGCAAGTCCGGGGCCATCACGGCCGAGTTGCCCGCCGAGACGCTCGTCATCGACTGCGGTGCCGACCATCGCCTCACCGACGAGGCCGACTGGGCCCGGTTCTACGGCACCGAGTTCTACGGGGCGTGGGCCTACGGTCTCCCCGAGCTCGTCCACGCCGACGGCACGCGGCAGCGCGAGGCGCTCGTCGGCGAGCGTCGCATCGCGGCGCCCGGCTGCAACGTGACCGCGATCACCCTGGCTCTCGCTCCGGCGGTCCGTGCCGGTCTCGTCGAGAGCACCGACATCGTCTCCGTGCTCGCCGTCGCGCCCTCGGGCGCGGGCAAGGCTCTGAAGCCGCACCTCCTCGCCGGCGAGATCCTCGGTTCGGCGTCGGCCTACGGGGTGGGCGGCACCCACCGCCATGTGCCCGAGATCCAGCAGAACCTCCGCGTCGCCGGCGCCACCGAGGTGAGCATCTCGTTCACCCCCGTCCTCGTGCCGATGTCGCGGGGCATCCTGGCGACCTCGACGGCCACGCTGGCTCCCGGCGTGAGCGAGAGCGACGTGCGCGCCGCGTACGAGATCGCCTACGCCGACGAGCCGTTCGTGCACTTCCTGCCCGCGGGCGAGTTCCCGCGCACGGCCGACACCGTCGGCGCCAACACCGCCCTCATCGGACTCGCGGTCGACGTCGACGCCGACCGGCTGGTCGTGGTCAGCGCCATCGACAACCTGGCGAAGGGCACCGCGGGCGCCGCGGTGCAGTCCGCCAACATCGCCCTCGGTCTCCCCGAGACCGCGGGCCTCACCGTGAACGGAGTGGCACCGTGAGCGTCACCGCAGCCCAGGGATTCGTCGCCGCCGGTGTCACGGCGGGCCTCAAGACGAGCGGTCGACCCGATGTCGCCCTCGTCGTCAACCGCGGGCGCCGCAAGAGCGCGGCGGCGGTCTTCACCAGCAACCGGGCCAAGGCCCACCCCGTGCTCTGGTCGCAGCAGGTGGTCGGCGACGGCATCGCCGAGGCCGTCGTGCTGAATTCAGGAGGCGCGAACTGCTTCACGGGTCCGTTCGGCTTCCAGACGACGCACGCGACCGCCGAGACGGTCGCCGAGGCGCTCGGCGTGTCGGCCGGTGACGTGGTGGTGTGCTCGACGGGTCTCATCGGCGTCGGCGATCAGGTCTTCCGCGACAAGGTCCTCTCCGGCTCGATCGCTGCGGCGTCGGCACTGACGGTCGACGGCGGACTCGACGCCGCGACGGCGATCATGACGACCGACACGAAGCCGAAGCAGGCCGTGGTGGCTGGTGATGGCTGGGTGGTCGGTGGCATGGCGAAGGGGGCCGGCATGCTGGCACCGGGTCTGGCGACCATGCTCGTCGTCCTGACGACCGACGCCGACGTCGACCACGGCGGGCTGGACGACGCGCTCCACTCCGCGACGCGGGTCACCTTCGACCGGCTCGACTCCGACGGCTGCATGTCGACCAACGACACCGTGCTGCTCCTCGCCAGCGGCGAGTCGGGCGTCGTCCCCGATGCAGAGGAGTTCCGAGCTGCGGTGACGGAGCTCTGCGCCGACCTCGCCGAGCAGCTGCAGGCCGACGCCGAGGGCGCCTCGCACGACATCCGCATCGAGATCGTCGGGGCCGCGAGCGACGACGACGCCGTCGAGGTCGGGCGCTCGATCGCCCGCAACAACCTCTTCAAGGCCGCGGTCTTCGGCAACGATCCGAACTGGGGCCGCGTCCTGGCGGCGATCGGGACGACCTCGGCCGAGTTCGATCCCTACGACGTCGACGTCTCCATGAACGGCGTCCGCGTCTGCCACGCGGGGGCGCCCGATCGACCGAGCGACGCCGTCGACCTGACGGCGCGCGCCGTCCACGTGCTCGTCGACCTCCGGTCGGGCGGCCACGAGGCGACGATCCTCACGAACGACCTCACGCACGACTACGTGCACGAGAACAGCGCGTACTCCAGCTGATGGCCGTCTCCGACGTGGTGCACAGCGACGAGCAGGAGCTCGCGGCGGTCAAGGCCGCCACCCTGATCGAGTCGCTGCCCTGGCTCAAGCGCTTCTCCGGCACGGTGGTCGTCGTCAAGTTCGGCGGCAACGCCATGGTCGACGACGCCCTCAAGCGGGCCTTCGCCGAGGACATGGTCTACCTCCGCTACGCGGGGCTCTTCCCGGTTGTCGTGCACGGAGGGGGGCCGCAGATCTCGGCCGCGCTGGCGGCGGCCGGCATCCCGAGCGAGTTCCGCGGGGGCTACCGGTACACGAGCACCGAGGCGATCTCGGTCGTCCGCGACGTCCTCGCCGGCGAGGTCAACCGAGAGATCGTCGACCTGATCAACGAGCACGGCGACCTCGCCCGCGGGGTGTCCGGCGAAGACAGCACGCTCTTCGAGGGGCGGCGCCGCGGTGTCGTCATCGACGGCCAGACGTTCGACCTCGGTCACGTCGGCGACATCACCGAGGTCGACCCGCGGGCGGTGCTCGACGAGATCGCGGCGGGTCGCATCCCGGTCGTGTCGTCGATCGCGACGAACGAGGCCCACCCCGACTCGGCGCTCAACGTCAACGCCGACGCGGCGGCGGGCGCCCTCGCCATCGCGCTCGGCGCCACGAAGCTCGTCATGCTGACGGACGTGCCGGGGCTGTACAGCGACTGGCCGAACCGAGAGTCGCTCGTGGCGGCGATCACCGTCTCGGCCCTCACCGATCTGCTGCCGTCGCTCGAGTCGGGCATGATCCCGAAGATGACGGCGTGCCTCGAGTCGGTCGTCGGCGGCGTCGGGGGAGCGACCATCATCGACGGGCGCATCCCGCACTCCATCCTCCTCGAGGTCTTCACCCAGCGCGGGTCGGGCACCGAGGTCATCCCCGACGACCGGGCGGCGTCGTACGGCGCGCCCGTCGTCACCTCCTCGAACACCCCCGCCGTCGACGACGGCACCGAGAAGAAAGGACAGTCGTGACCATGATCCAGACCCAAGGCGGTACCTGGCAGCGCCGATTCGGCGACTCGTTGATGGGCTCGCTGTCCACCCCGAAGGTGATGCTGTCGCACGGCGAGGGCTGCTCGGTGTTCGACGTCGAGGGCAAGCGCTATCTCGACTTCCTGGCCGGCATCGCCGTCAACGCGCTCGGTCACGCGCATCCGGCCCTGATCGAGGCCCTGTCGACCCAGGCCGCGTCGATCATCCACGTGTCGAACTACTTCGCGACCGAGCCGCAGCTCGAGCTGGCCGAGCGCCTCAAGCGGATCACGGGCGCCGGCGACGCCGGTCGTGTGTTCTTCGGCAACAGCGGCGCCGAGGCCAACGAGGCGGCCTTCAAGCTGGCCCGTCTCAATCGCGGTGACGGCTCGAAGACGCGCATCCTCGCGCTGCAGAACTCGTTCCACGGTCGCACGATGGGGTCGTTGGCGCTGACCGGCAAGCCGGCGCTCCGCGAGCCCTTCGAGCCGATGGTCGCCGGCGTCGAGCACATCGACAGCACCGTCGAGGCGCTCGAGACGGCGTTCGACGATCACGTGGCCGCCCTCTTCGTCGAACCGATCAAGGGCGAGGCGGGTGTCCTCGACCTGCCCGAGGGGTTCCTCGAGAAGGCCCGCGAGTTGTCGACGCGCCACGGCGCCCTGCTCGTCCTCGACGAGATCCAGACAGGTGTCGGTCGGACGGGCTCCTGGTTCGCCTTCCAGCAGTTCGACGTCGTCCCCGACGCGATCACGGTCGCCAAGGGGATCGCCGGCGGCGTGCCCATCGGTGCCCTCGTCACCTTCGGCGAGGCCTCGGCGCTCTTCGAGGCCGGGCAGCACGGCACGACGTTCGGCGGCAACCCGCTCGCCACCGCGGCCGCCAACGCCGTCCTCCGCGAGATCGAAGACTCTGGTCTCATCGTCAACGCGGTCGTCCAGGGCGAGCGCCTCCGGGCCGCGCTGGCGGCACTCGACTCGCCGCTCATCGGCGAGATCCGGGGTCGCGGTCTGCTCGTCGGCATCGGCCTGACGCAGCCCGTCGCGGCCGAGCTCGCCGCGGCCGCGCTCGACGCCGGCCTCATCATCAACGCTCCGAACGACTCGAGCATCCGTCTCGCGCCCCCGCTCATCGTGGGCGACGCCGAGATCGACGAGTTCATCGCCCTCTTCGCCCCCGTCCTGAAAGGTCTCGCATGACCCGCCACTTCCTCCGCGACGACGACCTCAGCCCGAGCGAGCTGCTCGAGGTCCTCGACCTCGCCGACGAGCTCAAGGCCGACCGGTGGTCGCGTCGCCCCCTCGAGGGCCCGCAGACGGTCGCCGTCATCTTCGACAAGTCGTCGACCCGCACCCGGGTCTCGTTCGCGGTGGGCATCGCCGACCTCGGCGGGAGCCCGCTGATCATCGCGACGGCCAACAGCCAGCTCGGCGGTAAAGAGACCCCGTCCGACACCGCGCGTGTGCTCGAGCGGATGGTCTCCGCGATCGTCTGGCGCACCTACGCGCAGTCCGGTCTGGAGGAGATGGCGGAGGGGGCGACCGTCCCCGTCGTCAACGCGCTGAGCGACGACTTCCACCCCTGCCAGCTGCTCGCCGATCTGCAGACGATCCGCGAGAAGAAGGGCGCGCTGGCCGGTCTGACGGTCGCCTTCGTGGGCGACGGCCGCTGCAACATGGGCCAGTCGTACCTCCTGGCCGGCGCGACGGCGGGCATGCACGTGCGGATCGGGGCCCCCGATGGCTTCCAGCCCGACGGGGCCGTAGTCCGTGACGCCGAGCGCATCGCCGCCGCCACCGGCGGCTCCGTGCAGGTCACCTCCGACGTGCACGCGGCGGTCGCCGGGGCCGACGTCGTCGTCACCGACACCTGGGTGTCGATGGGCAAGGAGGACGAGAAGGAGGCGCGGGTCGCCGTCTTCGGCGGCTTCAAGGTCGATCGGGCCCTGATGGCCGAGGCCGACGACGACGCGATCTTCCTGCACTGCCTCCCCGCCGACCGCGGCTACGAGGTCGAGACCGACGTCATCGACGGCCCGACCAGCGTCATCTGGGACGAAGCGGAGAACCGCGTCCACGCCCAGAAGGCACTGCTCACCTGGCTGCTCGAGCACTGACGCACAGGCTCCGAGCAGTCGCGGTCGCCCCGCGACCGCACCCCGAACATCCGGTGGCCCGGCACAGTCCGGGCCACCGGCCCCGCACCCCGCATACGAACCAAGGAGAACCATGACGGAACGCGTCGTCCTCGCATACTCAGGAGGCCTCGACACCTCGGTCGGCATCGGCTGGCTCGCCGACGCCACCGGCAAGGAGGTGGTGGCTCTGGCCGTCGACGTCGGACAGGGCGGTGAGGACATGAACGACATCCGTCAGCGCGCCCTCGACTGCGGCGCCGTCGAGTCGGTCGTCGTCGACGCCAAGGAGGAGTTCGGGCGCGACTACCTGATGCCCGCCCTCAAGGCGAACGCCATGTACCAGAAGACCTACCCGCTGGTGAGCGCCCTCAGCCGTCCGCTGATCGCCCGCCACCTGGCACGCGTCGCGAAGGAGCTCGGCGCGGACAGCGTCGCCCACGGCTGCACCGGCAAGGGCAACGACCAGGTGCGCTTCGAGGCGGCGGTCGCCGCCCTCGCACCCGACCTGACGAGCATCGCGCCCGTCCGAGACCTCGCGCTGACCCGCGACAAGGCGATCGTATACGCCGAGCAGCACAACCTGCCGATCCGTCAGAGCGCCGCGAACCCGTACTCGATCGACAAGAACGTCTGGGGACGCGCGGTCGAGACCGGGTTCCTCGAAGACCCGTGGAACCCGCCGATCGAAGACCTGTACGAGTACACGCAAGATCCGTCGGTCATCAAGCCCGCCGACGAGGTCGTCGTGACCTTCGAGGCCGGCATCCCGGTCGCCATCGACGGCGTCGCGTACACGCCGCTCGGCATCGTCGAGAAGATGAACGAGCTCGCCGGGGCCCACGGCGTCGGCCGCATCGACGTCGTGGAGGACCGCCTGGTCGGCATCAAGAGCCGTGAGGTCTACGAGGCTCCGGGGGCCGTCGCGCTCATCCAGGCGCACGAGGCCCTCGAGGCCCTCACCATCGAGCGCGATCTCGGCCGCTACAAGCGCGGCGTCGAGGCCGAGTGGTCGAACCTCGTCTACGACGGTCTGTGGTTCTCCGGCCTGAAGCGCTCGCTCGACGTCTTCATCGACGACACCCAGAAGTACGTGTCGGGCGACATCCGTCTCAAGCTGCAGGGCGGTCGTGCCGTCGTCACCGGTCAGAAGAGCGATTCGAGCCTCTACGACTTCGACCTCGCCACCTACGACACCGGCGACACGTTCGACCAGTCGCTCTCGAAGGGCTTCATCGAGATCTGGTCGTTGCCCAGCAAGATCTCGGCCCGCCGCGATCTGGCCCAGCAGTAGTGGCCGACGACACGACGCCGAACCAGCGCGCAGGCGAGGCGGGCGCCCTCTGGGGTGGCCGCTTCGCCTCCGGGCCGTCGGCCGAGCTCGCCGCGCTGAGCAAGTCGACGCAGTTCGACTGGCAGCTGGCACCGTACGACATCGCCGGCTCGCGGGCCCACGCTCGCGCCCTGGCCTCCGCGGGCTACCTGGGTGACCACGAGCTGACCGCCATGCTCGACGCGCTCGACCGGCTCGAGTCCGACGTCGCCGATCAGACGTTCGTCGCCGCGGACTCCGACGAAGACGTCCACTCGGCCCTCGAACGCGGTCTCATCGGCATCGCCGGTGTCGAGCTCGGCGGCCGTCTGCGGGCCGGTCGGAGCCGCAACGACCAGATCGCCACTCTCGTGCGGTTGTACCTGCGCGACCATGCCGCCACCATCTCGCGACTCGTCGTCGACCTGGTCGACGCCATCGCAGCTCAGGCGTCGGCCCACCCCACGGCCGTCATGCCCGGGCGCACGCATCTGCAGCACGCGCAGCCCGTCCTGCTTGCGCATCACCTCCTGGCCCACGCGTGGCCTCTCGTGCGCGATCTCGAGCGTCTCCGCGACTGGTCGCGCCGTGCTTCGGCGTCGCCCTACGGGGCCGGCGCCCTGGCCGGCAGCTCGCTCGGTCTCGACCCTGATCAGGTCGCCCGCGATCTCGGCTTCGACCGCACGACCGAGAACTCGATCGACGCGACCGCCAGTCGTGACGTCGTCGCCGAGTTCGCCTTCGTCGCCGCGTCGATCGGCATCGACCTGTCGCGGTTGTCGGAGGAGATCATCCTCTGGTCGACGCGCGAGTTCGGCTTCGTCCGACTGCACGACGCGTTCTCGACCGGATCGTCGATCATGCCGCAGAAGAAGAACCCGGACATCGCCGAGCTCGCGCGCGGCAAGTCGGGTCGTCTGATCGGCAACCTGACGGGTCTCCTCGCGACGCTGAAGGGCCTGCCTCTCGCGTACAACCGCGATCTGCAAGAGGACAAAGAGCCGGTCTTCGACTCGGTCACCCAGCTCGAGGTCCTGCTGCCCGCGTTCACCGGTCTGGTCGCGACGCTGCAGTTCGACGAGCAGCGGATGGCCGAGCTGGCGCCGCAGGGCTTCTCGCTCGCCACCGACGTGGCCGAATGGCTGGTCCGTCAGGGCGTGGCCTTCCGTGACGCCCACGAGATCAGCGGCGAGCTGGTGCGCTTCTGCGAGCAGCACGGACTCGAGCTGGACGAGCCGACCGACGAGCAGTACGCGTCGGTGTCTCCCCATCTCACCCCCGAGATCCGCCCGGTGCTGACCGTCGAGGGCTCCATCGCGAGTCGGCGCGGCACCGGGGGCACCGCGCCCGAGCGCGTCGCCGAGCAGCTCGAGGCACTCACCGCGCGAGTCGCCGGGCTGGCCCGCGATCTCGACCCGAGGGCGTCGTGAGCGATCGACGCCCGTCCGAGCCGCGACGAGGGCGGGCCTGGTTGCTGCCCGTCGTCGTCGCGGTCAGCGTGGTGGTCCTCGTCGCCGTCGTCGTCATCGTGGTGACGACGGGCCAGGACTTCTTCTAGGCCCATGGAGTCGACCCCGGCGGACGACGCGACCCGTCTGCTGTCGGGGGCGGCCCTCGAGGTGGCTCCGCGCCTCCTCGGGGCCGTCGTCCGACTCGGCGACGTGGCCGTCCGGCTGACCGAGGTCGAGGCCTACATGGGGGTCGGCGACGACCCGGGTTCGCACGCCCACCGGGGGAGGACGGCCCGGAACTCGAGCATGTTCGGCCCGGCCGGCACGGTCTACGTGTACCTGTCGTACGGGATCCACCGCTGTGTCAACCTCGTCTGCGGCCCGGTCGGCGAGGCATCGGGTCTCCTCCTGCGGTCGGGGGAGGTCGTGGAGGGCGTCGACACGGCCCGGTCGAGACGGGCGACGTCGCGCGGCGCGGTCGATCTCGCGAGGGGGCCGGGGAGGTTCGGGTCGGCTCTCGGAGTCGACCTCGCCGACGACGGCACCCGCCTCGGCGGAGGCCGGCTGTCGCTCGAGCTCCCATCCGGTCCGTCACCCGTCGTCGAGACCGGGCCGCGTGTGGGGGTCGCGGGGGATGGCGGGCACGAGAGCCGCCCCTGGCGGTTCTGGATCGCGGGGGATCCGACGGTGTCCGTCTACCGATCGGCCGCCAGGCGCACCGGGCGGCGCGGCTGACGCTGGTACCGTTCTCGGGTGACCAGTGAATCGACGGCAGACGTCCTGGCCGGCCAGCGAAACGACCCGACGTTCGACGACGTGTGGAGCGAGCTCGTCTGGCGGGGCCTCGTGCACGTCTCGACCGACGCCGACTCCCTCAAGACCCTGCTCGCCGGCCCGCCGATCACGTTCTACTGCGGTTTCGACCCGACCGCGCCGAGCCTCCACCTCGGGAATCTCGTGCAGCTCCTGACCATGCGCCGCCTCCAGCTGGCCGGTCACCGACCGCTGGGTCTGGTCGGCGGCTCGACCGGTCTGATCGGCGACCCGCGTCCGACGGCCGAGCGCGTGCTGAAGACACCCGAGCAGACGGCCGAGTGGGTCGAGTCCATCCGCGCCCACGTGGTGAAGTTCCTCGAAGCCTCCGGTGACAACGGCCTGCGCGTGGTCAACAACCTCGACTGGACGGCGCCGCTCAGCGCCATCGAGTTCCTCCGCGACATCGGCAAGAACTTCCGGGTGAACACGATGCTGAAGAAGGATGCGGTGAGCGCCCGTCTGAACAGCGACGCCGGCATCAGCTACACCGAGTTCAGCTACCAGATCCTGCAGGGGCTGGACTTCCGCGAGCTGTACCGCGAGTACGACTGCGTGCTGCAGACCGGCGGCAGCGACCAGTGGGGCAACCTGACCAGCGGCACCGAGCTGATCCGTCGCACCGAGGGCGTCGCGGTGCACGCCATCGGCACGCCGTTGATCACCAACAGCGACGGCACGAAGTTCGGCAAGAGCGAAGGCAACGCCGTGTGGCTCGACCCCGAGCTCACCAGCCCCTACGCGATGTACCAGTTCTGGCTCAACACCGACGACTCCGACGTGGTGTCCCGACTCAAGGTCTTCACGTTCCTCGACCGGGCCGAGATCGAACGGCTCGAGACGGTCGTCGCCGAGCGTCCGTTCACCAGGGAGGCGCAGCGCACCCTGGCATGGGAGGTCACCCGGCTGGTCCACGGCGAACCCGCCGCGCAGGCCGCCATCGACGCGGCGGCCGCCTTGTTCGGCAACGGCGACCTCGGCGCCCTCGACGAGTCGACCCTCGTCAGCGCGATGGCCGAGCTGCCGTCCGCGGAGGTGGACGCCGACACGACAGTGGCGCGCGCGCTCGTCGAGACCGGTCTGGTCTCATCCTTGGGCGCGGCCCGACGGGCTGCGACGGAGGGCGGTGTCTACCTGAACAACGAGCGGGTCACGGATGGCGACGCCCTGGTGGGCGAGACGCTGCTCGTCGGTCGACGTGCCATCCTGCGTCGCGGCAAGAAGACGCTCGCGGGTGTGAGCGTCCGCAGCTGACCGCATCGCCCCACCGACAGAGGCCCGCATCCCTTCCAGGGGATGCGGGCCTCTCGTGTTCTCCGCCGAGCCCCCTGAACGGGCCCGAGGGAGGGGTCTGTCGCTGATCACGGTCGCCTCTGCGCGGCCGTGTGCGGCGTTCTGGGGCGGGATCGTGATGTTTCCGGGGTTTTCGGCGGCGACACGCCCGGGATGCGTGGAGGTTTGGACGTGTGGCGGATTGTCCGTGTAAGGTTCTTTCTTGTCACCCCAAAGGTTCGGCGGAGCGAAGCTCACCGGAACTCAAGTGTGACCGGCTTCCAAGTCCTCGAGTTGCCATTACGGCCTCGGACCAAGCAAGTTGCAACACTGGAAAACATGATGTAGGTTAGTGCTTCGTTCCCACGGGAACGGATTGCTTCTTCGGGAGTGATTGTCACTGGTTTTACGGATTGTAATCTGGTGCTAAGGTTTCACAGCTGCCTCGGACGATGG